>DASRTE010000172.1:0-16755 GCA_035656095.1 Jiangellaceae bacterium
TGGCCAGAATGATCAAGCCGATGGGGTTGCGCGTCACCCGGCTGGCAAGTGGACTTCCGGTAGGAGGAGACCTCGAGTACGCCGACGAGGTCACGCTGGGACGTGCGTTCGAGGGGCGGAGGTTGCTCGATGTCTGAGCCGGACGCCACCGAGGACTACTCCGAGTTCGCCGCTGAGATCGCCGATCAGGTCGAGAGCTTCCTGGTGGCGCTGCGTGAGATCGCCCGCGGAGACGACCCGGGCAGCACCTTGTCGCTGTTGCTGCTGGAGGTCAGCCAACTGGTGCTGGCCGGGGGCCGGTTGGGCGCGATCGTGGACGTGGTGCCGCCCGAGGAGTACGAGCCCGACGCCGGCTTCGACCCCGACCTGGCGGAGCTTCGCGAGCGGCTCGCGGAGCTGCTGGGTCCGGTCGACGACTACGCCGAGGTGTTCGACCCCGTGGTCGCACCCACCGAGGTGGTGCCCTACCGCCTGTCCGACGACCTCACCGACATCGCCGGCGACCTGCTCCACGGGCTGCAGCACTACCGAGCGGGCGACACCGTCGAGGCACTGTGGTGGTGGCAGTTCTCCTACCTCAGCCACTGGGGTAACCACGCGACGGCCGCCCTTCGCGGCCTGCATTCCCTGATCGCCCACACCCGCCTCGACGCGGAGCTCGACGACGAGACACAGGCAGAGCAGGACCTGCTCGCCGATGTCGTGGCCGAGGCCGTCGACCGCTGAATCCCGGGATGCGGACGGACCGGGGTGGCCTCGGAGGGTCGCCTAGACTCGCCATGCCGTCGACCCGGCCGCGAGCAGCCGTGAGGAGGACCGCCGCGTGGGCCTGATCGTCCAGAAGTACGGGGGTTCGTCGGTGTCCGACGCCGCCGCCGTCAAGCGGGTAGCGCAGCGGATCGTGGCCACCAGCAGGTCGGGTCATGAGGTCGTGGTCGTCGTCTCCGCGATGGGCGACACGACTGATGACCTGCTCGACCTGGCCGAGCAGGTCTCGCCGCTGCCCGCGGGCCGCGAGCTCGACATGCTCCTGACCGCCGGTGAGAGGATCTCGATGGCATTGCTGGCCATGGCCATCTCTGACCTCGGTCACGAGGCGCGGTCGTTCACCGGCAGCCAGGCCGGCGTCATCACCACCTCCGCACACGGACAGGCGCGGATCATCGACGTCACACCCGGGCGCATCCGCCAGGCACTCGACGACGGCGCGGTCGCGATCGTGGCGGGCTTCCAGGGCGTGAGCCAGGACAGCAAGGACATCACCACCCTGGGCCGCGGCGGATCCGACACCACCGCCGTGGCTCTGGCCGCGGCCCTCGATGCCGACGTGTGCGAGATCTACACCGATGTGGACGGCATCTTCACCGCGGACCCCCGCATCGTTCCCAGCGCCCGCCGGGTGCCGCGTATCACCTACGAGGAAATGCTCGAGATGGCGGCGAGCGGCGCCAAGGTCCTCCACCTGCGGTGCGTCGAGTACGCCCGCCGGTACGGGCTGCCGATCCACGTCCGGTCGAGCTTCTCCACCCTCGACGGCACCTGGGTGTCCGACCACTCCGAAGGAAGTGACGAGCCCGACATGGAGCAACCGATCATCTCCGGTGTGGCCCACGACCGCAGCGAGGCCAAGATCACGATCGTCGGTGTGCCCGACAAGGTCGGGGAGGCTGCGGCGATCTTCCAGGCCGTGGCCGCAGCCGAGATCAACCTTGACATGATCGTCCAGAACGTTTCGGCGGCGGCGACGAACCGAACCGACATCTCCTTCACCCTCCCCAACGCCGACGGGCGCCGCGCGATGGAGGCGTTGAACGGCGTCCAGGCCCAGGTCGGGTTCGAGTCGCTTCGGTACGACGACGGCATCGGCAAGGTGTCGCTCGTCGGTGCAGGCATGCGCAGCCACCCGGGGGTGAGTGCGCGCTTCTTCGGCGCGCTCGCGTCCGCCGGGGTGAACATCGAGATGATCTCGACGTCGGAGATCCGGATCAGCGTCATCGTCCGAGCCGACGACGTGGACCTCGCCGTCGGTGCCGTCCACGGCGCGTTCGAGCTCGGCGCTGCGGAGGTGGAAGCGGTCGTCTACGGAGGGACCGGACGATGACGGGCTCCCGCAAGCCCACGCTGGCCGTCATCGGCGCGACCGGGGCCGTCGGCACGGTCATGCGCGACCTGCTCTCGACCCGCGAGGACGTGTGGGGCGAGATCCGGCTGGTGGCGTCACCGCGGTCGGCGGGACGCCGGCTACCGGTCCGCGGCCAGGACGCCGAGGTGGTTGCCCTGACACCCGAGGTCTTCGACGGCGTCGACGTCGCCATGTTCGACGTGCCCGACGACGTCTCGGCGCAATGGGCGCCGGTGGCCGCCGATCGGGGGGCCGTGGTCGTCGACAACTCCGGCGCCTTCCGGATGGACCCGGACGTCCCTCTCGTCGTCCCCGAGGTCAATGCCCGGGCCGCGCGCAACCGGCCGAAGGGGATCATCGCCAATCCCAACTGCACGACGCTGTCCATGATCGTCGCGATGGGGTCGCTGCACTCGGAGTTCGGTCTCACCGAGCTCGTCGTCGCTTCCTACCAGGCGGCATCCGGGGTTGGTCAGGCCGGAATCGACACCCTCCACGACCAGATCCAGAAGGTCGCTGGCAACCGTGAGCTCGGGACCCATCCCGGCGATGTCCGGCGGGTCGTGGGTGACGAGCTGGGCCCGTTCGCCGCGCCGCTCGCACTCAACGTGGTGCCGTGGGCAGGGTCGCCGAGGGACGACGGCTGGAGCTCGGAGGAGCTCAAGGTCCGCAACGAATCCCGCAAGATCCTCGATCTGCCGGAGCTCCGGGTGTCCGCCACCTGTGTCCGGGTGCCTGTGGTCACTACGCACTCGGTCGCCGTCCACGCCGTCTTCGAGAGCGAGGTCACGACCGACGGCGCCTGGGAGATCCTGCGCAACGCTCCAGGCGTGGTGCTCTACGACGACCCGTCGCGCGGCGAGTTCCCCACGCCGGCCGATGTCGTCGGCACGGACCCGACGTGGGTCGGCCGGGTGCGGCGCTCCCTCGACGACCCCAGGGCGCTCGACTTGTTCCTGTGCGGCGACAACCTTCGCAAGGGCGCGGCCCTCAACACGGCCCAGATCGCCGAACTCGTCGCCCTCGAGCTCACCTCACCCACCAAACGGTGACGTCTACGGGCCAGCGGGATCGCTAGGCGTTCAGCCTCGTCCTGACCGCCGCGGCCACGCGGGCGCCGTCGGCTCGGCCGGCGGTTCGCGGCTGGAGCACCTTCATCACGGCACCCATCTCGCGAGGAGACGACGCTCCCGTCTCGGCGACGGCGGCGTCGACCATTGCCACCAGTTCGTCGTCGGACAACGGAGCCGGCAGGTACTCCGCTATGACGCCGGCCTCGGCCTCCTCGCGCTCCGCGCGGTCGTTCCGGCCCCCGTAGCGGAAGGCGTCGGCGGCCTCATGCCGCTTCTTGGCCTCCTTGGTGAGAACCGCCAGTACTTCGCTGTCGCTGAGCTCGCGGGCCGTTGCTCCGGCGACTTCGGAGGTTGTGATGGTCGTCAGCACCATCCGAAGCGTCGACATGCGCAGTTCGTCCCGGGCCCGCATCGACGCCGTCAGGTCGTTCCTCAGCCGCTCTTTCAGCGAGTCCATGGATCAAGTGTGACAGGACGTCGGGGTGACCCAGCGCATCGACAGCACGGGCCGGCAGACCTCAGGTGTGCGGGTCCTCCACTGACGGGTCACAGGGCCGAAGGGGGCGGGTCGCCGGCCCCTCGAGGACCTGCCCGTCGGCGGCGAAGCGTGATCCGTGGAGCGGACAATCCCAGGACCGTTCGGCGTCATTCCACTCCACGATGCCGCCCAGATGAGTGCACGTCGCACTGACGGCACGCTCCTCACCGTCGACCCGGCTGCGCGCGACCTTGGTGATGCCGCGCCGCTCGACGCGTCCGGAGCCCTCGTGAGGTGCACGTTGTCCGGTGTCGGGCCTCAGCCATCCGGAGACCAGCCGAACCGCGACGTCGGTGTTCATCGACGCGAGCGCAACGGCCGACTGTCGCAGCGTCAAGCGGTTCGACGAGAAGGTGTCCTGCCAGGACACCGGCTGGTCCGTGATCCGGCCGGCGAGCGCGAGGCCGGCCGCGGTGCCGTTGGTCATTCCCCACTTGTCGAATCCCGTGGCTGTCAGCACGTGCCGCGTGCCTGGCCACGCAGGGCCGACGAAGGGAAGCAGGTCCGCAGATCGGTAGTCCTGAGCCGACCACCGGTGCGTGACCTCACGGACCGGGAAGTGGTCGAGCGCCCATCGGGCAGGTCGTTCCTGATGGGTGCGGGTGTGCGTCTCGTGACCGACCTTGTGCCCTTCGCCACCGGCGATGAGGTACCTGGTTCCGTCGGCCCCGACGGCGGTCCGTAACGTCCGAACGACCCGGTCGGCCGACAGGTACATGCCCTGCGGAGCCGGACCTTCCAGGGGGAGCGCAAGCAGGTACGACCGCAGGGGTTCGACCCTGGCGAAGAACAGGCCGCGGTGCGGGAAGGGTATGCCGGTTGCGATCACGACGTGTTCGGCTCGGACAGTGTGGCCCCTACGCACGGAGACCCGGCAGGGCGAGCCGTCGTGGACGGACTCGACCGGGCTCGCCTCGTGTACGGCACCACCGGCCGCGACGACCTCGCGTGTGAGGCGGTCGAGATGGACCACCGGGTCGAACTGGGCCTGGTCGTTCACACGGACCGCTGCGGCGACGTCGAACGGCAGCCCGGTGACCGTGGTGGACTCGGCGTCGATTCCCGAGTCCCGTAGGGCGGCGACCTCGTCATCGATGTCACGCCGGCGTCTGTCGTCGGTCACGTACGTGTAGGCCGGACGGATCTCGACCTCGGCGTCGGCCAAGCGCGCTTCGTCGACCAGCCACCTCAGGCCTGCCTCGTTGGCGGCGGCATAGGCCCGAGCGACGGGCGTCCCGTGCTTGCGCATGATCTCCGCATACCGCAGCCCGTGCAGCACGGTGGCCTTGGCCGTCGTGTTGCCGGAAGCGACTGCCGCGACGGACCTTCGTTCGAGGACCACCACCTGCCTGCCGGTGCGGGCCAGGACCGCGGCCGTTGTCAGGCCGGTGATGCCGGCGCCGACCACGACGACATCGGCGTCACGGTCTCCGCTCAGGGGCGGGTGGTCGGGACGGCCGGGCCGGTCGAGCCAGAGCGATCGGGAGACAGCGGGCAGCAGTGTCGACATGGACGGCTCTTACCCCGACGACGTACGGCTACTACCGGTGTTCAGGTGTGGATTCGGGACCTGGTGGCTCGGTGTGGCAGCCTTGGCCGGTGCCGGTTCTCCCGATGTCGACGGCCGCGCGGATCGCGCTGGGACTCGGCGCCACCGCGGCCGGATGCCTCGCCTACGCCGCGGGCTACGAGGTCCGGGCGTTCCGGCTCCGGCGCTTCGACGTCCCGGTATTGCCGTCGGGAAGCCGCCCGTTGCGCGTCCTGCACGTGTCAGATCTGCACATGACACCCGGCCAGGACCGTAAGAAGGCGTGGGTGCGCGGGCTGGCTGCCCTCGAGCCCGACCTCGTGGTCAACACCGGCGACAACCTCGCCCATCAGCACGCCGTGCCGACCGTCCTGAACGCGCTGGAGCCGCTGATGGACCGGCCGGGCGTCTTCGTCGGCGGCTCCAACGACTACTACGCACCCAAGCTCAAGAACCCGGCCCGTTATCTGCTGCCGAGTGACCGGCACCGGCACGTGCACGGCGGCCACCTGCCTTGGAAGGACCTGCGCGACGGGTTCGTCGACGCGGGCTGGGTCGATCTCACCAACGCTCGCGCCTCCCTCGCAGTCGACGGGCGAACGTTGACGTTCGCGGGCGTCGACGACCCCCACACCGGGCTGGACCGGTACACGGATATCGCCGGTCCACCCGATCGGGCGGACGTCGCCATCGGTGTCACGCATGCGCCGTACCAGCGGATCCTCGACGCGATGACGGCCGACGGCTATGGGCTGGTGCTGGCCGGGCACACCCACGGCGGGCAACTCTGCGTACCCGGGTGGGGCGCACTGGTGACCAACTGCGATCTCGACACCCGGCGTGCCAGGGGTCTCGCGCGGCACCGGGCTGCGGACGGCGGGAAGTCGTCGTGGCTTCACGTGTCGGCCGGCCTGGGCACCTCGCCGTACGCGCCCGTCCGCTTCGCGTGCTTCCCGGAGGCGACGCTGCTCACCCTCACAGCGGCGTGACACTGCGCATCCCGGCGCGGGTCGAGACCCAGCGGCTCGTCCTGCGCACGTGGCAGTCCGACGACCGTGCCGCGTTCGCGATGATCAACGCCGATCCGGCCGTCACCGAGCACGTTGCCCGGCTGCCACTGAGTCGGGAGCAGAGTGATGCCTTCGTCGACCGCATCGAGGCCTCGTGGCTGCACCGCGGATACGGTCTCTACGCCGTCGAAAGCCGGATGTCCGGCGAGCTGGTGGGCTTCTGCGGGCTCTCGCACCATCGAGCCCTCCCCGACGAGGTCGAGGTCGGCTGGAGGCTCGCCCGTGCCGCCTGGGGCCGCGGTCTCGGGACCGAGGCGGCCCTGGTGTGCCGTGATCTCGCCTTCGACACGTTGCGCCTGGACCGGCTGATCTCCATCACGATCGAGGCGAACGTACGGTCCTCGCGTGTGATGGAGAAGCTCGGCATGCGCCGGTGGCGGACGATGCCGTTCGAGGTCTGGACGCTGTCGATCTGGGCGATGACCGCCGCCGACCGCGCAGCCTGAACGGATTTCAAGGACGCTGTCGCGCTCGGATATGCTGTGCCGGCAACTTCGGGGTGTGGCGCAGCTTGGTAGCGCGCTTCGTTCGGGACGAAGAGGTCGTGGGTTCAAATCCCGCCACCCCGACCAACTGGTTGGCACGCCGGTCCGGTGGCCACGGTCACGAGTCGCTGTGCACCTCGAAGTGGGCAACCCGACTATCGCGGTCGACGAGGTAGTCGTCGTCCTCGGGGTAGAACACTGCGGCCTCGATGTCGTCACCGGCGAAGCCCCGGATACTGTCGAGCGAGTCCCACCAACTCAGCGTGATCACCTCGGTTCTACCGTCGCCGAGATCGCGTGTGCACATCTGCGCACCTCGGTTGCCAGGCGTTTGCCTGTACTCCTTGATCCCGGTGCCGGTGATGTACTCGACGTACTCCGCCGCGCGCTCAGTGAGAACCTTGCCGCGCCACATTCGCGCGATCACGTCAACTCCCCTCGGTCCATGGTCACCGTAGCCGGGGCGCGGATCACAGGGCAGCGGCGGATTCGACCCGGGCGCGGTCTTCGGGAAGCATCCCGGGGGCGCAACCTGCGACGGTGAGGGCTAGTTGGTGGTCGAGAGCTGCAATGATCTCCTTCGGGCCACCGACCAGGAGGCAGGCGCCGCGCAGCATGCGCAGCGTGCGCGCGATCGCCACCAGCACCTGAGGATGGGGCGCCGCATACAGCCTGAGCTGGTCGAACGCGTGCCCGATGTATTCGCCGTGGTCGAGGTCGAACGGCGTGAGCAGGATGCGGCCATGCGTGTCACGCAGCGACTGCCCGGGCAGGTCGGCCTGCACCAGCGGGCGCATGACCGACCCGATCCGCAGGATCACCTCGGTGGCCGTGGTCGCGTCGTTGACCGCCGGAGACAGTGCGCGCAGCGCGATGTCGTTGAGCTGGCGCAGACCGAAGTCGATGTCCTGCTGCATGGTGCGGGCATTGCCGAGGATCACGGCCGAGCGGATCAGGGCGCCCGCCGCCGCCGGCTCTGCAGGAGGTGGCCAGATGGACGCGAGCGGAGCATCCCGCACCAGGTATCCGCCGACGCGGGTCTCGAGCCTGACCACACTGCCCGCGGGTGCCGCGGCGATCACCGCGCGCCGGCTGATCTGCTGAACCCAGCCGTCACCGGGCGACCGGACGATCAACGGCTCGCCCAGCTCGGCCACGTCTGGACTGGCGACGTCCTCGCCCACGCGCATTCCGACATGCCGCCCGTACGGCAGCTCCCGCACGAGATCGAGGGTCTCGTCGACAACGCGAGCCATGATTCGGCCCACGTACTGCTGGCGGCTGATCCGGTCCAGGTAGACCACGATCCACATGACCGATGCCAGCGCGAGCAGCAGCGAGAACATGACCGTGAGTGCCGGCGCCCGCTCCGCGTCCGGATCGAGCCTGGCGAGGGAGAGGACGCAGAACGCGAAGGTGGACAGCAGCAGCCCGACCAGCACCTGACCGACCCGGTCCCGCCAGAATCCACGCAGCACCCGCGGCGAGAACTGCCCACTGGCCAGTTGCAGCGAGACCACCAGCAGGGAGAAGACCACACCCGCCGTGGTGATCGTCGCACCGGCGATGGTGCTGAGCAGGGTGCTCGCCGTGTCCGGCGCGAACGTGAACGCCCACGGCAACGGCCGTTCCTGGTGCGCCTCATCGACCTGGGCGAGCACCAGCGCCACGACCACCGAGCCGAGCAGCATGAGCCCGGGCAGGAACAACATGCTCTCCCGCAGCCGGTCACGCAGAGCGCGGAGGCGCAGCCGACGCAGGTGTGCGGCGATGTCATCCTCGGGGCGATCAGATCTCACCCGTGGCACGGTAGCGCCGGCTCGGTCGTGGTCGTCGTTGGCAGAGCGCCTGATTGGCTCCTGTGCCATAGTTTCATCGAACCGGGGGCTTCGGTGACCCGTCAGGAGGAGGCGTTCGATGCAGCGGGATCGTGGCTCTCAGGGTGTCGGTCCAGAGGCCGCACGGCCCGAGGTCGACCCCAACGTGCCGCAGTCGGCAAGGGTGTACGACTTCCTGCTCGGTGGCAAGGACAATTTCGGTGCCGATCGCGCCGTCGGTGCTGCTCTGATCGAGAACGTCCCGGCCCTGCCGCTCATGGTGCGCGCCCAGCGCGCCTTCCTGGCTCGCGCCGTCCGATACCTCGTGGCTGACGCGGGCATCCGGCAGTTCCTGGACATCGGCACCGGTATCCCGACGGCCAACAACGTCCATGAGGTCGCCCAGGAGATCGCCCCCGAGGTCCGGGTACTGTACGTCGACAACGACCCCATCGTCCTTGCGCACGCGCGAGCGCTGATGACGGGTAGCCCCACCGGGAAGACGGCCTTCATCCAGGCCGATCTTCGCGAACCCGAGTCCATCCTGGCCGATCCGACTCTGTCGGAGACCCTGGATCTCACCCAGCCGGTTGCGCTGATGCTGGTCGGAATTCTCATGCACCTCCACGACGCGGACGATCCGTACGGCATCGTCTCGACGCTGATGGATGCGCTCCCCTCTGGCAGCTACCTGACGCTCACCCATCCGTCGGCCGACTTCGACCCGCCCGCGATGGCCGGCCTCGCCGCGGCGGCCGAGCAGTCGGGCATCCCGTACGTGCCGCGCAGCCGCGCGGAGACGGAGCGGTTCTCCGCCGGGCTGGACCTCGTCGACCCGGGCGTCGTGCCGATCCTGGGTTGGCGGCCGGACGAGCCGCCGGACGACGTCAACAGCGTCTATGGCTGGGCGAGCGTCGCCCGCAAGCCCTGACTCCACGGCCGAAAACTCCGTTGACAGCCCTGTGGGTGCCCTTGTGACAGTCGAGCCATGATCTACCCCGCAGCTCAGCCTTGACCCCGGACTGACCGCGTCCCGAGCCCGGTCAGCGCACTCCAGCCCGGGAAGCTGGGTGGCGACGATGACTCGCCCCCCACGTGGCCTCGGCGGGCGGGCCGTTGCCTACTTCGCCGTCCGCGATCTCATCCCGTTGTACGCGGTCTACGCCTTGCTGTTCAGCGACAACGGCCTGTCCACCGCGGAGATCTCGTCGCTGCTGGTGATCTGGTCGGTCACCGCGTTCGTCCTGGAGATTCCCTCCGGCGCCTGGGCCGACGCCGTCTCGCGACGTGCCCTGCTGGTTCTCAGCTCACTGCTGTACGCCGTCGGCTTCTCGCTGTGGATCGCCGTCCCGTCCTATGCCGCCTTCGCCGCCGGGTTCGTGCTCTGGGGTGCCAGTGGTGCGCTGATGTCCGGGACGTTCCAGGCACTGTTGTACGACGAACTCGCGGCCTGCAACGCGGCGTCGCACTACGCCGGACTGATGGGCTGGGCCAACTCGCTGGCCATGGTGGCCACGCTCGTCGGAACCGCACTGGCAACTCCGCTGTTCGCGTTGGGCGGCTACACCCTTGTCGGCTGGGTCAGCGTGGGCGTCGCACTGGCACAGGCGCTTCTTGCGCTCTCGCTGCCGTCAGCACCGCGCGCGGTCGAGGCCGACGATCTCGACGAGTTGCCGGACCTCATCGGTGGCCTCGTCAGCCGTTACGTCGTCATGCTGCAGTCCGGTCTGTCCGAGGTCAGGCGTCTTCCCCTCGTTCGCCACGCCGCCCTGATCGTCTCGATGCTGGGCCTACTGGCGTTCGACGAGTACTTCCCGCTCGTCGCCCGCGAGCACGGCGCATCGACCGAAGCCGTGCCGCTGATGGTTGCCCTGACCGTGGCCGGACCAGCGATCGGGACCGCGCTGGCCGGTCGGACCGCGCGCATGGGCGGCCGCACCATGGCGTGGGCGCTGGCCGGCGCGGCGATCCTGATGGCGCTCGGCGCCATGGAGGGCCGGTGGCTCGGCTTCGCGGTGATCGCCGTCGGCTACGGCATCGCGGCCAACGTGATGATCGTGGCGGAGGCCCGCCTGCAAGATGCGATCACCGGACCGGCCCGTGCGACCGTCACCTCGGTCTCCGGCCTGTTCAGCGAGGTCTTCGCGCTGGCGGTGTTCGGAACGCTCGCGCTCGGGTCGGCGTGGTTCGCGGTGTCGACCATGGTCGTGGCGCTGAGCGCCCCGATCCTGCTGATCGCGATGCTCCTCCCGCGATGGCTCCCCCGGTCTGGATTCGGCCGCGAAGCAGAACACGACACCGCGGTCAGGACGAACAGTCAGGGCATCGCTGAGCGGGTGTCATGACGCAGAGCTCGGGACAGGTCGGATGTTGTGGTTGAGGTGGAAGACGTTCTCCGGGTCGTACCGGTGCTTCAGCGCCGCCAGCCGCACCAGCTTGTCGGGCCGATAGGCCCGCCGCACGCCCTCCTCGCCTTCGTCGCTGAGGACGTTCACGTAGACGCCGCTGGCAAACGGTTCGATCGCGGCGCCGAAGCGGCGGGCGGCCGCTATCCGCCGTTCGTCCTCGGCCGGGTCCGTCCAGCCGGCGGCTGCGACGAACTCGACCATCGTCTCGCGATGGCTGAAAGCGGACTCGTCGTCGGACAGCGAGGCGATGGCTCCTCCGTAGGACTGGAAGGAGGCAGCCGGAAGCATCGACCGGTCGCCGGCGCCGTCCCCTTCCGGCATGCCTTGGTTGAGGAACGCATCGATGGCGGCATCGGGCACCTGCGGCAGGTAGTGGCCCTTCCAGTATCGCCGTCGCAGTCCGTGGCGGTGCCCGTCGTCGTCGATGCTCTGGAGCTCCAGGTACGTCATCTCCTCCACGCTCTGTGCCACCGGCCGGCCGAGATCGGAGAACGTCGGGAGCAGGCGCCGTCCCTCGTCGGGATCGCCGACCCAGACGAACCCGGCACCCGCGAGCGGCTGGTTGTGCAGTTCTCGGGGAAGGGAGGGCCACTCGCCGCTCGTGCCCACCCATGCGGTGAGCGTCGCGTGGGCCGGCGCGTCGTCGATGAGGTCGCGCCATCGGCGCAGGGCAACAGGTGCCTCGGCGTGGCTGTAGAAGTAGTCGGCGATCAGCGCGGCCGTGCCGATCTGGTGGAGCCGGAACTCGAACTCCGTCACGACACCGAAGTTGCCTCCACCACCGCGCAGGCCCCAGAACAGGCCGCTGTTCTCCGATGCACTGGCACGCACCGTCGAGCCATCGGCGGTCACGACCTCGAACGCCTCGACGTTGTCGCAGGCCAAGCCGAACCTCCTGGCCAGCCAGCCCATTCCGCCGCCGAGCGTGAGGCCGCCCACACCGGTGTACGAGACGTTCCCGGCCGTCGTGGCCAGACCGAACCGCTGGGCGGCCCGATCCAGGGCGCCGAGCTGGGCTCCTCCCTGAACCCAGGCTCGACGCGCGTCCGGGTCGACCCGGACCGCGTGCATGGTGGACAGGTCGATCATCAGCCCGCCGTCGGGAACGCAGACGCCCAGGACGCTGTGTCCGCCGCAGCGAACCCCGATCTCGAGTCCGCGCTCCCGGCCGAAGCGCACGGCAGCCGCGACGTCGGCGGTGCTCCTGCACTGGGCGATCACGGCCGGCCGCCGGTCGACCATCGCGTTCCACACGGTTCGTGCGTCGTCGTAGTCGTCGTCTCCCGGCCGGAGTAGTCGGCCGTCGAATCCGGTGGCTGGCACTTGACCTCTCATTCACATACTCCTGTCGTGAGCTGCCCGCACCCGGGGTGACGCGACGCGGTCAGCGTGGTCGTGAACAGAACGCCTGGTGGTCGATTCCGGCGCGTGCGTCGGGCTCTGACACCATTCGACATCGTGAGGCCCGTGGAGCCCGCCGACGTCAGCCCGCACGTGCACTGATCTGCTGTACCGCCCAACCGTTTCCATCGGGGTCGCTGAAGAAGACGAAGCCGACGTTGTCGAGAGCATCCCCGGCACGGCTCGGGCGCAGGCCGTCCGGGCCGTAGACCTGGATGTCGGTGACGTCGACGCCACGCTCGACGAGCTCCGCGTGGGCGGCCCTGATGTCGGGCACGACCAACTGCAGGCCCTGGAGCGAGCCTGGCGCCATGTCCGGAACTGCTCCCTTACCGACGACGATCGAACAGCCCGACCCGGGCGGAGTCAACTGGACGACGCGGACGTCTTCACTCTGGACGGTGTCGTGGTCGATGTCGAAACCGAGCTGCTCGGCGTAGAAGGCCTTGGCGCGGTCGACGTCCGACACAGGCACACACACGACCTCGAGCGTCCACTTCATCAGCACGTCGTCCTCTCGTGTCGTCGACGTCGGTCAGGTGACCCGGGTCATCGTCGTGTGCCGCCACGGCCGCCACTGACCGGTGTCGTCGCGAAGCTCCCAGTCGTTGGTGACGGTACCGTCAGGGTTCTCGAAGAGTGTGAACCTGGCCGGGCCGGTGAACCTCAGATTGCCGTCCGCGACCTCTCCCTCGTACATGCTTCCCTCGTGGAAGGGGCCGTTGCCGTCGAAGAAATGGGTGCGATAGCAGCCTGTCGAGCCGTCGAACCCGTAGAACATGACCCCTTCTTGAACCGCACCGCCCGGCAGTTCCCGACCGGGATCCTCACTCGGCTCACCGAACACGCCATCCCAGCGGTGCTCCAGGAAGAACCCGCCGTCCAGCCACTCGAACGTCTCCGTGCTGATCGACTTCATCTGCGGCCCGGCGAAGTCGGGCGAGGTCTCCCCTTCGATGTGCCAGGTGCCCACGAGGAAGTCAAGGCGTCGCAGAGCCGGATCAGGGGTGGGCGCCCTGCCGGTGTCACGGCTGTCATCTCGCTCGGACACAGGATTGCCTCCGGTAATCCTTGGTGTGGCATGTCTCTTGGTCTGACGCTCCGCACGTGTCGTCAGCGTGTGGAGGGTGTGTGGTCGCCCCATTGGCCCAGGGCGTAGCGGGTCCCGTCGTTGTCCTCGAACAGTGCCCACCATCCGAATTGCTGTCTGGACGGCGGCAGCGGGAACCGCACGCCGCGCCGACTGAGCTCGGCGTGGGTCTGCTCGATGTCGGCACAGTTGAAGAAGATGTCCGAATGCGGTAGCCCATCAGGAACGGTCCGCCGCGGTTCCCCGGCTTGCTGCGGGGTCAGCACAAGCAGCAGATCCTGCTGCGGCGGCTTGACCTCGATCCAGCGTTCGTCGCCGTAGGTCTCGTCGCGGGCGACGGCGAATCCCATTGTCGTGGTCCAGAACTCCAGCGCTGCCTGCTGGTCCTCGACGGGTACCATGATCTTGGAGACGTTGGTGATCACGAAATCCTCGCCTCTCTGCACATGTCGTGAATCGCTCGGGCAGCGCACGGTCGTCATGACGGGCTTCCCGCGCGGCCGCATCCGTGAACAGATCGTGCGTACCGGGCTCCTGACCTGTCTTGAACGAATCGCTCAGCCCCGGCGCCCCAGGTCCCGAAGGTCCAGCAACAGGCGAGTCAGCGCCACGCGCGACGCCACGTCCAGCTTGCGGTAGACACGTTTGACGTACTGGCTGACCGTGTGGTGACTGAGGCACAGCCTTTCCGCGATCTCGCGGTCGGAGCGCCCGTCGACGACGAGCAGCGCCACCTCCCGCTCGCGCGGCGTCAGTGCCGTCAGCGTTGCCGCGGAGATCTCGGCCTGGTCGCGCTGAAGCTCCAGGACCGTGATCAGTGAGCTGACCTCGGCCCGCGTGTAGCTGGAGTGGCCGTACAGGAGCCCAGTGCCTCCGTCCATCAATTCCACGTCGACGTGGCGCGAGAATCCCCGGTCGGTGCCGGGACGCGTGATCACTCGGTTCAGTTCGCGTTCTGCGTCCACGACCTCGGCAAGCAGGCATCGGGCGGCCTCGTTCAGGCGCGGTTCGGATGCGGTCGGGTCAGTGATCACCACCGCGGTCCCGGTGCCGTCCAGGGCGACGACTGCCTGGTCACGCTCCCGCTCCAACCCGGCCCGCGCATCGATCCCTTCGATCACGGTCCCGGTCACACGGCCCAGTGCCTCGGTCAACCGGACCTCGTACGGCGTGAAACCGCGGCGAGGGTCGTTCGTGCCGCAGTGCAACGTCCCGATGACGCCGTCGCGGTTGACAACGGGCGCCTGGACCTCGTGCCGGATGTCGTGGAGATACTTGAGCTTCGTGTAGAGCGGGTCTTCGAGCCACTCCTCCATCGACATCAGCGCCATGTTGTAGACCGGGTGCCCGGTGGCATCGAGGTGCTCCTGCATCCAGTTCAGTTCCCGCCCGCCCCGCTCGTAGCGGGCCAGGAAGCTGTCGCTGACACCCATCGAGGCGACACACTGCGGACGCCCGGTCCATGGATCGAGCGTGTACAACCCCCACATCGGCAGATCGAACAGCCGACCGAGTCCCGCGTTGAAGCGTTTCTGCAGTTCCGCGTGGTCCGCGGAGGCACACAACGTCTGAGCGAAATGCAGCAACTCGACGCCGCCGGGCTCCTCGCCCGCTACGCGGCCGGCCGATGCATGCCTGTCTGTGCCCGGCGGCACACCCTTGAGCTGAGTGTCCATGGCCCTCCTCGTCAACCTCAGCGTCGCGCCGGTTGGGTGGCACCGGCGAGACGGCGGAGCGTCAGGCAACGAAACGATCCTGCCAGTGGCGTATCGTCAATCGACAAGCGCGGGGAGGTGGATCCACGGTGCATCGGGTCGTGACCGTGCTCTCCCCCGGAGTCAACCCGTTCGACCTCGCGATCTCGTGCGAGGTGTTCGGCGTGCGCCGTCCGGAGCTGGGCGTCGAGTGGTATGAGCACCGGCTGGCCGGCGTCGTCCGGCCATTGGTGGTCAACGGCGGCTGGACACTCGACCCACCCTTCGGCCTCGAGGTGCTCGACGACGCCGACACGGTGATCGTGCCCGCATGTCCTCATGAGCCACCTCGGGCGCTGATCGACGGCCTGCGCTCGGCCTACGACCGCGGAGCTCGGATGGTGTCGTTCTGCGGGGGCGCGTTCGCGCTCGCGGCCGCGGGAATCCTGGACGGGCGGAAGGCGACGACCCACTGGATGGACACCGACGACCTGGCTCGCCGGTACCCGAAGGTGCAGGTCGAACCGGATGTCCTGTACGTCGACGAGGGCCACGTGCTCACCTCGGCCGGCACTGCCAGCGGGATCGACCTCGCCCTGCACATCGTCCGCCTGGACTATGGACCCGACATCGCCAACCAGGTCGCACGGCGAATGGTGACTGCCGCACACCGGGACGGTGGGCAGTCACAGTTCGCGTTCACGCCCGTGCCGGTATCGCCATTCGACAATGCACTGTCACCGGTGATGGACTGGATGTTCGTGCATCTCGACGAACCCGTGACCGTCCGCCAGCTGGCGCGGCTCGCCGCGATGAGCCCGCGGACGTTCGCCCGACGGTTCGGCGAGGCGACCGGCACAACGCCGATGCGATGGCTCACCCACCAGCGCATTCTCCGGGCTCAAGACTTGCTCGAGGCGACCACCCTGCCGGTCGAGGTGATCGCGAGCCGGGTCGGGCTCGGAACCGCTGTCAACCTGCGCCAGCACTTCCGCCGTGAGACATCGACAACGCCGGCCGCCTACCGCCAGCAGGTCCGGCAGCTGACCTGACGCCGATCACGCCGCCCTGCGCGGGGCTACACGAGGCTCGGCTGGCGTTCCGTCTCCACGTGCCCCTCGACCTCGAGGTGCGGGATCCACTCGAGCCAGCGCGGGAAGTACCAGTTGCGATCCCCGAGCAGCACCATCGCGCTGGGCAGCACGACGGATCGGATGACGGTGGCGTCGATCAGCAGCGAGACGGCCACGCCGAAGCCCATCTGTTGGAACATCGCCAGATCGCCCGCGGCGAAACCGCAGAACACGGCCACGATGATCAGAGCGGCGCCGGTGATAATCCGGGCGGTCGCGCCGACGCCGAAGACCACCGCATCCCGCGCGTCGCCGACCTGGCCGTACCGTTCGTGGATGCGGCTGACCAGGAACACCTGGTAGTCCATAGACAGCCCGAACAGCACCGAGAACAGGAACAACGGCACCCAGGCCTCGACCGCATCAACCTGCTGCAACCCGAGCAGCTCAGCGCCG
>DASRTE010000173.1:0-2802 GCA_035656095.1 Jiangellaceae bacterium
CGTGTCTCCATCTGTTACGCGGGGCCGCCTTCGCGGTCGCCGTCGGCGTCGCCCGGCTCGATCTAACCAGCTTCGAGCAGTACGTCTGGTTCTCTCATCGGTCCTGAATCAGCCCGAGGACGTTGCCATCGGGGTCGTATACGGTGGCCACCAGGCGGCCGCCACCGACGTCGTGCGCAGGCTCCTTCACGGTGGCACCCGCGGCGGTCACCTCGGCCAGCTTCGCCTTGATGTCCGCCACGTGCCAGTGGGCCACCGGCGAGGTCATGCCCTGCGGTCCACCGCCCGGCACCAGCCCGATGTGCTGGCCCTCGGCCTCGAAACCGACGTAGTAGGACTTGTCGGTCTGCGGCGGTACGCGGAGCGGGGCGGCGTACACCTTCTTGGCCGTCGCCAGGTCGGAAACGAGATGTAGCACGGTCTTGATTCCCTGGGTGAAAGAGCCGGTCATGGTCACTCCTGAAGTCGTGGGTCTGGTCGGGATTGTCTGGCATAGAGGTGCAGTTGTGCCGCGCCGGCCGGCTCAGACCGGTGCGGCCTCCCACGCGAACCCGTCCGGGTCGATGAAGGGCCCGGCATCGCTGCCAAGCACGAGCCGGTGCGATCCGGTGCCGTCGGGAGAGACGCCGACGTCCTTGGCGAGGTGACGGCGCCCGTAGAGCGCCAGCTTGACGGGACTCGACGGAGTGGCGAACTCGACGTACTTCCGGCCGAAACTCTTCCCAACGGCGAGGCCCCGGTCGACGTAGCACCGCTTGCTCGCGGCCACATCCGCGACTCCCAGCAGGAGCACGATCTCGTCGATCTGCCGGGTGTCCGGGCCCGTGTCCTTCTTCGCCGAGGTCGCGACCTTCCAGATCGTCCCGTCCGGGGCTCGTACGACGCCGCCCCAGCCCCAGAACGACTTCGCGGCCGGCTTCAGCGGCGTGGCGCCGGCGTCGATGGCGGCGCCGATGAGGCCGATGACGGTTGCCGGCTGGGACACCGTGATCGACAGCGTGAACCCACGGAAGCCGGTCGTCGGTGCCTCCGAGGCGCGCAGGCGGACCTGATTGCCCAAACCGAAGGCGGCGGTGTAGAAGCGGCCGGCGGCCGCGGGGTCGGCCACTTCGAGGGTGACGGATTCGATGGAAGCCATGGTCTTGATTCCCTGGGTGGAAGAGCCGGTCATGGTCACTCCTGAGGTCGTGGGTCGGTCGGGCTCGTCTGGCAGTCACGCTAGGAGCGGCTCGGGGGTCCGCGCTTCTTGATTCCTGATCGTCTGGTCACCTGTTCGCCACGCAGCGACGAAACACCGTGGGAGGGGCGCGCCAGGCTCGCGCGCCAACCGGTACCTGCGCCGGGCCAGCAGCAGGACGCACGCGACGGCGCCGAGCGCCACGGTGGCGAGCCCCGAACCGGCGAGCGTCGCTCGCGGGCCCAGCGCCGTGGTCAGTGGTCCGCCGAGCGCGGTGCCGAGCGGCGATGCGGTGAGCAGCACCGCGCTACGGGATGCGAGCATCGCGGCCAGGTGCTGCGGTGGCGACTTCGCCTGCATGAGCGTCACCGAGAGCGCTACGAACGGTCCGTAGATCACGCCGCCGAGCGTGAAGCACGCGACGGTGACGACCGTCGGCACGTCGAACCCGAACGGCAGCAGCGAGAGCCCCCAGCCGACCACGATGACGACCGTCACGGGCCAGAGCGGCAGCTGCCGCAGCGCGCCGACCGCGAGCCCGCCGAGCACCGCGCCGATGCCGAACAGCATCCAGTAGAGGCCGAGCAGCGTGCCCGGTGTGTGCAGGTCGTCGGTCACGTGGAGCGGCAGGGCAACCTCGACCGGCCCGTACAGCAGGTTGAAGAACCAGGTGAGCGTCAGCAGCCCGAGCAGCTCGGGATGGGACCGCAGCAACGCGAGCCCGCCGCGGGCAGCCGCCTGGTCGACCGGGGAGACGCGCCCAGCCTCCGGCAGCCGGGTGCGCGCGACGAGCACGGCGAGGAACACGTAGGTGAGAGCGTCCAGGCCGAGCACGAGCGCGGAGCTGACGTACGTCACGAGCACACCGGCGATCGCGGGCCCGGCGATCATGGCAGCGAAGTTGAGCGAGCTGACGAGGGTGTTCGCGGCGAGCCGCTGCTCCTCGGGCAGCAGCTCGGCCAGCAGGGTGTACTTGCCCGCGCTGCCCCACGCGTGCAGCAGCGACGAGACCGCGCCGCGAACCCGAGGATCAGTCGCCGGAACACCCGGTTTGCGAGCACGGGCCGGTAGGCGGAGGGGACGTGGCGTCGGAGCATCAAGGGCACCTCGTGGCGATGCACATGAGATCGATCTCGTCTCAGCTGCCAGTCGGACGGCGCAGTCGCAAACCCGTACGGCTACTCGGTCGGCGCCTGGACGGACCTCGACGCCGCTGGCCTACAGCCGCGCGACGGTGTCGAGGTCCGCGGTGGCCAGGTTGGTGCCGGCGCGGGTGCCGTCGGCCATCATCTCGACGATGGTGCGGCGCTCGTCGTCGGTGATGCCGGGGTTGGCGGCCGGTGGCTCCGGGAGGTTTGACGCCGGGCCGGTCGTTCGGGAGGAAGGTTGCGTGAGTCCCTTTATGCACATGACGGTCACGCTAGATGCGGCTCGGTTTCCGCGCTTCTCGATTCCTGATCGGTCCGGCCAGGTCAGCGCAGCTCCTGGATGCGGATCAGGTTGCCCGCGGGGTCGCGGAAGGCGCAGTCGCGAACGCCGTACGGCTGCTCGGTCGGCTCCTGGACGACCTCGGCGTCGCCGGCCTGCAGCCGCTCGAAGGTGTCGTCGAGGTCTTTGGTGGCCAG
>DASRTE010000174.1:0-2385 GCA_035656095.1 Jiangellaceae bacterium
CTCGACGTCGTCGGCCTCAACCCCGAGCACATCAACCGGTACCCGCACCAGTTCTCCGGTGGTCAGCGCCAGCGCATCGGGATCGCCCGCGGGCTGGCGCTTCGGCCGGAGATCATCATCTGCGACGAACCGGTGTCCGCGCTCGACGTCTCGGTGCAGGCGCAGGTCGTCAACCTGTTGGAGAAGCTGCAGGACGAGTTCGGCCTGTCCTACATCTTCATCGCGCACGACCTGTCCGTGGTCCGGCACATCTCCGACCGGGTCGCGGTGATGTATCTCGGCCGGTTCGCCGAGCTCGGCACGGACGTGCAGATCTACGAGCGCCCGGCCCACCCCTACACCCAGGCCTTGTTGTCAGCCGTGCCAGTGCCGGACCCGGCCGTCAGGGGTCAGCGGGAGCAGATCATCCTGGCCGGCGATCCGCCCAGCCCGGCCAATCCGCCGAGCGGCTGCCGGTTTCGCACACGTTGCTGGAAGGCGACCGACAAGTGTGCCGAGGAGGTGCCCGCGCTGGTCGTCCGCCCGGGTGTCGACCACGAGGCCGCCTGCCACTACGCCGCGATCCGCGAGGACGTCGTCGTCGTCCATCACTGACCGGAGTGCCTCGTAGGGTTGGCGTCGTGGCTGAACCATTACCCGATCGGCGCCTGCTTCTCGTCCACGCGCATCCCGACGACGAGGCGATCGGCAACGGCGTCACCATGGCTCGGTACGCGGCCGAGGGGGCGCATGTCGCGCTCGTCACCTGCACGCTCGGGGAAGAGGGCGAGGTCCTGGTGCCTGAGCTGGCCCATCTCGCGGCCAACCATGAGGACGGGCTGGGCCAGTACCGCATCGGCGAGCTGGCGGCCGCGATGGCCGAGCTCGGCGTCACCGACCACCGCTTCCTCGGTGGACCGGGCAGGTACCGAGACAGCGGGATGGCCGACGCAGGAATCGGCCGGGCGGCGCCGCGCGCAGAGACGAGACCGGACGCATTTTGGCGAGCCGACCTGCGGGAGGCGGCGGACTTCCTCGTCGCGGTGATACGCGAAATCCGGCCGCATGTGCTGGTGACCTATGACGAGTACGGCGGGTACGGGCACCCGGACCACATCCAGGCCCACCGAGTCGCCACCTACGGCGCTGCGCTTGCCGCTGTGCCGTCGTACAAGATCCACCTGGGCGCGGCGTGGGACATCCCGAAGATCTACTGGAATGCTTTGGCGCGCAGCGTCCTCGAGGACATGATGCCCCGGTTGGCCGCCGAAGGATCTGACTTCTTCGAAGGCGAGAATGCCGATGACCTCCCGTTCGTCGTGCCCGACGAGGCAATTGCGGCTGCGATCGACGGCACGGTTTTCGTCGAGCGCAAGCTGGCTGCGATGCGGGCGCATGCGACTCAGATGACCGCCGACGGCCCGTTCTTCGCCATGTCCGACGAACTCGGTCAGGAGATGTGGGGCCGGGAGCATTACCGGCTGGTCAAGGGGGCTCCCGGCCCGGTGGATCCAGGCACTGGCTGGGAGTCCGACTTGTTCGCCGGCCTCGACCGAGGGTGACGGATTCGCCCGGCTGAGCGACGTCATCGGTTACGATGCCGCGGTCGGCATGATGAGCTGGCAGCCCCTCCTACTTGCGCATTCCGAGTGAAAGTGTGCCTTGTGTGACCGACCAGCCGACTCGTCTGGGGGATGCACCCTCGGACGAAGGCGTTCCCGAGGACGCCGCCTCGCCCCCGAGGCCGTTCTGGCGGCGCCGTCCGGCGATCGTGGCGGGAGCTGTGCTCGTGGTCTCGGTTGTGCTTTACGTCGCGGCCTACCTTGTCGCGGGGCACGACCTGGTCAGGGGCGCCACGGTCCTGGGCGTGCCCGTCGGTGGCCTGACCAGGGCAGAGGCCGAGGCCAAGCTCGCCGCCGACATGCCCGCTGTGGTCGACGCGCCGATTGCTGTCCGGGTGACCGACGGCGAAGAGACGTTCAATATCGTGCCACCGGAGTCGGGCCTCGGCATCGACATCGAGGCCACTGTCGAAGCCGTGCCCGGCGCAAGCGCCAACCCGTTCTCGTTGGTCCGGGCGCTGTTTGGTGCCGGCGCGGTGGACCCGGTGCCGTCGGTCGACCGGGTCGCTTTGGAGGCGGCGATCACAGCCATCGCCGAGCAGGCCGACGTCGAGCCCGTCAACGGCTCTGTCGCCTTCGCGGACGGCGCCGTTGTGACCAGCCCGGCGGCCCTCGGCCGAATGGTCGATGTCGCGGCCAGCGCCGATGCGATCGAGACGACGTACTTCGGTGCACCCGGACCACACGAGCTTCCGCTACCCACGACGTCGTTGGCCACCAGAGAGGTCGAGCCTGCGATCACCGATGCCGACGTCGAGGAAGCCGTTGACGGGTTCGCCGAGCC
>DASRTE010000175.1:0-2613 GCA_035656095.1 Jiangellaceae bacterium
CGGAGGGGCTACGAGGCCACGACGATCAGGGACATCGCCGCGGCCGCCAGCCTCAGCACCGGCAGCGTCTATCGCACGATCGGCTCGAAGGAAGAGCTGCTGGCGTCGATCATGGGGACGTTCCCCGCCACCGTCCGATCCGGCTGGCGGAGCGTCCTCGCGTCGGACGCCACGAGCGTCGAGAAGCTCGATGCGTTGATGTGGATCAACATCAACGTCGTCGTGCGGTTCAGCGACGAGTACAACATCCAGCTCGCCTGGCTGCGAGAGTCCCCGCCGACCTCCTCCAACCTCGGGCAGAACTTCCCGGCGCTGCTGCGAGACCTCAAGGAGCTACTGGCCCAAGGTTCCCGATCGGGCGACGTCCGCATCGAGGGCCCCTCCGCCGACATCCGGGCATGGTCCTTGTTCGATCCGATGTGGATGCACGAGAACATCGTTCGCAAGGTCGGTGCCCGCGCCGCGCTCGTGCTCGGGCGTGAGAGCGTCCTCCGTGGCGCCGCTCGCCGTCCGTGACCGAGCACCGGTCAGCGGAGCGCCTCCCTCTCATCGGCCCGAGGGACAACGGTGGCCAACCGCACCGGGTCTGTGCGTAGCGACCCCGGTTGCGGCAGGCGGATAGCCAGGCCCACCGCCCGCTGGAAGAACCGGGCCGGCAGGAAGCGACTGCCGAGCAGCACGAGCCGGGCGTCGAGCCCGACGGCGTGGCGGGCGAACGGGGCCCGGTCCTGAAGGGCCCGCTCCAGGGCCGGACCAAAACGGTCCGGACGCCTGGCCGCGCGCACGACCCAGCGGCCGGTGCGGTTCAGTCCGGCGTGGAGTGTGGCGTAGGGCCCGTCGGGATCGGCATGGGTCTGCGTCAGCTCGAGGATGTCGGTCCTGAACAGTCCGGCAACGAGGACCGTGACGCCGATGCCGAACGGCGCGACTTCGTGCGACAGCGCCTCGGCCCAGCGTTCGAGAGCCCCCTTGGCCGCCGAATAGGCGCTGATCGCGGGCATGCCCCGCACGCCGCCCTGGCTCGAGACCACGACGATCCGCCCCCTCCCCGCCGCCCGCATCGGCGGCAGGAGCTGCTGGGTGAGCCGGACGGGTCCGAAGACGTTGGTGGAGAAGATCTGCATCCAGACGCTCGCCGGCATCTCCTCCACGCACCCGACGGCGGCGACGCCGGCGTTGTGGACGAGTGCGTGCGGGGCACCCACGGCCTGGGTGATCGCTCCGGCGGCGGCCACGATCGAGGCCGGGTCGTCGAGGTCGAGCCGGACGGCGACGAGCTGCGGGTCGCCGGCAGCGGCACCGGTTGCGGCCCGTGGTCGTTCGAGCCCCACGTCGGGCGAGCGCATCGCGGCGACGACCGTCCAACGCTGGGCATAGAGGTGGGCGGCCGCGGCCAGGCCGAGGCCGCGCGACGCGCCGGTGATGACCACGCGCTCCCGCGCTCAGCCACTACCGGCTCCGCAGCGCCCGACGTCCGCCGGCGGGTCCACGTCCGGCCTGCCCGACTGGCCGCTCGGCCATCCGGCCCAGATGCCGGGAAATACGGCCCGGGCTGGCCGACCTGCTCGTAGAACGCGTTCGGGTCGTAGACCTTCGCCTCAGGGTACGGCCAGGGGCACGCGACCGACGTCGCGGCCTTGCTGGCCCTGATGACGGCGAACCCGCCGCCATAGGCGAAGTAGGCAACGTTGACGATGGCGAACATGACCAGGAAGGTCCCGAGGGCCGGATACGGCCGAAAGGCACGGATGCGGTGGGCCAGCTTCTCGGCCTGGGTGCGGCCGGTGTCGTCGCGGTAGAGCAGGACTCCCGCAGCGATCATCACCAACGTGACAAGCGACGACTCCCAGATCAGCGGGAACTGGTGCCACTCGCCGGAGGCGATCGAGCCGAACGGGACCACCTGCGAGTAGACGTACAGCTGCGTGCGAACCAGGAAGATCTCGAGGCACGCATCGAACACGAAGCCGATGGCGAGGATCAGGCCCGCAGGCGACAAAGGGGTGCCGCGATACGAAGGACTCCGGCGGCCGACGCGCCTGGGTGCGCCGCAGGATCCAGATGGCCGGGAAGAAGGGCGCCATGTAGAAGGTGGCGTAGCCGATCACGATGAACGGCTCGACGGTCGGCGAGAGCGAGACCAGCGGCCACGTCTCGGGCCAGTGCCAGAGCTGGGGGTTGTACACCGCGTAGGGCGCCCAGTTCATGATCGGGTCCTGCCAGACGAGCACCGTCGTGGCGATGACCATGAGCAGGACCGGGTGGCGGGGGTGCCGTCGCCATGCCAGCACCACGACCGTCACGAGGCAGGCAGCCGAGGCCGCGACGACGGGCCTCGGTGCACGGGCCGGCCCGCCGGTCCGGGCTCGCCCGCCGAGCCCGAGATGTCGAGCAAGATCAGGACGGCGAGATCGCGTCGCCGCCGGAGGCTCTCGACGTACACCGCCTCGTCCGGCGGGGAGCCCGCCAGTAGCTCCACCCGCGCCTCGACCGCCGCGACGATGTCGATGCCGTCCCCCTGAGGCCGCCGGCGGGTGCGGTCGAGACCCGTGCCGAGGCGGGCGAGCGGCCGACGAAAGGCGGGAGCGTCCGGCACCACCATGGGGGCCAGGT
>DASRTE010000176.1:0-2673 GCA_035656095.1 Jiangellaceae bacterium
CCGGCTCTGCTCCTCGAGCACTTGGAGCGGGTCCCGGTCGGCGCTGGGCGACCACTCGGCGTGCGAGGCGCGCGGGGCTTTGGCGCGCATGGCCCGACCCAACGCTCGCCGCTCATCCGGCGAGACCGCAGCCTCCCACCAAGGTGCGTCCGTGACCGAGGTACTCACGCCCTGGTGAACGTACCAGCCGACCCCCATGCGACTACAGGGAGCGCGCACGAACCGCCCTGAGTGCCCGGGGCGTCAGGTGAGGTAGAAGGGCCAGGCATCCAGCACCCGGTGCAACGCGGGACCGGATTCGGGGATCGCGAGCTCGAGGACGAGCAGGGTGATCGCGATGGCGAACACGCCGTCGCTGAACGCCGGTTGAACCTCATGGGCTGGGTGGCGCCTGGCGTCGACTGTTCGCCGTCGGCGACATCGGGCATCTAGCCAGTCTGTCCGTGACCCCCAGCATCCGCCGCTCCATTTCCGGTGCGGGAATCCCAGGCGGAGGGCTGCCTGACCCGCCGGCCGGTGGCGGATCGTGCTCGACTGGGTGCCCCTGTCGGATCCGGGCAGCCGCCGATCGTCGTACTGACGACATCTCGACAACCGGGAGGACCCATGAAGTACATGATGTTCGTCGTCGCCGATCCCGCTGCCGCCGCCGAGGCCGAGCCGTCCGAGAGCGACCTGACCATCGACGAATGGCTCGCCGAGGTCGAGGGCAAGAGGATCACCGGAGACGCGCTATGCCCCGTCGACGACGCCACCACCGTGCGGGTGAGCGGAGGCGAGGTGCTGGTCAGCGACGGCCCGTTCACCGAGTCGAAGGAGTGGATCGCCGGCTTCGACATCCTCGAGTGCGAGAACCTCGACGAGGCGATCGCGATCGCGGCCCGGCACCCCCAGGCCAACGGCGGCAAGCTCGAGCTCCGTCCGTTCTGGACGCCCAACGAGTGACCGCCGACGAGCGGGCGACGGAGGAGGCGATCCGCTCGGTCGCCGCCGTGGAACGAGCCAGGCTCGTCGCGACGCTGATCCGGCTCACCGGGGACTGGGACCTGGCCGAGGACTGCGTCCAGGACGCGGTCGAGCGCGCGCTCGCCCGCTGGCCCCGCGACGGCATCCCGCGCTCGCCGGGGGCCTGGCTGACGACCGTGGCCCGGCGGCGTGCGCTGGACGTGCTGCGCCGGCGACTGACGGAGCGGGCCAAGGTCCAGGAGTCTGCGATCACGGACGCTCCCGTCCGCGTCGCACCGGATCCCTTGTCCGACGACCTGCTCCGGCTGATCTTCACGTGCTGTCATCCGGCTCTGTCCCTCGAGAGCCGGGTGGCGCTGACGCTGAAGACGGTCGCGGGTCTGTCGACTGCGGAGATCGCACGGGCGTTCCTCGTGTCCGAGGCGACGCTGTCGCAGCGGCTGCTGCGCACGAAGCGCAAGATCGCCCGCGCCGGCATTCCCTACCGGGTGCCGCCGGACCAGCTGCTCGGTGAGCGCACGGGTGGCGTGCTGGCCGTGCTGTACCTGATCTTCAACGAGGGCTACGGCCGTTCGGACGGCCGCCTGTCCGCCGAGGCCATCCGGCTGACCCGGCTGCTGGTCGACCTGATGCCCCACGAGGACGAAGCCCGCGGGCTGCTCGCCCTGATGATCCTTCAGGAGGCGCGCCGCGCAACCCGGTTCGACGCCGCAGGCGAGCTGGTGCCCATGGAGGAGCAGGATCGCAGCCGCTGGGATCGCGCCGTGATCGATGAGGGCCTCCGGCAGCTGCGCCGGGCCGGCGCGTCCGGGCAGCCGCTCGGTGCCTATCGGTTGCAGGCGGAGATCGCAGCGTGCCACGCCACCGCCCCCGACGCTGGTTCGACGCCGTGGGGCAGGATCGTCCGCCTGTTCGACGCCCTGCTCCTGGTCCGGCCGTCCCCCGTGATCGCGCTCAACCGGGCGATCGCCGTGGGGTTCCGCGACGGCTATGACGCCGGCCTCGGGGAGCTGGCGGTGGTCGACGGCCTGGAGGCCTACCCCTCGCTGCCCGCGGCCCGCGGTGACTTCCTGCGGCGGCTGGGCCGTCACCAGGAGGCCGGGCGCGCGTACCGCGAGGCGCTGCGGCTCACGCAGGACGGCACGCCCGAACGGCGGCTGCTGGAGCGTCGTCTGGTCGAGGTCGGCGGCTGACCTGCGCCATCGGTGGTAGCCCAGCAGTCACGACCTACCGTGGATTCCCATGACGACCCTGCCTGACCGCCCGAACACCGCGCTGCTCGTCATCGATGTCCAGAACGGCGTCGTGGCCGACACCCACAACCGCGACGACGTGATCGCGAACATCAGCACCGTGGTCGACAAGGCGCGCGCGGAGGACGTGCCCGTGATCTGGGTGCAGCACTCCGGCGACCATCTCGAGTGGGGCAGTGAGGGCTGGCAGTACGTGCCCGAGCTCGTCCGGCGCGATTCGGAGCCCCTCGTCCACAAGACCTACGGCGACTCGTTCGAGGGCACCGAGCTGGAGGAACTGCTCGCCGAGTGCGGCGTGGGCCGGCTCGTCGTCACGGGCGCCCAGACCGACGCCTGCGTCCGCTCTACCCTCCACGGCGCCTTCGTGCGCGGGTACGACGTCACGCTGGTCGGCGACGCGCACACGACCGAGGACCTCAGCGAGTACGGCGCGCCGCCCCCCGACCAGGTCATC
>DASRTE010000177.1:0-1777 GCA_035656095.1 Jiangellaceae bacterium
CGCCTGTCGTAGTTGCCGAGGGCCCGGAGCTGCGTCCCGTCGTGCTGTCGGAGTAGAGGCCGAGGTCGTTGACGGTGGCCCCGGCCCGGTCGTACCCGGCCTCCGCGGCCGTCATGTCGCCCTGGCGGGCGAGGCACTCGGCCAGGTACGTGGGCTAGATTTTCGGCTCTTCGCGTTGAGGTCGGGGGTACGGGGGTGGTGGGTGGGTCCACCGCGCGGGGCAGGGGCCCCGTCATCGTCGTTGCTGCTTGAAGGCTGCGACGACGAGGAGGCCCCTGCGTGAGCGACGGTACTGGCCTGGCGGAGAAGCTGTTGGGACTGGATGGGTTCCGGGTGCTGGAGGTGCTCGAGGGGTCCGACGAGCTCGTGGTCGCGATCGAGACGACGACGGTGGTGACGGGTTGCGGGGCATGTGGGACCCGGGCGGTCGCGCATGAGCGGACGCCGGTCGCGATCCGTGACCTGGTCTGTTTCGGGCGGCCGGTGCGCCTCGTGTGGCGCAAGCGCCGGTGGCGTTGCCCCGACCGGGACTGCGCGGCGAAGACGTGGACCGAGCACTCCGACCACGTCGACGCGCAGGTGGTGCTCACCCGTCGGGCCGGGGCCGAGGCGTGCCGTCAGGTCGGTGAGAACGCCCGGCCGGTATCGAGCGTGGCCGAGGAGATGGGGGTGTGCTGGTGGACCGTGATGAACGCGGTGATTGAGCACGGCACCCCGCTGGTCGATGACCCCGACCGCGTCGGTGAGGTCCGTCACCTCGGTGTCGACGAGACCTCGTTCCTGCGCGCCAACCGCGAGCATCCGACGATCTACGCGACCGGCCTGGTCGACCTACGGCAGCGGATCGTGATCGACATGGTCGAGGGCAACGCCTCCGCTGACCTGCGCCGATGGACCACCAACGCTAATCCGGGGTGGCTGGCGGGGATCGAGGTCGTGGCCACCGATCTGGCCGAGTCGTTCCGGGCCGGCTTGTCCCCGCACCTCGATCACGCCACCCGCGTCGCCGATCCGTTCCATGTCGTGCGGGTCGGGAACCGCTGCGTCGACCAGGTCCGCCGCCGCGTGCAGAACGAGACCCTCGGTCACCGAGGCCGCAAGGCAGACCCGCTCTACCGGATCCGCAAGCTCCTCCTCGCCGGCCATGAACGCCTCGACGAACGAGGCCATGACCGCATGCTGCTGGGCCTGCGCGTCGGTGACCCTCACGACGAGCTCCTCGGCGCGTGGCTGGCGAAGGAGAACGTCCGCGACCTCTACCTCACCGACGACCGCGCCGACGCCGAACTGCTGATCGACAAGACCATCGCGGGCTGCGCTGACGACGAGGTCCCCGAGATCCGCTCGCTCGGCAAGACCCTCGCGTCGTGGCGGACCGAGATCCTCGCCCACCACGACACCGGCGCCAGCAACGGCCCCACCGAGGGCCTCAACCTTTGCGTGAAGAAGGTCAAGCGATGCGGCCACGGCTTCCGATCCTTCGAGAACTACCGGCTCCGCGTCCTACTCCACGCCGGCGGAGTCACCTGGCCCAGCCGACCCCGCCCGCCGCGCATCAGAACCCGCACTCCCTACTCAGACGCGTAGAGCCCGACAACCTCCAGGACCGCAACGCCCGGTTCCACTTGCCAGATCAATTCCGCCGTCTCGCCATGCCGGTCCGGGACTGGGCGGACGATGGCATGAGCGGCGCGACTCGGCGCAGCGTTCGTCCGTGAACCGACACTTGCCATGCGGACTCCTTCATCTCCCACTTGTGATCGACACCTGAGGCGAC
>DASRTE010000178.1:0-3003 GCA_035656095.1 Jiangellaceae bacterium
GAGCAGGCGGTCGAGCACTGGCACGAACCCGACCAGGGCATCTGGGAGGTGCGCGGGCCGCCGCGGCATTTCGTGTCGTCCAAGCTGATGTGCTGGGTCGCCTGTGACCGTGGGGCGCGACTCGCCCGCCTGTACGACGAGCCCGACAGCGCCGAGCGCTGGCAGAAGGCGGCCGACGAGATCCGCGCCGACATCCTGGCGCATGGGCTGGACGCGCGCGGGGTGTTCGTGCAGCACTACGACACCACCGCCCTGGACGCCTCGGTGCTGCTGCTGCCGCTGGTGCGGTTCCTGCCGTCCGACGACGAGCGGATCCGCGCCACCGTGCTGGCCGTGGCCGAGGAGCTGAGCGTCGACGGGCTGGTGCTGCGCTACCGGACCGACGAGGTCGACGACGGGCTCGCCGGCGAGGAGGGCACGTTCACGATCTGCTCGTTCTGGCTGGTCTCGGCCCTTGTCGAGGTCGGCGAAGTAGTCAGGGCCGCCCAGCTGTGCGAGAAACTCCTCGCCCACGCCAGCCCGCTGGGACTGTACGCCGAGGAAATCGACCCCCGCAGCGGCCGTCAGCTCGGGAACTTCCCGCAGGCATTCACCCACCTGGCCCTCATCAACGCGGTCATGCACGTGATCCGAGCCGAGGACCCCAGGGCCACCCTCCAGTTCATCACGCCCCGGGAACGCCAAACTTAGGCCTGTCGGTAGTTTGTCGAGCTTTGGGCAGCCGCAGGAACGCGGCGGTCAACGCCGGACGCATGCGCTGTGCGGTAAACCCCTTCGGCCAATGAGCACACCGGCTCCATGTCCACGGTGGAGTCCGAGGGGCTTCCGCCTGATCCGCTGCTTCGCTGCGCTGGGACCCAAAGTCGCCGGCTTGCATCACGGGCTTGGCCTTGTGGACGGTCGACCCTTGTGCCCGGCACGGCCTCTCTGTCGTCCGGCTGGGGGAGCACCGGATGGTCTCGAGGGCAAGGCGAAGCTCCGCGACCGCGTTGGGGTCGTCCAGCGACCGGCCGGTCTGCTGCTCGATGCGGTGGAGCCGATGCCGGACGGTGTTCGCGTGGCAGTACAGCTTCTGTGCGGTCCTGGCCGCCGACCCGCCCGAGGTGAACCAGGTGGCCAGGGTGTCGACCAGCACGCCGCGGTCGTCGCCGGGGAGGTCGAGCAGCGGACCGAGGATGGTCCGGGTGATCCGGGTGGCGGTGTCCGGGGCGCTGGCGATGACGACCGACAGCGGCGCATCGTCGAACAGGGCGACGTCGTTGCTGCCTGGCGGTGAGCTTGCCAGCGCGACGCGGGCAAAATGCAGCATGCGCGGCGTCTCCGCGAGGTCGGTATAGACGGGGCTGACGCCGACGCGTGCTGCCGCGGTCCCCCGGAGGACCGAGATGAGCCGTTCCAGGGCGGAGCCGCCGCGCAGCGACGTCACGCCGAGCTGCAGGTCGGGCGAGAGGCGCCACACCGATCCGAGGCCCTGGGCGGCCAGGCGGTCCTCCACGCCGGGGAGCGCCTCGCGGCCGAGCTCGGGCACTTCTGCGGCCACGACGACGAAGGGCCCCTGGTAGGGCAGGCGCAGCACGTTGGCGGCCTCCCAGAGGCTCGTCGTGTCGGTGAGGCGGCCGGACAGGAGCGCCACCACGAAGGCCGACCGTTCCTGCTGGCGGCGGAGCAGCTGCTCGGCGACGGCGTCCCGATACGCCGAGATCATCGCCTCGGTGTAGGCGTCGGTCAGCGCCCAGATGTCGGATGCGGCCCGTACCAGCGCCTCGCTCGACCCGTGACCGGACCGACGGGCCGCCTCGACCACGCTGTCCCAGATGAACCGCGACCCGACACGGTAGGCGCTCATGATCGCCGCGAGGGGAGCGCCCTGGTCGGCGCGGCGCCGGCCGGTCGCGCGGGGAACGGTCAGGTCGACCTGGCCGGGCTGGGCGAGCTGGCCGAAGAGGAACTCCAGGTGGTCCTGGCACGAGCCGCGCAGGTCGTCGAACGGGACCGGCGCACCGGGCCGGTAGGCGTCGACGGCTTGGCGGATGCGCTCGGCGAGCTGGTCGGCGAGCTCGGGCAGGCGTGCCGTCATGGACGTGGGCAGGGCGGCGATCTCGGGATCGCGGAAGCGGACCAGGTCGTCGTCGGGCATACGGATGAGCAAAGGCGGCCCTGGTGTGGGCGGGAACAGCGAATCGGCGATGAGGTTGTCGCGGCGACCATCGACGCGGCCGTCAAGGGGGTTCACGATAGAGCCGCCAGAGCCGCCCCTCCCCCACCAGTTGCACCGTGGAGGATGACGATGACCAACCTGGCCCTCAACCTCGTCGAGGCCGCGCGCATGTACCCCGACAGGCCGGCGGGCCGCCTTCGCCCGCCGCACGCCACCAACATGCTCCCGGTGTGCCGGCAGCCTAATCGAGGCGACCGAAGATGGTCTGCCGAACCAATGCTGCGACCACCATGGGGCGCGTTCGCGTCAAGGATCGTCACCCGTACGAGGAGGCGAGGATGAACGCTTCAGGCGAGGTCAATACGGGAGAACGACACCGCGCCGCCGAGTCTCTTTTGTTCAACCCGCATACGTACGACCCGTCCCATTTCGACGACGTGACCAGAAGGCTGCTCAGGGCGACCATCGACTGGTTCGAGCACCGGGGCAAGGAGAAGCTGCTCGAGGACTACCGCGAGTGCGTCTGGTACGCAGACTTCCTGGAGTTCGTCGCCAAGGAGCGGTTGTTCGCGATGATGGGCACGCAGGCGCGCGAGGCGAACGGCGACCGCGACAAGCGCTGGGACACCAGCAGGATCGCGGCGTTCAGTGAGATCCTGGCCTTCTACGGCCTGGACTACTGGTACGCCTGGCAGGTCACCATTCTCGGCCTGGGGCCGATCTGGCAGAGCGACAACGCCGGGGCCCGCAGGCGCGCGGCCCAGTGGCTCGACGACGGTGCGGTGTTCGCGTTCGGGCTGTCGGAGCGCGAACACGGGGCCGACATCTACACCACCGATATGGTG
>DASRTE010000179.1:0-7633 GCA_035656095.1 Jiangellaceae bacterium
TCTATGAGCAGCCATCCGCCCCGAGCGAAGGTCACGCTCGTCTTCTAGACACGCGGCCCGTTCCCGACGAACACCCGGTCATGCAGGTAACCAACCCGCGCATATCAGTCTGACCGCGCGTCGACACACCGCCCGAGACCCCGGCCTGCCACCGGCCCCAGCACACACCAGGCCCGGCCCCGTCGGGCCAGGCCCCGCACGCCCCTTGACAGAACGTCACTCCATATCAGAACAGGGCGCTCTCGTCGCGCTCCGCCGGGAGCGGTTCGACGAGCCGTGGCCCGTTGTTGTCGACCTTGTTGACGTCGGTCGACACCGGGTAGGCCTCGAGCAGGCCGGGGGCGGCCGGGACGAGCAGCTTCCGAAGGGCCCCGATGTCCTCCGTTCCAGGATCGAGCCAGACTGCCCAGTCCTCAGGTCTGACGATCATTGGTGCACGGTCGTGGATCTGGCCGATGTCGTCCTCAGCCGTCGTCGTCAGGATGACCGACGTCCACCGGAACGCCTCCGGATCGTCGTCGTCGGGGACCGTCGGGTCGCGCCAGATCTCATAGAGGCCCGCCATGGCCATGACGCCGCCGTCGCGCGGGCGGATGAAGAACGGCTGCTTCTTCCCCTTGACCTCGCCGTACCACTCGTAGAAGCCGTCGGCGGGGAGCAGGCACCGGCGCAGTGCGAACGCACGGCGGAAGGCCGGCTTCTCGTGCGCGGTCTCGACCCGGGCATTGATCAACCGGTTACCTATCGCCGGATCCTTGGCCCACGACGGCACCAGTCCCCACCGAAGCACCCTGAGCCGGCGCTCGGGCGGGTCGTCCGGTGCGTCGCGCCGGCGGCGGGTCAGAACGGCGTAGACGTCCTTTGTCGGCGCGACGTTCCAGTCGGGTTCGAGGCGCTCCCGCACGTCGCTCCGGTCGACGCCGAACTCCTCCGCGAGTTCGTCCGCGCTGTGGCTGACTGCATACCTGCCGCACATCCTGCCAGCCTGCCATGCCGCGGTTTCCGGGTTCAGGGCCACCGCTTTCGTGGTAGGGAAGAGGTATGACTCTGGTCCGGCTGGTCGCCCGCCCCATGCTTGCGTCGATCTTCATCGTGCAGGGTGTGAAGATGCTCCGCGACCCCGACTCCGCGGTGGATCAGGCCAAGCCCGTCACCGACCGGCTCACGCCCCTGCTGGAGAAGCACCTGCCCCAGGCGCCCACGAACCCGCGCACGCTGGTGCGCATCAATGCAGCGCTCCACGTGGGTGCGGGTGCCCTGCTCGCCACCGGCACGTTCCCACGGCTGGCGTCGTTGATGCTGGCCGGATCCATGGTTCCCACAACCATCGCCGGCTACCCGTTCTGGGAGGCGGGCGACCCTGACGAGAAGTCCCGAATGCGCCAGCGTTTCCTCGAGAACGTCGGCATCACCGGCGGCCTGCTCCTCGCCGCGGTCGACACCCAGGGCCGGCCCGGGCTGGGCTGGCGGGCCCGGCATGCCGCGACCGATGCCAAGCGGGCAGCGCGGGCGGCCAAGAGGGAGGCGAAGCTCACGGCCCGGGCGGCGAAGGCGGAGGTACGCAGCAAGGCCCACCGCGTGCTGCCCGGCGGCTGAGGTCATCGGGCCCACTCGACCGCATCGTTGGAGTCGGGATACGTACGGGCCGCATTGCTACGTACACGTATCCCGCTCGAAGAGACATCCCAGTGACTGAGAACGCCGGTATCCGGCCCGAGTAGTCCTCAAGTGGACAGCAGGCGCAGCACGGCACGCTCGACCGCGCCGTGCAGGAACGGACCTTCTCCGCCGTCACGGCCGGCTTGCTCCAGCGCCCTCAGGACGGTGCTGCCCTCGTCGTAGAGGTCGACGATCCGCGGATCGACGTAGGACGCCCGCGCCACGGCCGGCGTGTTGCCGAGGTACTCGGCGACCTCGTGGTATGCCCGGGCCACGGCGCGCCTGCGCTTGCCCGGCGAGTCGGCGACCTCGCGCGAGACGGCGAGGGCCACGGCCATCAGTACCGTGGCGTGCCAGGTCCGGAAGTCCTTGGCCGTGGCGTCGACCCCGATGACCTCGCGCAGGTAGACATTGATGTCGTCGCTGCGGACGTCGGTCCACTGGCGGCCTCGCTTGTACGCGAGCAGCTCCGGTTGGTCGTCGCGCCTGCGGAGCAGGCCCTTCACCACGGCACGCAGGTCGTCGTCGGCGAGGTGCTGGATCCGCCGCTTGCCGTTCTTGGCCGGATAGTCGAAGACGACGGCACCGCCGATCAGGGAGACGTGTTCGCGCCGGATCGTCGCCAGCCCGAACGAGCCGTTCTCGTCGGCGTACTGCTCGCCGCCGATCCGGAAGAACCCGAGGTCGAGCAGTTGGAAGGCGGCCGCGAGGACGCGCTCGCGCGGATAACCGGGAAGGACGAGGTGCTCCGCGACCGCCGCCCGTGCCCGCGGCAGCCGTCGCGCCACGAGAAGGACCTGATCGTGCTTCGCACGGTCTCGCAGAACGCGCCAACGATCGTGGTAGCGGTACTGCCGCCGCCCTGCGGCGTCGGTACCCACAGCCTGGATGTGGCCGTTGGCCACCGGGCAGATCCACACGTCCCGCCAGGCCGGCGGCAGCACGAGGTCGTGGATGCGGGCGAGCACGTCGGGTTCGGTGACCGGGCGGCCGTCGTTCCACTGGTAGGTGAAGCCCCGGCCGCGGCGAATGCGGGCGATACCTGGGCCGGCGGAGTCGACACGACGCAGGCGGGGCATGACCTCGGTGTACCCGCGATACTGGCCTCCATGCCGCCGGCCAGTGGGACGACCTCGACACCGGATGGGCGCTGGTCGGCGCCGTCCGCGAGCGGACCGCTGGATGCCGTCGTGGTCGTGCCGGGGTCGAAGTCGCTGACGAACAGGGCGCTGGTGCTGGCCGGCATCGCCGATGCGCCCAGTATCGTCCGCCGCCCGCTGCGGGCTCGCGACACCGTGCTCATGGCCGGTGCGTTGCGGACTCTCGGTGTCGGCGTGGACACCGTCGGCCCGGACTGGTCGGTCGCGCCTGCCCCTCTGACCGGCCCCGGCGACATCGACTGCGGGCTCGCCGGCACCGTGATGCGATTCGTCCCGCCGGTGGCGGCGACGGCCACCGGCGACGTCCGTTTCGACGGCGACCCCCGTGCGCGGGAACGCCCGGTCGGCGCCCTGCTGGGGGCACTGCGCACACTCGGTGCCGACGTCGACGACGGCGGGCGAAGCGCCATGCCGTTCGTGATCCGTGGCACCGGCCATGTGGTCGGGGGGCCCGTCACCATCGACGCATCGGCGTCGTCACAGTTCGTCAGCGGCCTGCTGCTCGCCGGCGCCCGGTACGAGCAGGGCGTGACCGTCCAGCACGTGGGCAAGCCGCTGCCCTCCGAGCCGCACATCGCGATGACGGTGGCGATGCTGAGGGCCGCCGGCGTGCTCGTCGACGAGGAGCCGAACACCTGGCGGGTCTCGCCGGGTCCGGTGAAGGCCCTCGACCTGCTCGTCGAGCCCGACCTGTCCAATGCCGCACCGTTCCTCGCGGCCGCTCTCGTCGTCGGCGGCTCCGTACGGGTGCCGCACTGGCCGGCGCACACGACCCAGGCAGGAGCCGTACTGCCCGACGTGTTGACGGCGATGGGTGGCGACTGCCGGCTCGACGCCGACGGTCTCGTCGTCCACGGTTCAGCGCGGGTCCGCGGAGTGGACGCCGACCTGCACGAGGTCGGTGAGCTGACGCCGGTCCTCGCGACGCTCGCGGCCGTGGCCGGCTCCACGTCCCATCTCCGCGGAATCGCCCACCTCCGCGGTCACGAGACCGACCGCCTCGCCGCCCTCGCGACTGAGCTCGGCAGGCTCGGCGCCGGCGTGACGGAAACCGCCGACGGGCTGGAGATCCGGCCCCACCGGCTGCGCGGCGGGACGTTCCACACCTACGGTGACCACCGCATGGCACAGGCGGGGGCACTGCTGGGGCTGGCCGTCCCGGGCATCGTGGTCGAGGACGTCGCGACCACCACCAAGACGTTGCCGGACTTCGTCGGCCTGTGGACGCGAATGCTCGGCGGTGACCCGACGTGAGCGGGCGACGCTCGACCCGCACCTACGACGAGACCGACGTGCGGGTGCGCCCCGGCCGGGGCACGCGCCCGCGGAGCAAGGTCCGGCCGGCCCACGACGACGCAGCGCAGGCAGTGGTGATCGCTGTCGACCGGGGACGCTACACCTGCCTGGCCCACCCGGACGGCCAGGCGGTCACTGCGATGCGGGCGCGCGAACTCGGCCGCAAGGCCGTTGTGGTCGGTGACCGGGTGCGGATCGTCGGCGACGTGTCCGGCCGCGAGGGAAGCCTGGGCCGCATCGTCCGTGTCGACAAGCGGACGACCGTACTGCGGCGCACGGCCGACGACGACGATCCCGTGGAGCGGGTCATCGTCGCGAACGCCGAGCAGATGGTCATCGTCACCGCCGTCGCCGATCCCGAGCCCAGGCCGAGACTGGTGGACCGGTGTCTCGTCGCCGCCTTCGACGCCGGTCTCGAGCCCCTGCTGTGCCTGACCAAGACCGACCTCGCCGACCCGTCCGCCCTGCTCGCGGCCTACGCGCCGCTCGGGGTGCCGGCGCTGGTCGCCGGCCTCGGACAAGACCTCGGCCCGCTCCGGGAACGGCTCACGACCCGGTGGAGCGTGCTGGTCGGGCACTCCGGTGTCGGCAAGTCGACGCTGGTGAACGCGCTCGTCCCGGGGTCCGATCGGGCCATCGGTCAGGTCAACGTGGTCACCGGCCGCGGCCGGCACACGTCAGCCAGCACGGTCGCTCTGCGGCTGCCGGACGGCGGGTGGGTGATCGACACGCCGGGCATCCGCTCCTTCGGGCTCGCGCACGTCGACCCCCGGAACCTGGTCCACGCCTTCACGGACCTGGACGCCGTGACTGCCGACTGCCCGCGCGGTTGCACGCATGGCGTGACCGAGCCGGAGTGCGCACTCGACGATGCCGTTGCCGCCGGCCGGCTCGACCGCGCCCGGGTCGACTCGTTCCGGCGCCTGCTGGCCAGCCGGGAGCGGCAGCCCGGGGACTGAGCCGACGTCCCGGTGACCGTCAGCCGGCCGGGTTCCAGACCGCCGTCGAGCCGAGATGGCCGGTGATGACCACGAGGACGAGGGAGACGAGAGCGGCCACCACGGCCAGGACAGCCAGGGCCGTGCGCTGGCCGGCCGGCCGACCGGCCCGGTGCGCCAGCATGAGCAGGAGGTTGAAGACGAACATCGCGCCGACGGCCCAGATGACCCGGTCGCCCATCTGCTGGTGCTCGTTCACCTTCTCCAGCACGGGCCCGCCGAGGCTGAGCGACTCCCTGAGGTCCCTGCCGCTTCTCGTCGTCAGCGGCACGGCGGCGAAGGACACTGCGGACGCCGCGACGACCAGCCAGCCGTAGGTCCCCCGCCAGCGCGGGACGAGCGCGATGACGACCGTTCCCAGCACGCTCAGCGGCACCAGGACGACGACGGCGTGGACGAGCAGCGGGTGCAGCGGGATGCCGAAGACGGTGTCGGGCACGGCGGCTCCTTCGCGACTGGGCGGTCACGCACCGGTCGGGCATCGGCCGGGCCAAGACCGCAGGTCATTCTTGCCCACGGCTAACCGGCACGGCTGGTTCGACGCGCTAGGTTGACCGGTCGTGGGCTACGACGACGACATCCGTTTCGCGCACGTCCTCGCCGACGACGCGGATGCGCAGACGATGCAGCGGTTCCGGGCGCGGGACCTGCGGGTCGACACCAAACCGGACGCCACACCGGTCACCGACGCCGACCGTGCGACCGAGGAGGCGATCCGCCGCACCCTGGCCCGGGCGCGCCCGCGCGACGCCGTGCTCGGCGAGGAGATGGGCGCGGAGGGCTGGGGGTCGCGGCGCTGGGTGGTGGACCCGATCGACGGCACGAAGAACTACGTGCGCGGCGTGCCGGTGTGGGCCACGTTGCTGGCTCTGATGGTAGACGACGACGTGGTCGCCGGCGTCGTGTCGGCGCCCGCCCTGGGCCGGCGCTGGTGGGCCGCCCGCGGCACGGGCACCTGGACCGGCAAGTCGCTGGCCGCCGCGAGCCGCTGCCGGGTGTCGGAGGTGGCCACCCTGGACCGGGCGTCGCTCTCGTACTCGTCCCTGTGGGGATGGGAGGCGGCCGGCAAGCTCGACGCGTTCCTCGACCTGATGCGAGCATGCTGGCGAACCCGCGCCTACGGTGATTTCTGGTCGTACATGCTGCTCGCCGACGGTGCCGTCGACATCGCCTGCGAGCCCGACCTTGCCCTGCACGACATGGCGGCGCTGACGGTCATCGTCGAAGAGGCCGGCGGCCGCTTCACCGACCTGAGCGGCAAACCCGGTCCGCTCGGCGGCAATGCCCTGGCCACCAACGGCCGCATCCACGACGACGTGCTGGCCCTGCTCGGGAACCCGCCGGTCACTCCCATCCGCCGTTGATCACGTTCACCACCCTGGTGGACGGTTCACCAGGCGCCGGAGCCTGGTGAACCGTCTCGCAGCATGGTGAACGTGATCAACGGCGTGGTGCAGGGGTGGCGGACTCGGGCGGTAGGTTGTCGGGCCGCGGCGACGGCGTCGTCGAGGGCACGGTCGCTCCGACGAGCAGATAGGTCAGGACAGTGTTGGCGACCGCAACGATCGGCACGGCGACGATCGCACCGATGATTCCGGCGGTGTACGCGCCCACCGCGACTGCGATGACGACGGCCAACGGGTGGACCCGCACCATACGGCCGAGCACGAACGGCTGGAAGACGTGACCCTCGAGTTGCTGGATCGCGATGATCCCTACGAGCACGATGAGCGCAGCGACCAGTCCATTGGCCACCAGTGCGACGAGCACGGCGAGCGCACCGGTGACGAAGGCGCCGACCAGCGGCACGAAGGCACCGAAGAACACCAGCACGCCCAGTGGTAGCGCCAGCGGAACCCCGAGGACGACGAGCAGAATGGTGATCAACGTGCCGTCGAACAGTGCTATCAGCACGGTGCCGCGGACGTACTGCGTGAGAGTTCGCCAGGCCAGCTTCCCCGCCCCGTCGACCCGCGGTCGCGCCACCCGGGGGAACAGCCGCACCAGCCAGGCCCAGATCCGATCGCCCTCGTAGAGGAAGAAGACCAGCGAGAACAGCGTCAGCACGAGTCCGGTGAGAACCTCGACGGCGAGCGTCGCCGTCGACAGCGCGCCCTCGGTGATCGTGTCCTGGTTCTGTCCGAGCGCCTCGACGGCACGGTCGATCCACTCCTGGAACTGCTCCGCGCTGAGGGTGAACGGCGGCCCGGCCAGCCAGTCCTGAATCTCCCCGAGGCCCTCCTCCGCCCGGTCGACAACCTCGCCGAACTGGTCTCCGACGGCCCGGCCGACGACCGTCAGGGATCCGGCGATCACGACGAGAAACCCGATGAAGACGACGACGGCGGAGGCTGCCCGCTTCCATCCGACCGCCCGCAACCGGTGCACCGGGGTCCAGAGCAGGGCGGCGAGCAGGGTGGCCGCGACGATCGGGAAGACGACGACGCGCATCCGCCAGGCCAGCCAGCCGACCAGGGCCAGGCCGGCCACGATCGCCAGCAGGCGCCACGACCAGTCGGC
>DASRTE010000180.1:0-37881 GCA_035656095.1 Jiangellaceae bacterium
GCACGGCGACCTGGGCGATGATCGGCCCGGTGTCCACGCCCTCGTCGACGAAGAACAGCGTGGCACCGGTCACCTTCACCCCGTAGGCCAGGGCGTCGCGCGGACCGTGGATGCCGGGGAACGAGGGCAGTAGGGCGTTATGGGTGTTCACGTAGCGGTCGCCGAAGCGCGCGAGGAACGCGCCCCCGACCAGCTTGAGGAAGCCCGCCGACACCACCAGATCGGGTTCGAACGCATCCAGCCGGCCGGCCAGCGCGTGGTCCCAGGCCCCGCGCGTCGGGTGGTCGCCGACCCGCTCGACGACGGTGGGTACACCGGCCGCCCTGGCGACGTCGAGTGCTCTGATGCCGGGCCGGTCGGCGCCGACGACCACGACGGCGGCACCGTAGGACGGCTCGGCGCAGGCGTCGAGGAGTGCCTCGAGATTGCTGCCCGTGCCCGAGACGAGGACGGCCAGTCGAGCCGATCGACCAGGAGGGAGACGATGCGGCACGGGATCTCCTGGAGACATGCGCGGGGCCGATCGGCGGGCGTGGGCGAGAATACTGGGAGACTCGCGTCACCTGGTTGCGTCCATTCCCGTCCGTGCCGTTCCGCCCGTCCCGATCCCGTCGAGGAGCGCCGTGCCCGACTCCGCGCCGCCCGAGCGCCCCGATCCGTACGCCGTCAGGCGACCGGGCGCCGGCCAGGGCGTCGGCGAGCCCCACGGCGAGCACGTTCCGCCGCGGACGGAACGCCCGCGGCGCGCCGAGCAGCCGCACACTCCGCCGCGGCCTCCCGGTCGCGACGCCGTCCGGAACACGCGCACGCTCGGCCTGGTAGCGGTGATCGCCGCCGTGATGGCGATCGCGATCCCTCCCGCAGGGATCGTGCTCGGGATCGCCACGCTCGTCGTCGCCGCCAGGAACCGATCGAGCGCCGGTGGGCCGCAGCTCAGCCGCCAGGCCATGGCCCTGTCCGTGAGTGGAGGTGTCTTTGCGCTCGTCGTCGGCGGGCTGCTCTCGCTGTTCTCGCTGCTGTTGGGAGCGGAGACCGGTCAGTTGCGGGAATGCCTGGCCGGAGCGAACACGCGGGTGGCAGAACAGGCCTGCCAGAGCGAGTTCATGGATGCGGTACAGCGCCGGCTGACCGGGGATTGAATCAGGCGGTCCGGCGCCGCAGGATCGCGGTGACGACAACCGCGGGAACCCCGACCGCCACCACGGTGGCCAACGCCGTCTGCCAGGGCGCGGGCCCGACCACGGCAAGGCGTCCCGTCCCGACCGACCCCCCGGCCAGCATGGCCAGAGCGGCCATCGCCGCTGCGGCCGGTACCACGGCGACGACCGTGTTGCGCACCGCGACGACCAGTCCGACCGGTGAGCGCCGGTGGACGGTGATGCCGGTGAGCACACCGACGAGCACCGGACCGGCGAGGACGAGCCATGCCAACGGCCCGGGCACGCTCGCCGGCAGCGCACCGAGTGCCGGCAGCGCCGGGACGATACCGAGGTCGACCCCACCGGGCGCCACGGACGTGCCGGCACCCACGGCGAACCCGGGTCCCAGTGCGAAGGCCGCCGCCCAGACGGCGAGATTGGGTGCGAACGCGGCACCGGCCGTCGCCAGCAGACCAGCACCGATCGGATCCGGATGCAGCGCCTCGGCCACAGCGGAGATACGCCCGCCATGCGCCACCGCGCTCGCCGCGAGGAGCATCGTGCCGACGGCGAACAGTCCTGCGACGGCCACGACAGCACCAGCAAGCGCCGGCAGCGACCACGCCGGCAGCCGGCCGAGCAGCGGACGGGCGAGCTCACCCTCGTGAACGACACCGCTGGTCGCTGCCACCACGGCGGCCAGGCCGGCACGGAGCCCGGCGTCGGCCGGCGAGGCCGAGACATCGGGCGTCGCCGACAGGGCCACCACGAACTGAGCGCCGAGTGCGTAGACGGCTGCGACCGCAACCGCCACCGTGGCGACGCCTCGAACAGACGACACCCCCGCCGAGTGTGCGGCCCACCGGGCCGCACGGTAGATCAGCAGCAGGAAGAGCACCGACAGGCCCAGTGGGACGATCGTGATCTCGCTTCCCCCGACGTCCACACCCACCCCGTGGGCGAGGAGCCAGATCTGTCCCCCCACCCGGAGCGGGTCGCCGACCGCCGACTCTGCGCCCTCGTCGATCCACACCAGTACTGCGGGCAGGGCAGCCATCGACAGCCCTGCGACCAGCGCCCACGCGGCGGCGAGCACACCGGCCAGCCACGGAACCCGGGTTCCCCAGGCCGGCTCCTGCCTCTTCAGCAGCGGGTGGCTCAGCAGGTCGGTCACGCACCCATCTTCGCCGCAGGGACTGCCGGACGGGCTCCGCCGACACGCCCACTCCGCACCCGACATCAGCGGCCTGGGCACTCATGGCGCTCGTCGGCGCAACACCGACGGTCATCCGTTGGACCCCGCATCACATGCCACTCGTCAGAGTGGTGGTCACCACTCCCACGAGCTCGGTGTGCAACCCTGCACCGCGTTCGTGCGTCATGTGTGGTGAACCCGGTGGCGACGCTGGGTACACCACAGGACGTCTCACGCGACATCCGAGGGCGGGTGCCATGAGCGACAGCGACGACTTCGACGCGTTCTACCACGCGACGAGCCGCCGCCTGCTGCACCAGATGTACGCCATGACGGGGAACCTCGCCGACGCACAGGACTGCGTCCAGGAGGCATACGCACGAGCGTGGCAGCACTGGAAACAGGTCCACCACGCCGACGATCCGGCTGCCTGGGTCCGGACCGTTGCCTGGCGGATCGCCGCCAGCCGCTGGCGCAGGACCCGAAACGGGGTCCGAGCCATCGTCAGGCATGGTGCTCCCGACCACAGCCAGCCACCCTCGCCCGACCATGTCGCCCTCGTTCAGGCATTGCGGGAGATACCGGAAGCTCAGCGCCGCGTCGTCGTCCTGCATCACCTCGTCGGCATGTCCGTCGAGGAGGTCGCACAGGAGACGGGAGCACCGACGGGCACGGTCAAGGCACGGCTCTCCCGGGGCCGAGCCGCGCTCGCCGAGATGCTTCGCGACCAACCCACGATCGACCATGGGGAGGCCCGCCATGTCGGCTGACTTCGACTCCGACCTGCGGCGAAGGCTGGAGGGCCTCGGCTCCGACGCCGGTCGAGCCAACCTGCCCGGCCCGGCCGCCGCACGGCAGCGCGCCCGCCGGCGCGCCCGCAATCAGGCCGTGGGGGCGGTCCTGGGTGCCGCGGTGGTCGTCGGTGGCGCCGTCATCGCCGTCGCGCAGCCGACGCTGCTGACGGCACCGGATCCGGCCGACCAGCCGTCCGGAACGGCAAGCCCTCCCGTTGACTCGCTGACCCCGACACCCGTACCCACCGCCGACGCCTCCCTTCCCGACTCGGTGCTCCTGACCGTCCCCGACATCGAGCCGGACGGTGAATCGTTCGGATGGAGCGCGTTCGGATGGAGCGAGACGGACCCACCCGCCCAGGCATGGCCATGCGTCCCCGCGGTGCCTGACTCGGGTCGAGCGCTGCAGCGCCATTTCGAGAACCCCGAGCGCGGTCGGATACAGCATGTCGTCGAGCCGACCGACACGGTCGAGCAGGCCGAGGCCCGCTTCGACGAGATCCTCGACGCACTGACGGCGTGCGTCGAGGACGGCACGGCCGCCGGTGAGGACTTCCGCCTCGACCAGGTGTGGTCTGTGACCGGCGTCGGTGACGAGGCTGTGCTCGTCCGGTACTGGGCACCGCTCCGCGAGGAACCGCCGCGGGAGGGCCTACTCCTCCTCGTCAGCGTGAGCATCGCCCGTACCGGCGACGCGGTCACGAGCGTTACACGGGGCGGAGTCGCGATGGACGCGAACCTTCCGGACACCACTGACGATGTAGAGGCGGCTGTCACTCGGCTGTGTGCTGAGACCGGCGGTCCGTGCATCACTGATCCTGGACAGGAACAGATCTACCCGGAGCCCGCCGGAGACGTTGCAGGTTGGCTGACTGCGGCCGACGTCTCGAGCGCGACCGGGGTCGACCGGATCTCGGCGGCGAGCGAGGTCGTCATCGCACCCGCCGGCACCTTCGGGTTCGTCTGCTTCCGGACCGACGCGCGCGCTGCCGGCGCCACGTCGATCGAGAGCCGCACCTACCACGACCCCTTCGATCCGGGCACGGGCGTGGACGAGTCCATCGCCCGGTTCCCGTCGGGCAGCGCGGCGCGTGCCTATTACGACACGCTCACGGCCGAAGGCGACTCCTGTTCCGCCGAACCTTCGCTCGTCGTGCAGAACACCGGCGCCGTCGCGGGCGACGGCGGCCTGGCCCGCACCACGTGGCGTTCAACGGTCGCCGAGACCGATTCGGTGTTCGTCTACGGCGTCGTCGTGAATGGCTCCGCGGTCGGGTACGTGAGCACCAACCTCGACTCAACTGCGGACGACGAGCTGGCGACGCTGCTGAGGCTGGCCGGGGAACGGCTCGGCGAGGCAGGGTAGCCGTACCGTTCTCGGCATGACGTCCCGCGCCGAGGCCGAGGCGCTCGACCGCGCCGACCCGTTGCGTCACCTGCGCGACCGGTTCGTGCTGCCGGACGGTCTGATCTACCTCGACGGGAACTCACTCGGTCCGCTCCCCGTCGGTGTCCGCGAGCGGGCCGCAGCGGTCGTCGACGCGGAGTGGGGACGCGGCCTCATCACGTCGTGGAACACCCACGACTGGATCAGCCTGCCGGCCCGGGTCGGCGCCAAGATCGCCCGTCTCATCGGCGCGCCCGCCGACTGCGTTGTGGCAGGCGACTCGACCAGCGTCCAGCTGTTCAAGCTGATGGTCGCGGCTGCCAGGCTGCGGCCGGACCGCCGCGTCGTCGTGACCGAGCCCGGCAACTTCCCGACCGACTCGTACATCATCGCCGGCGCCGCGCGGCTCTGCGGACTGCAGGTCCGCCTCTGTGATCCGTCGGACGTCGCGGCTTCGCTGGCCGACGACGTCGCAGTCGTCGCCCTGACCCACGTCGACTACCGCACCGGGCGCATGCACGACGGCCCGGCGGTGACGGCGGCGGCACACGACGCCGGCGCGCTCATGTCGTGGGACCTGTGCCACTCGGCGGGTGCCGTCCGCGTCGATCTCGACGAGTGGGACGCCGACCTCGGGGTCGGCTGCGGCTACAAGTACCTCAACGGCGGACCCGGCGCGCCGGCGTTCGCCTACGTCCACCGCCGTTGGCACGACGAACTCGACCAACCGTTGCCGGGCTGGATGGGGCACGCGGCACCGTTCGCGCTGGAGCGCGATTACCGGCCGGCGCCGGGCATCGCCCGAATGCAGACCGGCACACCGTCGGTGATCTCGATGGCGGTGCTGGACGCCGCCCTCGACGCCTTCGAGGGCATATCCATGGACGGCCTTCGAGCCAAGTCGCTCGCGCTGACCGACCTGTTCGTCGCGCTGGTGGACGAACGGCTCACGCAGCACGGCGTCACCGTCGAGGTTCCGCGCGACCACCGGCACCGGGGCTCACAGGTCTGTCTCCGCCATCCCGGGGCCTACGGGCTGGTCCAGGCGCTCATCGACCGCCGTGTCGTCGGCGACTTCCGCGAACCCGATCTCGCCAGGTTCGGATTCGCATCTCTCTATCTGCGCTTCGTCGACGTGTGGGACGCGGTCGAGCACCTCGCGGAGGTCCTCAGGTCACACGATTGGGAGCGTCCGGCCTACCAGGCTCGCGCGACCGTGACCTGACCGGTGATCACTGGCGTCCGGACGTGAGAGCCGATGCCAGTTCTGTCCACCATCACCAGGCCGCAGACCTGGCAAGGGCCGCACAGACCCTCTTAACGTGATCATTCCGGCGAGGACTCAGCGGGCCTGCATGATCTCGCGCGTGAGTTGGGCGGTCGCGCTCGGAGTCTTTCCGACCCGGACGCCGGCCGCCTCGAGCGCCTCCTGCTTGGCGACGGCCGTTCCGGAGGAGCCGGACACGATGGCCCCGGCATGGCCCATCGTCTTTCCCTCCGGAGCCGTGAACCCGGCCACGTAGCCGACCACCGGCTTGGTGACCTCGGCCCTGACGTAGTCGGCGGCGCGCTCCTCGGCATCCCCGCCGATCTCGCCGATCATCACGATCGCGTCGGTCTCGGGATCGGCCTCGAAGGCGGCCAGCGCGTCGATGTGGGTGGTACCGATCACCGGGTCGCCACCGATGCCCACCGCCGTCGAGAAGCCGATGTCGTTTAGCTCGTACATCATCTGGTAGGTCAGCGTGCCGGACTTGCTCACCAGCCCGATCCGGCCCGGCTTGGTGATGTCGGCCGGGATGATGCCCGCGTTCGACCGTCCGGGGCTGATCAGGCCGGGACAGTTCGGGCCGATGATCCGGGTCGTGCCGGAGTTCTGCGCGTACTGGAAGAACTCGGCGGTGTCGTGGACCGGGATGCCCTCGGTGATGACGACGACCAGGGGGACGCCCGCGTCGACGGCCTCCACGACCGCCGCCTTGGCGAACCTCGGCGGCACGAACACCACCGAGACGTCGGCCCCGGTGGCGTCGACGACGTCCTTGACGCTGCCGTACACCGGCACCGTCGCACCCTCGAAGTCGACCGATTGCCCGCCCTTCCCCGGCGTCACCCCGCCGACGACGGCGGTGCCCGACCGCAGCATGCGCTGGGTGTGCCGCCGGCCCTCGGAGCCGGTCATGCCCTGGACGATGACCTTCGAGCTCTCGGTCAGGAAGATGGCCACGTCAGCTCCCTCGGTTCGCCGCGGCGAGCTCGGCTACGCGGCGCGCCGCTCCGTCCATGGTGTCCACCTGCTCGAGGTGAGGCAGCTCCGCGTCGCGCAGGATGCGCCGCCCGAGCTCGGCATTGTTGCCGTCGAGCCGGACGACCAGCGGGTGGGTGATCTCGTCGCCGCGGCTGTCGAGCAGGGCGAACGCCTGGACGATGCCGTTGGCTACCTCGTCACAGGCGGTGATGCCGCCGAAGACGTTCACGAACACGCTCCGGACGGCCGGGTCGGACAGGATGATCTCCAGGCCGTTGGCCATGATCTCCGCCGATGCTCCACCACCGATGTCGAGGAAGTTGGCCGGCTTGACGCCGTCGTACTCCTCACCGGCGTACGCGACGACGTCCAGGGTGGACATGACCAGGCCCGCACCGTTGCCGATGACGCCGACCTCGCCGTCGAGCTTGACGTAGTTGAGGTCCTTCTCGCTGGCCCGTGCCTCCAGCGGGTCGGCAGCCGACCTGTCCTCGTATGCGGCGTGGCCGGGATGCCGGAAGCCGGCGTTCTCGTCCAGCGAGACCTTGCCGTCGAGCGCGACGATGTGCCCGTCGGGTGTCTTCACCAACGGGTTGACCTCCACCAGTGTGGCGTCCTCGGCCGTGAAGACCGCCCACAGGGCGACCAGGACGTCGACGACCCGGTCGCGGACGTCGGGCCCGAAGCCGGCGGCATCGGCGATCTCGGCGGCCTTGGCCCCGTCGACGCCGGCGATCGCGTCGACCCGGATCCGGGCCAGGGCCTCGGGTCGTTCGACCGCGAGCTGTTCGATGTCCATGCCACCCTCGACGCTGGCCATGGCCAGGTAGGTGCGGTTGGCGCGGTCGAGCAGGTACGAGATGTAGAACTCCTGCTCGATGTCGCTCGCCTGGGTGACCAGGACCCGCCGGACCACGTGCCCCTTGATGTCGAGTCCGAGGATGGCCGTGGCCTTCTCGGCGGCATCGTCCGGCGACCCGGCCAGCTTGACGCCGCCGGCCTTGCCGCGGCCCCCGGTCTTCACCTGCGCCTTGACCACCACGGGCCCGCCGATCCGCTCGGCCGCTCGGTGGGCGTCTTCGGGCGTGTCGGCGACTTCTCCGGGCAGCACGGGCACGCCGTGCGCGGCGAACAGTTCCTTCGCCTGATACTCCATCAGGTCCACGGTGGGCTACGTCCTCACTGGTCGTCGGCGGCTGGTGGCGCCAAAGCCCCGGGGGCGCGGCGGCCGAGCGAGACGCAGCCTAACGCCGCAGCGCCGCGGGCGCGCCCCCACGTCACGTGCGCGGGAGCTGTCTGCGCGATTCGACATGTGCTACTTTTATCACATGTCAGCGGCCGTGGTTCCGGCTCTCGACCCGGGCACCGGTGAGCAGGACGTGTGGCGGGCGTTGTCCACGCCGTTGCGCCGACATCTGCTGGACCTGCTCAGCGGCGGCCCCCGGACGACAGGTGATCTGGCAGAAGCGGTCCCCGACCTGAGCCGTTTCGCCGTGATGCAGCACCTGCGCGTGCTCACCGACGCCGGCCTTGTCGTGGTCCGTCGCCGGGGGCGGTACCGGTTCAACTATCTCAATCCCGTGCCGCTGCGTCGCTGGTACGAACGCTGGGTGACCCCGCTGGCCGACGGGGCAGCGGCCGAGATGCTCGCCCTGCAGCGCCGCGTGGAACAGCCAGGAGGAGGGACGTCCATGTCCGCCATGACCGACCAGATCCGCACGGTGCGGATCGAGACCGAGTTGCGGTTCCGCACCACGCCGGAGCGCCTGTTTCGCGCTCTCACCGAGGACACCCTGGAGTGGTTCCCCTTCACCTACGGCGAGGACCGGGTGAAGGCGATCGTGGTCGAGCCGAGGGTCGGGGGTGCGCACTTCGAGGACTGGGGGGACGGCATGGGCCACCTCTACGGGCACGTCACCGTCTTCGACCGTCCGCACCGGTTCGCGACCCGGGGTCGCATCATGCCCGGAACCATTCTCGACACCCAGTACGAGCTCGAACCGGACGGTGAGCAGACCGTGCTCCGGATGTCCAAGGTGGCGGTCGGGCCGATGAGCGAGGAGGAGGCCGCGTCGGTCCACACCTACGGCGACATCTCGCGCTTCGAGGAACCGCTGCGCCGGCTCGTCGAAGCGTCCTGATGTCTTCTGGATCCAGTGACATGACTTCTGGATCCGGCGACCCGCATGTCCTCCAACCCGGCGACGCGCCGACGCCGTTCACCGCGGCCGGCATCCGCCAGGGGTGCACGCGGGGCCGAACGGTACGGCTCCTGGTCGACCCGGGGTCGATGGCCGCACGACCGGCACCGTCACGATGATCGGCAACGACGTGGACCGGTGACGACTGCGGCGCAGATCACGCGTCGGCGGCGGCGCGCCCTCGCAGCGTCGACTCGACCCACGCCACGATGTCCTGGGTCGTCGCACCCGGCGTGAAGATCTTGGCGACACCCATCTGGTCGAGAAGAGGGATGTCGGCGTCCGGGATGATGCCGCCGCCGAAGACCAGGATGTCGCGAGCGTCGCGTTCGCCGAGCAGGTCGAGCACCTTGCGGAACAGCGTCATGTGCGCCCCCGACAGGATGGACAGGCCGATCGCGTCGGCATCCTCCTGGATCGCGGTCTCGACCACCTGCTCAGGCGTCTGGTGCAGCCCGGTGTACACGACCTCGACGCCGGCGTCGCGCAACGCCCGCGCGACGATCTTCGCACCCCGGTCGTGCCCGTCGAGGCCCGGCTTGGCGACCACCACACGCAGCGGGCTCGTTCCGACCATGGCGTCAGCGTAGGTCACCGGTGGGCCGTGCGCGGCGCCGCGGCCAGCCTCGGGTTACCGTCCCGGGGTGCCACCTGGACTCGGCTCGGCCTGGCGGGGGGCGTACGCGGCCACTCGCGCCGTGCTGTCGCCGGCCGCCGTCCGCGGCGTTTCGCTCGAATGTGCGTGGATCGCCGCCCACCTGACGACATACCCGCTCGGCCTCCTGCGCGAACGGTTGCCGGTCGACTCCCGCCGGCTCTCGCTCGACGGCCTCGACCCGATCCGCCGGGGGTTGCTCATCGGCGACGTGGAGGCTGCCGGGATGCCGATCCTCATGGTCCACGGGATCGTGGACAACCGCTCCATCTTCACGGTGCTCCGCCGGGCGCTGCGACGCCGGGGGTTCGCCCGTGTCGTGGCGGTCGACTACGGGTGGCTCGCGACCGACGTGCGTTCGCTGGCCGCCGGCCTAGCGGCGCAGGTCGAGCGGGTCTGCGACCTGACCGGATACGACCGGGTGCACATCGTGGCCCACTCGATGGGTGGCCTGGTCGCCCGGTACTACGTCCAGCGTCTCGGCGGCGACGAGCGCGTGCACACACTGGTCACGCTGGGGACACCGCATGCGGGAACACGCTGGGCGCGGGCCCTGCCCCATCCGGTGGTCAGGCAACTGAGACCGGGAAGCGGGTTCCTCGCCGAACTGGCGGCGCCGAGCCCCGGGTGCACCACCCGGTTCCTGGTCGTGTGGAGCGACATGGACCAGGTGATCGTGCCTCGCGAGAGTGCCCGGCTGGTCCATCCGGACCTCGACGCACGGGATTTCCTGGTGCGCGGGGTAGGCCATCTGTCGCTGCCGGTCGACGGCCGCGTCGTGCACCAGATCTGCTCGATGCTTGCTGATGTGACGTAAATCACACTCTCAGACGCGGTCTCCGATGAGCAGTTGCCATGCTGATCATGGCACCTGTCCCCGCAGGTCACGAGGTGGTCACAGCAGGGACACGAACCATGCACCGGCCGTCAACACCCTGCAGATGCACCTGCAGACGTCCCGTTCGGATGTTTGGCAGAGCAAATGCACGTCCGTTATGGTCGGCCGGACCCCCTGCAGCAAACGGAAGGCCCCCCAACCGTGTCGCAGCGCCCCGGCCACGGGCGACATCGCCGCCGCCGGAACGTCAGCTTGCCCTCCGCAGTCGGATCTCTGGCCATGGTCGCGGCCGCATCCGGGGCGGTGACCATGCCGCCGGCGGTCGGTGCCACCGACGTGGTGGCTGCCGATCCGCTGGGAGCGATCCCCGAGCGGCCGCAGGTCGTCACGGCCTCGGCCGGCGCACTGGCCACGGTCGACGCCGCCGGCGAGTCGCTGACCGCCGAGAGCACCGAGACCGCGAGGGACGTCAATGCCGCCCTCGTCGAGGTCGAGCGCCAGGAGGCCGCCGAGCGGGCAGCGCGGGCCGAACGCGAGGCCAAGGTGTGGGTGCTGCCCGTCTCCGACTACCGCGTCAGTGCCGGTTTCGGCGCCGTGGGCAGGCTGTGGTCCAGCCGGCACACCGGGCTCGACCTCTCGCTGTCGTACGGCTCGCCGGTCAGGTCGATGTCCAGCGGCGAGGTCATCTGGTCCGGCTACGACGGGCCCTACGGCAACAAGGTCGTCATCGAGCACTGGGACGGCACCGAGATGTGGTACTGCCACCTGTCCCGGATCCTTCAGCGATCCGGTGAGGTCCTGCCCGGCACCGAGATCGGCAAGGTCGGGTCGACGGGCAACTCCACCGGGCCCCACCTGCACCTCGAGGTGCACCCCGACGGCGGCGACGCGGTCAATCCGCGCACCTGGATGGAAGACCACGGCCTGACCGTGTAGGCGCGGGACCGTACCGGCCTCGGCACGCCGTCGTCCGCACGCAGTACGGTCGGGGCCGTGCGCCTGGCGACCTGGAACGTCAACTCGATCACCGCGCGGCTTCCTCGGCTGCTCGACTGGCTCGAGACACGCCGGCCCGACATCGCCTGCCTCCAGGAGACCAAGGTCGCGGCCGACGCCATGCCGGTCGAGGCCATCCGCGAGACCGGCTACGAGGTCGCGACCCACGGACTCGGCCGCTGGAACGGCGTCGCACTGCTGTCCAGGGTCGGTCTCGACGAGGTCACCACCGGCATCGACGACGAGCCCGGCTTCCCCGACCCCGAGGCCCGAGCGATCGCCGCCACCTGCGCCGGCATCCGAGTCCGCAGCGTCTACGTGCCCAACGGACGCACCCCCCAGGACCCTCACTATCTCTACAAGCTGGACTGGCTCGACGCGTTGCGCGCCACCGTGGCGGCCGAGTTGCCGGCCCACCCGCAGTCGGTCGTCTGCGGCGACTTCAACGTCGCGCCCACCGACGCCGACGTCTGGGACCCGGCCGTGTTCGCCGGGTCGACGCACGTGACTCCGGCCGAGCGCAAGAGACTCGCCGCGCTGCGCGACCTCGGCCTGACCGACGTGCTTCCGCGACCGGGCAAGGGCCCGAACCCCTTCACCTACTGGGACTACCGGGCCGGCATGTTCCACAAGGACATGGGAATGCGCATCGACCACGTCTACGCCAGCGGACCCGTGACCAGCCGGATCACCGATGCGTGGGTGGACCGTGAGACCCGCAAGGGCACGGCTCCCTCCGATCACGCTCCCGTGGTCGTCGACCTCACCTGACCGGGGTCACGTCAGGATCCGGGCGCCGGGCACCGGGCCGGTAGCCCGGACGACGTCGGCGGACACCTCGGCTGCGGCCAGGCCGACGGCGACGTCGAGTGCGTGCTCGGCGTCGTGGACCAGGAAGGCGCAGGTCGGCCCCGAGCCGCAGACCACGGCACCGAGCGCACCGAGACCCATGCCCGCCTCGAGCATCGCCTCGAGCCCCGGTCTCAACGCGAACGCAGCCGCCTGCAGGTCGTTGCCGAGGAGGACGCCCAGCGCCTCCGGTTCGGCAGACCGCAACGCGGCCAGGACGTCCGGCGCGACGACCGGCGCGGCGACGGACCGACCGGCGCGGATGCGGTCCAGCTCGGCGTAGACCTCCGACGTCTCGAGTCCCTCGTCGGCGATCGCCAGCACCCAGTGGAAGGAGCCGCCCACCATCGCCGGCGTGAGCCGTTCGCCACGCCCGGTCGCGAGCGCGGTACCGCCCGTCAGCGCGAACGGGACGTCACTGCCCACCCGCGCGGCCAGGATGGACAGCTCCGCACGGCCCAGGCCGGTACCCCACAGCGCGTCGCAGGCGACGAGCGCAGCGGCCGCGTCCGCGCTGCCGCCGGCCATCCCCGCCGCCACCGGAATTCCCTTGCGAAGATGCAGGCGGGCGCCGGTCGTGACTCCGGCGTAGGCCGCCAGAGCCTGCGCCGCGCGGGCCGCGAGGTTGTCCTCGCCGGTCGGGACGAGTCCCGCATGGGCACCCTCGACGATCACGGTGACCCGCTCGTCCGGTTCGGCGACGACCTCGTCGTACACCGAGACCGCGTGGAAGACCGTCGCAAGCTCGTGGAAGCCGTCCTGCCGGCGAGGTCCCACCGAGAGCACCAGATTGACCTTGGCCGGCGCCCGGACGGTGACCGATGGCATGACCGCGACGCTACCGGTCGGCGCTCCCGGAGGCGGTCCGTCCGCTCCCGGCAGCACCCGCGATGCGCACGAAGTCCTCGACGGCCAGCCGTTCGCCACGGATCCCGGGATCGACGCCGGCGCGGCGCATGATCTCCTCGGCCCTGGCCGGCGATCCTGCCCACCCGGCGAGCGCCGCACGCAGGGTCTTGCGCCGCTGGGCGAATGCGGCGTCCACGACGGCGAACACCTCGCGACGGTCGGCGCCGGCCGGCGGATCGCGACGCTCCATCGCCACCAGGCCGGAATCCACGTTGGGTGCCGGCCAGAACACCGTCCTGGCGACCGTGCCGACCTGCCGGACTCGCGCATACCAGGCCGTCTTGACCGAGGGCACACCGTACGTGCGCGACCCGGGTGCGGCCGCCAACCGGTCGGCGACCTCCTTCTGCACCATGACCAGTCCCCGCTCCAGCGTCGGAAACGTCTCGAGCAGGTGCAGGAGCACCGGGACGGCGACGTTGTAGGGCAGGTTGGCGACCAGTGCGGTCGGTGCCCCGTCGGGCAGCGCCTGGATCCGCGACGCATCGGTGGTGACGACGCTGAGGCGGTCGACGAGCGTGGGGGCGAACTCGTGCACGGTCGCCGGCAGCGCGTCCGCGAGCCTGTCGTCGACCTCGACGGCGACCACCAGCGCCACCTCCGGCAGCAGGGCCAACGTGAGCGAGCCGAGCCCCGGCCCGACCTCGAGGACCACGTCGTCCGGCCGGACGTCGGCCATCCGGACGATGCGGCGCACCGTGTTCGCGTCCACGACGAAGTTCTGGCCGAGCGACTTACTCGGCCGCAGGCCCACGGCGGCGGCGAGGCGCCGGACGTCCGCCGGACCCAGCAGGCGGGAGTCGGCAGACGGCTCGCCGCTCACCATGGACCCGAGCCTAGGTGTCGCCGACCACGAGGACGCCTTCGCGCGGGCGTGCGACGGGCTCGCGATCGACATGGCACGTTGAGCGGTTCCACAAACCGCTACAACTCGGGCACTGTGACAACGTTCAGCGTGCCACGTAGGCCACCGAACGTGCCATGCGCAAGCGGCCCGAGGGCTCCTGCGGGGCACGACCCTCGAATCCCGGCTCACCGCCCACGATCACGCCGTTACGTCGGCAGGCCCAGCTTGGCCGCACAGGCCGGCCAGTCGCCGTAACCGCCACGGGCGTCGCGCACCTTGGTGGCGATCCGGATCTGCTCGGCCTTGCTGTTCTCGTGCGGGTAGCCCGAGCCGCCGAAGGCCTGCCAGGTGCCCAGCGAGAACTGCAGGCCGCCGTAGTAGCCGTTACCGGTGTTGATGGCCCAGTTGCCGCCGGACTCGCACTCGGCGAGCCGGTCCCAGACGCCGCCGGAGACCGAGGTGTCGATCGGCGCGGCGGCCCGTTCCTTGGTGCCGACGTTGACGATCTCCGTCACCGCTGCGGCGACGACCTCCTCGGACAGCACGCGCTGCTCGCCCTCGACGCCGTCGACGACGAGGACCTCGACCACGCGCTCGACCTTGCCGTCCCGGCCCTGCTGGGCGACCTCGCTGTCGCCCTCGTAGAGCGAGTCGTCGTTGCGCCGCTCGACGTCGTGGTCGACCGTGACGGTGACCCTCCGACGCTCGGCGGTGACCCGCTTGACGGTCAGGGTCAGCCCGGAGGTGACCCGCTCCTCGAGGCGCGGGGCGACCTGGTCGCGGTCGCCCAGTGTGATGCCGGCGTCGGCCAGCGCCTCACGGACGGTGATCGCCGTCGTGGTGAACTCCGCGGAGGCACCGTCGGCGACGAGGGTGAGGTCCTTCGGGGTGCGGATCTCGAACTCCAGCCCGCGGCGGCCGATGCCGAGCGACCTCGAGACCGACAGCTCGGCCCCCGCCGCCCGGATGCCGAGCTCCTCGAGAGCCTCGTCGACCGACAGGGCGGTCGTCCACACCTCGCGCTCGACGCCGTCGACCGTGACGGTGATCTGCCGCCCGAAGCGGACGGCGATCTCGGTGCCGTCCTGGACCGGGCTCGAAGCGGACGGGGCCACGACATCGTGCTCGCCGATCTCGACGTCCTGGTCGGCGAGGACCTCCTCGACGGTGTCGCCGAAGGTGTGCACGGTCTCGATCTCGCCGTCGACGCTGAGCGTAACGGTGTTGTCGAACGTGGTGTAGGCGGTGGTGCCACCGACGAGGGCGGATACGACGGCAGCGTTGATTGCCAGCGTCTTCAGGGAGGGACGCACGGTTCTCCAGGTGTGCAGTTGTCCCGGGTACGGGTGTCCAGCCGGCGCACAGTTCCCCCCGTTCGCCGTCTGGAGCCTCACCGACCCCGGCTATCAGTCACGGGACGGTAACGGGTTCGCGGGCCGATGCCAAACTCACCACGCCCCGAATGCCCGGTTCGTGTTGCGCTGCAGCGCCGCGCAGGTGGCCTCCAGGTCGGCGCCGAGCACCTCGGCGATGCGGCGGACCGTGATGGGCACGAGGTACGAGCCGTTCGGCCGGCCGCGGTACGGATGAGGCGTCAGGAACGGCGCATCGGTCTCGACGAGCAGGCGATCCATCGGGGTGACGGAAAGCGCCTCCCGCAGGCGTGCGGCGTTGGCGAACGTGACGGTGCCGGCGAAGGAGACGAACCAGCCACGTGCCGCACAGTGCGCGGCCATGGCCGCGTCGCCGGAGAAGCAGTGGAAGACGACACGCTCGGGAACCTGCACGTCGTCGAGGACGCGAAGCACGTCTGCGTGAGCATCGCGATCGTGGATGACCAGCGTCTTTGCGTGCCTGCGGGCCATCTCGACGTGGGCGCGGAACGAGGCCTCCTGGACCGCGTGACCGTCCCGGCCGGTGCGGTAGTGGTCGAGCCCGGTCTCGCCCACGGCCCGCACCCGGTCGCCCGACCCGGCCAGCCGGTCGATCTCGGCCAGCGCCTCGTCGAGCGCCCCCTGCGCCGCCAGCCGGGGCGCCTCGTTGGGGTGCAGTGCGACCCCCGCCACGACGTTCGGGAAGCGCTGCGTTGCCTCGACCGCCCACGCCGCCCCGGGCAGGTCGCAGCCGATCTGGACCACCCTGGTGACGTTGACGTCGGCGGCCGCGGCGAGAGCCTGCGCAGTTGCGGTCCAGGACTGGTCCGGACCGGTGGCAGCGCCCGGCTCACCGCGCGCCATGTCCAGGTGGCAGTGCGTGTCCGTGACCGGCAGCGGCAGCGGCTCGGGCGCAGGTGGACTAGCCGCCGGCACGCTGCTCCAGCCTGGCCAGTTCCTCCTCGACGACGGAGGGTTCCAGCTTGGCGAACACCGGCGTCGGCGGCGGGACCGGTGTACCAGGGACGATCGGGGTCGATTCCCAGCGTCCGGCGCCGCGTACGTCGTCCAGCATGATCACCGGGTAGCTGGGGCCACCGTCGAGGTCGTCCACCTCGCGGACGGCCGGCCGGTCCGACCACTGCCCCTTGCCCCCGAACGTCTCGTGCACCAGCTGGGCCGAGTGCGGGAGGAAGGGCGTGAGCAGCGTCTTGCAGTCGTCGACCGCCTGGGCGGCGACGTGCAGCACCGTCCGCATCCGGCCCGGATCCTCCGCGCGCAGCTTCCACGGCGCCTGCTGGGACAGGTAGGTGTTGGCCTCGCCGACCACCCGCATGGCCTCCTGCACCGCCGCCTTCTGCCGGTGGCGTTCGATGAAGCCGCCGACCGTCGCGAACCCGGCTCCGGTGGTGGCCAGCAGGTCCCGGTCGGCGTCGGTCAGTTCACCCGAGTCCGGGATCGAGCCGACGTTCTTGGCGATCATCGACGCGGTCCGGTTCACCAGGTTGCCCCAGCCGGCGACGAGTTCGTCGTTGTTGCGCCGGACGAACTCCGCCCAGGTGAAGTCGGTGTCCTGGTTCTCCGGCCCGGCTGCGGCGAGCCAGAACCGCAGGGCGTCTGGGTCGTAGCGTGCCAGGAAGTCCTGGACGTAGATGACGACGCCGCGCGATGACGAGAACTTGCGCCCCTCCATGGTGAGGAACTCGCTCGAGACCACCTCGGTCGGAAGCTCGAGCATCCCGAACCGGCCCGGCTGCCCGCCACGCGAGCCACGGCCGTCGTATCCCAGCAGCTCGGCTGGCCAGATCTGGGAATGGAAGGTGATGTTGTCCTTGCCCATGAAGTAGTACGAGGTTGCCGCCGGATCGCACCACCAGGCCCGCCAGGCGTCGTCGTCGCCGCTCCGGCGGGCCCACTCGACCGACGCCGACAGATAGCCGATGACGGCGTCGAACCATACGTAGAGCCGCTTGTTGGGGTTGTCGCGCCAGCCTGGCAGCGGGACCGGCACGCCCCAGTCGATGTCCCGGGTCATGGCCCGCGGGCGGAGGTCGTCGAGCAGGTTGAGCGAGAACTTGAGCACATTGGGGCGCCAGTCGGTTCGAGTCTGCAGCCAGGCCCCGAGCGCGTCGGCCAACGCCGGCAGGTCGAGGAAGAAGTGCTCGGTCTCGACGAACGCCGGCGTCTCGCCGTTGATGCGGCTGCGCGGGCTGCCCAGGTCGGTCGGATCGAGTTGGTTGCCGCAGTTGTCGCACTGGTCGCCGCGAGCGCCGTCGTACCCGCAGATCGGGCAGGTGCCCTCGATGAACCGGTCCGGCAGCGTGCGACCGGTCGACGGCGAGATCGCGCCCAGCGTCGTCCGCTCGACCATGTACCCGTTCCGGTACAAGGTCAGGAACATCTCCTGCGCCACGGCGTAGTGGTTGGGAGTCGTGGTTCGTGTGAACAGGTCGTAGGCGAGTCCCAGGTCCCGCAGATCGTCGACGATCACCCGGTTGTAGCGGTCGGCGAGCTCACGAGCGCCGACGCCCTCCTGCTCGGCCTGCACCAGGATCGGTGTCCCGTGCTCGTCGGTACCACTGACCATGAGCACGTCGTGTCCCGCCATCCGCATGTACCGGCTGAACACGTCGGAGGGGACGCCGAAGCCGGAGACGTGGCCGATGTGGCGGGGCCCGTTGGCGTAGGGCCAGGCCACGGCCGTGAGCACGTGACGAGACATGGGTCCCGATCGTAGAGGGCGGGCAACGGCTTGTTCGCAGGGATTCTCCGCGCGCCGTGTGGTTCGTCGGTCACGATCTGGGCCCCGGTCAGGGCTTGGGGTCGTCACCGGTCCGACCGCCGGTGCGCTCGTCCGGCCTGGTGACGACCGCGGCGTAGACCTCGCGCCTGGGCAGGCCCGACTCACGTGCGACTGCGGCGATCGCCTCCTTGCGTGGGACACCGGCGCGCACGCGCCGCGAGACGACGTCCGCAGCCTCCGCCACCGTCACGGCGGGCCGCACAGCGGCCGCGCCGGCAACGACCAGCGTGACCTCGCCGAGGACCCCGCCATCGGCCACCCAGGACCTGAGGTCACCGAGCGGCCCACGGCGAATCTCCTCGTGCGTCTTGGTCAGCTCGCGGCAGACGGCCGCGCGCCGATCGGCGCCGAACGCGTCGACCATGGCGGCGAGCGTCGCCGCCAGGCGGTGTCTCGACTCGAAGAAGACCATAGTTCGGTCCTCGCCGCGCAAGGCATTGAGGCGGCGCGCCCGGTCGCCCGAGCGACGGGGCAGGAAGCCCTCGAAGCAGAACCGGTCCACCGGCAGCCCGCTGACCGCCAGGGCGGTCAGCACGGCCGACGGTCCGGGTACGGCGGTGACCCGGAAACCGGCCTCGGCGGCGGCCGATACCAGCCGGTAGCCCGGATCGGACACCGACGGCATCCCGGCGTCCGTCACGAGCAGCACGCGCACACCCTTCGAGAGCGACTCGACGAGCTCAGCGGTCCGGGCGGCCTCGTTGCCCTCGAAGTACGAGACGACGCGCCCGCTGACATCGACACCCAGCGCGCCGACCAGTCGCCGGAGCCGCCGGGTGTCCTCGGCGGCGATCACGTCGGCCGCGGCGAGTTCGCGGGCCAGGGCCGGTGACGCGTCCGCCAGATCACCGATGGGTGTCCCGGCCAGCACCAGCAGGCCCCGCTCGGAATCGGTCACCCGGCCATCCTGACAGCCACACCTACGATGTCCCGGTGACCCGTACCAGCGACGCCCAGGTCGACGTCGCCGACGAGTCGCCGCAGCGTGCCCCCGGCCCCGACGTCGCTGCGGTGCGGGCGCGGCTGCTGCGTCCGATGCCCCAGGACCGCTGGTGGGGCTGGCTCGGCCCGGTGTTCGCGGGAACCGTCGCCGCGATCCTGCGCCTGGTCGATCTGGGACGTCCGCACAAGTTCGTCTTCGACGAGACCTACTACGCCAAGGACGCCTTCTCGCTGCTGCGCTACGGCGACGCGCGCGCCTTCGTCGACGGTGCGGACGACCGGGTGCTCGAGGGCGACCTCGACATCTTCACCGACCAACCGTCGTTCGTCGTGCACCCCACGATCGGGAAGTGGCTCATCGCCGGGGGCATCCGGCTGCTCGGGATGGAGCCCGCGGGGTGGCGGCTGGCGACGGCTCTCGCCGGTGTCGTCACCGTCGTCGTGGTCGCCCGGGTCGGACGCAGGTTGTTCCGGTCGACTCTGCTGGGCACCGCCGCCGGCCTCCTGCTGGCCGTCGACGGCATGGCGATCACCATGAGCCGCACGGCGATCCTGGACGGCATCCTCGCCATGTTCGTGATCGCCGCTTTCGCCTGCCTGCTCGCCGACCGCGACTGGATCCGCCGGCGGTACGCCGACAGCCTCGTGGCCGCCGACGGCGGAGACTCCTCGCCCGGAGCCGCCGCCCGGCACCTCCCGGTGCGGATCGTGGCGTGGCGGCCGTGGCGGCTGGCCGCCGGAGTGCTGCTCGGGCTGGCGTGCGGCACCAAGTGGAGTGGCGTCTACGCGCTGGCCGTCTTCGGGATCCTGACCGTGTGCTGGGAGTACGGTGCCCGGCGGGCCGCCGGCGGGCGGTCCCCGCTGGTGACGACGGTCACCCGCGATGCGCCGGTGGCGTTCGTCACGATCGTGGGCTCGGCGTCCGCCGTCTACCTCGCGTCGTGGGCGGGATGGATCGCCGGTGACGACGGATGGTCACGGCAATGGGCGGCATCCCACCCGGCGTCGGGCGTAGCCGCCGTGGTGCCCGACTGGGCCCGCAGCCTCTGGCACTACCACGACGAGATGCTGGGTTTCCACAGCGGGTTGGACGCACCGCACGACTATGCCTCGCAGGCGTGGGGCTGGTTGGTGCTCGCGCGTCCCGTGTCGTTCGACTACGCCTCCCTCGAGCAGGGCCAGGCGGGCTGCGACGTCGACCGGTGCAGCCAGGCGGTGTTGGCTCTCGGCAACCCGGTGTTGTGGTGGGGCGGCTGCGTGGCGTTGCTGGTCTGCCTCTGGATGTGGGGGGCGCGTCGGGACTGGCGGGCAGGGGCCATTCTCGCCGGCGTCGCCGCCACGTGGCTGCCGTGGTTCCTGTTCCTCGGTCGCACGACATTCTCGTTCTACGCGATCGCGATCGCGCCGTTCGTCGTCCTGGCCGTCGCATACGCACTCGGACTGATCCTGGGGCCGCCGGACGCACAGCCCGGCCGACGCACGCTCGGCGCCGCCGTGGCCGGCGCGTACGTCCTGTCCGTGGTCGTCGTGGCTGCCTGGTTCTACCCGATCCACGTCGACGCCGTCATCGCCTACGAGGACTGGCTGAAACGGATGTGGTTCCGGACGCCGGGCCCGTGGTACTGGATATGAGCGGGACGGACGAGACGGCGCGGAGCTACGACGCCGTGGCCGACCGGTATGCGCGGGAGTTCGCTGACGAGCTCGCCGGCAAGCCTGTCGACCGTGCCCTCTACGCCGTGTTCGCCGAACTCGTCCGGGCCTTGGACCCGAGGGCCACGGTCGCCGATGTCGGCTGCGGGCCGGGCCACGTCACCGCACACCTCGCCGGGCTCGAGCTCGAGGTCGTCGGGGTCGACGCCTCGCCGGGCATGATCGCCACGGCTCGCGTGGTAAACCCGGGGCTCCGTTTCGAGATCGGCACGTTCGCGGCACTGCCGGCGCGCGACGGCGAGTGGGCGGGTGCCGTGGCGCCGTACTCGATCATCCATCTGGATCGCGACGGCCGCCGCACGGCCGCCAGGGAGCTCGCCCGGGCGATCCGGACCGGTGGATGGCTGCTGGTCGCCTTCCACGTCAGCGATGCAGAGCGCCCGGCCGGTGCCGTCCGACACGTCGCGGAGTGGTGGGGACACGAGGTCAGCCTGGACTTCCACTTCCTGGACCCGGCCGAGGTGGTCGGCGATCTGGCCGCCGCCGGCTTCATGCTCGTCAGCCGCACCGATCGCGAACCGTGGCCGGGCGTCGAGCACCCCAGCCGCCGCAGCTACCTGCTCGCCCGGCGCGACGCGGCCTGGTGACCGGCGGTCCGGATCTCGTCGCAGCGTGCGGCGTCGGGCACCTCGTCGAGCGGCTCGACGCCGACGGCGAGGGCCACCAGGCCGACCACCAGGGGGTCGGTCGGGAGCTGGCTGTGGCCGATCCGCGCGTCGCCGCACACGTCCTGGACGCGGACGTTGACAGCGCCGTCGAGGACCGCCGACTCGGGCGGGGTCACGACGGCGTCCTGCGCGGTCCAGACGGCGGTCCACACCGGGCCGGGTACCGTCTCGGCAAGATCGGCGAGAAGTTCGCTGCCGGGCACGAGCTGGCGGCATGCCTCCGGGCACGCACCCGGCGCGATGGCGGCTCCCAGCCGGGCGATGTCGGTCCCGTGATGCGGCGAGCCCAGGGTGACGATGCGCCGGGCGAGGTCGGCGCCGCCCAGCTCGTCCGCCCAGATCCGTCCCACGACGCCACCTGACGAGTACCCGATCACGTCGACCGACGGCGCACCGGCGGCCAGCCGCGCATCCACGGCACGCCCGAGGGCCGCTGCCTGCTCGCGAAGGTCCGCCACGCCGCCGGTTCTCACGATCACGACGTCGCGCCCGGTGGCGCGCAGGGTTGTCGCCAGTAACTCGAGCTCCTGGATCCCTCCCCCGTATCCGGGCACCAGCAGGACGGGCCCGGGCCGGTCTTGGGGTACGGCGTCCCCGGTGTCGGTGTCGCGGTCGGCACCGCGCATCGCGACCACCACCGCCAGGGCCATCGCGGCAATGACCACGACGACGGCCACCGACCACCGGCGTCTCGGGCTCACACGGTTCATTCAACGCCCGGCACACGACGGCCGGTCCGCCGCGTCAGTGGCGATCGTGGCGGATCCGGTCGCGCAGCTCGGCGTGGTGGTGGGTCTCGTACCCGACGAGGAGGCCGAGGACGGCGGCGACCACGGCGAGCAGGACCAGGGCCGGCACCATGGCACCCAGCGGCAACACCGCAACGAGGGCTCCAGCCGCGACGAGCCGTGGCCAGTAGAGGACCTGCTGCGTGCGCAGCTTGAACGCCACGTGCCCCACCAGGTAGATCACGACGCCGCCGATCAGCGCGAACAGGCCCACACCGGTGAGCGGATCGGTGAGCTCGTGTTGCTCGGTGTCGCCGACGTACTCCAGCACCTTCTTCAGCCCCAGCGCGAGCAGGACGATGCCGGCGATCAACGGAAGATGCAGGTAGCTGAAGGCGTCGCGTGCGAGCCTCGGCCGCTCGTCCTCCGGCGCGTCGGCCAGGGCGCGTTCCGCCATCGTCGCGGTCACGTCGAAGTAGATCCACCAGAGCGAGACCGACACCGAGAGCCCGAGCAGCGCGCCGGCCACGATCGGCCAGGAGATCGGTAGAGCGGCGATCCCGACGCCGATCGCGACGATCGACTCACCCAATGCGACGATGATGATGAGGCTGTGCCGCTCGGCGAAATGGCTCGCCGACCGGAGCCGCCAACCGGACGAGCCACCGAGCAGGGTTCCGACGTAGTCGGCACCGAGCGCCGCCGCCCAGAGGAGCGTCTGCGTGTTGCCGCTGGTCCGCGATGCGACCAGCAGGATGGCCGTGGCCACCGTCACAGTCGGCGCGAAGCGGAGCAGCTGGCGTCTAAGGCCCTGGTCGTCGCGGGCAGCGATCCAGAACATCGCCACGTGCAGGGCATGGAACACGAAGTAACAGGCGGCGACCACCACCGGGCCGTTCAGCCCGCCGGGAAGGTCGTCGAATGCCTCGGGGATGGCGAGCGCGACGATGAACATGGCCGCCATCGCCGCGAACATCACCGCGCGCACGATGCCCTCGTCGGCGCGGACGACATTGCCGAGCCACGCGTAGCCCACCCAGCTCCACCAGAGCAGTGCGACGATCAACATGCCCCGGACCACGCCTTCGACCGTCATGTGATCGGCCATGTACGCGGTCACCTGCGTGAGTGCGAGCACGAAGACCAGGTCGAAGAAGAGCTCGAGATGCGTGACCGACGCATCCTCGCGCGCGGCCTCTACGCGCACGCGTTGGTTCGTGGTCATCGTCGCCGCCTCCGTGGATCTGCCTCGCCCGTGCGTCGGCACGACGATCGCATCCTCCCATCAACCGAGCCGGCGGAGGGCTATGCCAGGGAGTCGACGAACAACCAGATCCCGACAACGGCGAACAGCGCGGCGGCAGCCAGCCGGATGACCCGCTCCGGTAGCCCCCTGCCGAGCTGGCGCCCGACGACGATCGCGATCGCCGTGGCGGCGACCATGCCCAGCGTCGCACCGAGCCAGGTTCCCGCCCAGCCGTTCTGCGAGGCCAGCGTGATCGTCGCCAGCATGGTCTTGTCGCCGAGCTCTGCGAGCAGGAAGGCCGACCCGACTGTGAAGATCACAGAGTGGCCGGCCCGCGCCGGGACCTCCCCGTCCTCGTCCCTGTCCAGCAGGGTCCAGATCGCGAACCCGATGAACACCAGTCCGGCAGCAACCGAGATCCAGCGCGTCGGGAGCGCAAGGCCGAGCCCGTAGCCGACGGCGACCGAGACCGCGTTGATCAACGCGGTCGCCACCGTGATGCCCACCAGGACGAGGACGGGCCGGTAACGCGTCGCGAATGTCAGAGCCATGAGCTGGGACTTGTCCCCGAGCTCCGCGACGAAGACGACGCCGAAGCTGAGCAAGAACGCCGTCCAGAGGTCGGCCACGGGATTCCTTCCGATCCGAGCCGGATCGGAAGGGGCGAGCACCCAGCCGTGAGGGCGTCAGCATGTCGACCGCGGCTTTCGGGGCTACTCCCCTCGCGTCGATCCTACCGGCCGAGAGCCGCCGACCTCAGCGGCTCTCGGTGAGCCGGCTCTGGAGGTCGCGCAGGTCCTTTCGCAGACTCCGGCGCACCTGCCAGGACACGAGCGGTGCGGCGATCCGGTAGAACCCGCTGCCACCGCCGCGAACCCGGATGCTCGCACTGGTGCCGGCAGGGTGTGCCTCGAACCGGTAGGTGACGTGCATCGGCATCGGCGCGACCACCGAGACCATGTCCAGCAAGGCCGGCGGGTCGTACGCAGCGACCTCGAGGACGTAGTCGATACGTCTGCCGAGGAAGTACGCGGTGCGGGTGACCTCCGCGCCAGGACCGAACCCGCCGTCGGCAGCCGGCCGGCTCAGCTGGGCCGTTCTGATGCCCTGGGTCCATTCGTGGTCGTGCCGGTAATCCATGGCGTACCTGGCCACATCACCCGGCGGCAGCGGGATCACCCGCTGTGCCGTGACGTCGATGCTCATGGGCTGACTGTCCTCTTTCCCGTCCACCGGCCCGCGCCGGCGAGCTTCGACGGGCGGCTCAGCCGCCGCCTGGCAGCGGCATGCCGCTACCGGTTTCGACGTACTGCTTGAGGCTGTCCATCAGCCGTCCCCAAGTCAATGCGGCGCTGGGGAACAGCCCGTCGTCTCCGGCCCATCCATCGTGGCTGAAATGAACCGTGGTGCCGCCCTGGTTCCCGGTCAGGGTCCACGTGATGGTGGTGCCGGCCCAGTGCGGCGGGAAGGAACCCGAGGAGGTCCATCTGACCGTGCTGTCGCTCACCTCGTCGACGGTCAGCTCGAACGGCACCGGCGCCTGCGCGAAGCTGGGTCTCATGACCGAACCAGCCTCACCGGCGAATTGCACGGTGGGCGTCCACCAACCGGCGATCCCTTTCTCGGTGTCCACTGCCTCCACGATGGCGGCGGCCGGGGCGTTGATCGGGATCTCGAAGACGATGCGGGCCATCAGCGACCTCCACGTATAGGTGTTCTCGTTGCGCTTTAGCATAGACTAAAATGACCTCTGCGGACAGTGCTGGTCAGCCGGTGCCGCTCGCCGGGGCCGCTGCTTTAGCTTCGGCTAAACTTGGCTGTGCATGGAAATGATCAAGATCGTTGCCGACCCACGCCGCCGAGAGATCCTCCGGCTGTGTTGGGACGGTGAATCTGCAGCCGGCGACCTTGCGGCCCACTTCGACATCACCTTCGGTGCGGTCTCGCAGCACCTGAAGGTGTTGCGGGACGCTGGACTCGTGAGCGTCCGGAGGCACGGCGCTCACCGCTATTACCGGGCCAACCGCGACGAACTCGGGTCGCTCGCCGACTATCTCGAGTCGTTGTGGTCCGACCAGGTGGACCGCCTCTCGGTCCTGGCTGAGTCCGTCGAGGCACGGGAAGGGCGTCGCGGATGATCGACCACGTCGAACTCGAGCGGGTCATCAAAGCCCGACCAGAGACGGTCTTCTCCTTCTTCACCGACGCCGACCGGTGGCTGTCGTGGCAGGGCATCACGGCCGAGATCGACCCGCGCCCCGGAGGCGTGTTCCGCATGAACGTCCGCGGCGACGGCTGGGCGTCCGGACGCTTCCTCACCGTCGACCCCTACCGGACCATCGAGTTCACCTGGGGCTGGGAGGGTGCCGACTCTCCCGTTCCCCCCGGGTCGAGCATCGTGCGCGTGACGCTGACCGCGGTCGGTGTCGACGAGACTCTGTTGCACCTGAAGCACAGCGAACTTCCGCCGCCGGCCCAGCCCTCACACCGCGAGGGCTGGCATCACTACCTGGACCGACTGGCCATCCGAGCGGCCGGTGGGAACCCCGGACCGGATGCGAACACGGCGCCGGAATCCGATCGCACGTCGAGGTGAGATCTGCTCGCGGACGGGTAGGAGTTGTTCACACCGTTCAGACCGAGGAGGACAGATGGGCGCCGATGACAAGGCCCAGAACTGGGCAGAAGACATGAAGGGCAAGTCCAAGGAGGCGGCCGGCAAGGTCACCGACGACGAGCAGCTCGAAGCTGAAGGTCGGGTCGACCAGGCCAAGGCCGATGCCAAGCAGGCTGGCGAGAAGGTCAAGGACATCTTCAAGAACTGAACGACCGGGGAGCGCCTGGCTCCGGTTCCATGACGGAACCGGAGCCAGGTCGCGCCAGCCGGTCATGAGACTCGGTTGTCCAGCTGATCGCGACCAGTACGGTCGCTGGATGGCCGCTTCTTTCGACGATCTGCTTGCCGCCAACGCGAGCTTTGCCGAGGACTTCCGGCTCGCAGGCTTCGACGGGGTCGCCCATGCCGGCATCGCCGTCGTCACCTGTATGGATTCGCGCATCGATCCGCTGGAGATGCTCGGCTTGCGACCCGGCGACGCGAAGATGTTGCGCAACCCCGGCGGGCGTGTGACCGACGACGCTCTGGCCGCGCTGGTGCTGAGCGTCAACCTCCTGGGTGTCGAGCGCGTGCTGATCGTGCCTCACACGCGCTGCGCCATGACCGGTACGAGCGAGATCGAACTCCGGGAGCGGGTCAGCCAGGCCAGCGGCCACGACGCTTCCTGGGAGACCTTCGGCGCCATCGAGGATCAGCTCGCCGCTCTGCGCGACGATGTCACCCGCGTGCGCTCACACCCATTGGTGCCTGACTCGGTCGCGGTCGGCGGTTTTCTCTACGACGTCGACACGGGACGGATCAGCCAACTCGTCTGACGTGTGCTGCCGCCGTAGCAGCACCGGCATGACAGTGGTCAGCAGCCGACCGGTTCGAGGTCTCCGTGCCGGCCGACTTCGACCTCGTCCTGCCCATCGTCCGAGGCGTCGGTCGCGGTGGAATCGGTTGCCGGAACACCGTGATCCCGGAGGGCGTGCCAGCCGAGCGCCGCGACGGCGAAGGCGATGACGGCGGCGACCGCGGCAACGGTGTGCATGCCACTGACGAACGCACTCTGTGCCGTGTCGATCAGGCCGGAGCCGATCGGGCCCGGGATCTGGCCTGCGACGTCGGCGGCGGCTCCGAGCGTGTCGCGTGCCGTCGCCGCCGCTTCGTCGGGAAGGACGGCCGGAAGAGACTCGTCGAGCTGCCCGCGGTAGACCGCGATGCCGACGCTGCCCAGGATCGCGATACCGAGGGCACCGCCCAGTTCCGCGCCGGTCTCCGAGATGCCTGACGCCGCGCCTGCACGCTCGGGCGGCGCAGAACCCACGATGAGCTCGGTGGTGAGGCCGAACACCGGTGCGAAACCGAGCGAGATCACGACGGATGCGACGACCAGCGTCACGAGCCCGTCCTGGCGTCCGACCTGGGTGAGCATGAGCATTCCGATCGCCGCGACCGCAAGGCCACCGGCGATGAGGCGTCGTGCGCCGACGCGAGGTGCGATCCGCGGTGTGACCTGGGACCCGATGACGAAGCTGAGCGCCGACGGCAAGGACAGCAGGCCCGCCTCGAGTGGCGACAGGCCCAGCACGAGTTGCAGGAACTGTGCGATGAACAGGAAGTAGCCGATCGCGACAAAGATGGCCAGGAAGTTGACCGCGAGAGCGATGTTGAAGGCCCGGATACGGAACAGGGCGACGTCGATCATGGGGTCGGGCAGCCGTCGTTGGCGCCGCAGCCACACGACGCCGAGCCCGACACCGGCGAGGATGCACATGACGTGGGCGGGTGCCGGGCCGTCCTGTGCGGCGCCCTTGAGGCCGTAGATGACAGCGAGCACGGCGGCGACCGAGAGTGCGGCACTGAACAGGTCGAGCCTGCCGGCGTCCGGGTCTCGGTACTCGGGCAGCACGCGGGGCCCGAGCACGAGCAGCGCGATCATCACCGGCAGGGCCAGCAGGAAGACCGATCCCCACCAGAAGAGCTCGAGCATCACACCGCCGAGAACCGGGCCTATCGCGCTGCCGGCCGAAAAACTGCCGATCCAGACGCCGATGGCGATCGACCGCTGCTTCGGGTCCCGGAACATGTGGAAGATCAGCGACAGCGTCGACGGCGCCAGCGTTGCCCCGGCGATGCCGAGCAGCGCGCGGGTCACGATCAGCATCTCGGCGCCGACCGAGAATGCTGCGAGCACCGACACGGCGCCGAAGGCCGCGGCGCCGATCATCAGGATGCGGCGCCGACCGATGCGGTCGCCGAGCGTGCCCATGGTCACCAGTGACCCCGCCACGAAGAAGCCGTAGATGTCGATGATCCACAGCATCTCGGCGCCGGTCGGGTGCAGCTCCGCGCTGATCGCGGGAACAGCAAGGTGCAGGACGGTCAGGTCCATCACGTAGAGCAGGCAGGCCAAGGCGAGCACGGTCAACCCGGCCCACTCGCGCCGACCGGCCCGGGGGGCTGCGGTGTCGATTGTCGTCATGGCAGTCCACCTCCGTGTGTCTGCCTTCTCTGACCGCCGACCGGAGCGAAACTCATCGGTCCAGCCGGAGTGCGATGAGTTCCACCAGTGCCGGCGGTCTCATTCACGTGGAGCGAACCTCGCCTCGGTCGATCCGTGTCGTCGTGAGCCCGGATCTTGCGCCGTGCGACGTTCGCCCGCTCTCCGATCAGCTGGTTCGGAAGCTCCGGCGCAGAGAAGTCGCGGAGGTCCTTGTCGACGTCAGCCGCGTGCGGACCCCGGACGTCGGATACATCGACGCGCTCGCCCGCCTGCAACTGGTTGCCGGCCGATACGGCGGGCGGGTACGACTGGTCGGCCCGTGTCCCCGGCTGATTGAACTGCTCGCTCTCGTCGGGCTCGAGGACCTGCTGCCGGCCGACGACAGGGAGTCAGGCGATCTTCATCGGGAGGCCGAACATCGGGAACAACCGGTCGACGTCGAGGTAGGTATTGATCCCGGTGACCCGGTCGCCTGACGTCTCGAGGACGACGAGCCCCCAGGCCTGACGGCCGGCTTGCTTGTACTGCCCGAACGCGGGCATGCCGTTGGCATGTGTCGGAACAAGCCTTGAACCACGGCAGCCGACGCCGGGCCCGACCAGCCAGGTGAGGATCTCGGCCACGCCGCTCAGCCACAGCTCCAGCGGCGGCATGGTCATGCGAGCGTCTTCGCGCAGGAGCGCGGTCAACGCGTCGAGGTCGTACCGCTCGAACGCCTCCACGTAACGCGCGAGCAGAGCCTGCTGCTCCTCGTCCAGCGGCCGGAGCGGATCGCCCTCGTCGGCCTGCGTGGCGGCAAGGGTGGCCCGCGCCCGCTGGAGCGCGCTGTTGACCGAGGCGGTCGTGCTGTCGAGCAGGTCGGCCACCTCGGCTGCGGGCCAGCTCAGCACCTCGCGCAGGATCAGGACGGCTCGCTGCCGCGGCGGCAACTGCTGTAGCGCGGTGACGAATGCGAGGCGAATCGACTCCCGGGCCAGGGCGACGTCGGCCGGATCGCCACCGGCCACGAGGACACGGTCATCGGGAACCGGGGTGACCCAGGTCGACTCGGGAAGTGACGTGAGCTCCGGCGCACTCGCAGACCAGGCCGGGCCGAGATCCATGGGACGGGCCCGGCGCTGGCTGCCGCCCAACATGTCGAGGCAGACGTTGGTGGCGATGCGATACAGCCACGATCGCAGCGCGGAACGCCCCTCGAAGTTGTCGATGCCGCGCCAGGCGCGGACCAGCGTCTCCTGCACCGCGTCCTCGGCGTCGAAGGCGGAGCCGAGCATGCGGTAGCAGTAGCCGGTCAGCTCCCGGCGGTACTGCTCGAGCTGATCGGCGACTCCCGACGAGGAAGGAGCGCGAGTGGCATCGAGGGGAAGGTCGACGTCGGTCATCCTCAGCTTCTCCGGTCGGCAGCAGTCGCACCGACGAACGTACCCCAGCCTTCCGACAGGCACGCATGGGTCGTGCCTCCCCAGCCGGTCAGAGCGAGGAGTTGGCCAGCCCTACAACCTGGGACGGGCAACTGGGACGTGATGGGCGCTCTCGAGTTCGGCCAGGAGCTTTCGGAGCAGCTCGTCGAGCGAGCGCTGCTCGGCTGCCGTCAAGCCTCGGAGGAGGTGCTCCTCGTTCGCAACATGCGTCTCCAGCGCTCGGTCGATTGTCGCCTCGCCGCGCCGCGTGAGGCGGACGAGCACCCCGCGGCGATCGTTGGGGTCGGGCCTGCGTTCGACCAGGCCGGCCTCAGCCAGGCGGTCGAGCCGCTTGGTCATCCCGGCGGAAGAGAGCATTGTCGCCCGGATCAGGTGGGTCGGCTGGAGCTCGTACGGCTCGCCGGCCCGGCGTAGAGCGGCGAGAAGGTCGAACCAACCCGGCTGGAGGCCATGCTGAGCGAGCTTTCTGGCCAGCACCCTGTCGGCCAGCTGGGTCACCCGGAACAGACGGCCGTACAAGCCGAGTGTCGCCACGCTGACGTCAGGACGCTCGCGCCGCCACTGAGCGAGGATCCCGTCGATGTGGTCGGGCGCCCTGTCCACGTCATCACTCCTGCTATATTCTCGCTCGAAAGTATCTTTCAGGCGAGAATATCAGCCGAGGGACGTGAAAGGGTTGTGCTTATGCAAGCGATCAGACTGCGTTCGCCCGGATTGGAGGGGTTGGTACCGGAGCGGATGGAGGCGCCACGTCCGCATGCGGGAGAGGCGCTTGTCCGGGTGCACGCAGCGGCGATCACGCGCGACGAGCTCGACTGGCCCGTGGACCGCCTCCCTGCCATTCCCTCCTACGAGCTCTCTGGCGTCGTCGCCGCCGTCGCACCGGACGTCCGCTCGGTGGCGATCGGCGAGCCGGTCTATGCGCTGACGCCCTTCGACCGCGACGGCGCCGCCGCGGACTACATCGCAGTGCCCGCGGAGTTGCTGGCGCCGAAACCCGCGACGATCGACCACGTGGCCAGCGCTGCGATCCCGCTTGCCGCGCTCAGCGCCTGGCAGGGCCTCTTCGACCGGGGCCGGCTCGAGGAGGGTGAGCGAGTGCTCATCCACGGAGCCGCCGGAGGCGTCGGCCACCTGGCCACGCAGCTCGCACGTCTTCGCGGCGCATACGTGATCGGCACGGCCTGGGAAGAGAGCCTCGACGATGCCCGCGCCTTCGGCGCCCACGAGGTTCTCGACAGCAGGAACGGGCACTTCGAATCGGCCGCCACCTGGGTCGATCTCGTCTTCGACACCGTCGGTGGTGAGTTGCTCAGACGGTCGCCGGCCACTCTCCGCCGGGGCGGGCGGCTCGTCTCGGTGGCCGAAGACCCGCCGCAGATACCCTCCGAGGCCGAGATCGACGCCAGCTACTTCGTGGTGGAGCCGAACCGGGAGCAGCTCGTCGAGATCGCTGGGCTGGTCGACGACGGGGTTCTGCGCCCCGCAATCGACTCCGTGTTTCCACTGTCCGAGGCGCGCGCAGCGTTCGCGCGCAGCCTGTCTGCCGGCAAACGCGGCAAGGTGGTCCTACGGGTTGCCGATGACTAGGCAGGAGGCGAAGGCGCGAACGTTTCAGGCGCTCCACGCGGGTGAGCCGTTCGTGATCCCGAACCCGTGGGATGCCGGATCGGCTCGCGTGCTCGAAGCGCTCGGGTTCAAGGCGCTGGCGACTACGAGTTCGGGGTTCGCGTTCACCCTCGGGCGGCTGGACGGATCTGTGACGCTCGACGAGGTGGTCGAGCACACCGCCGCACTCGACCGGGCGACGGAACTGCCGGTTTCGGTCGACCTCGAGAACGGCTACGGGGCCGACCCGGCGAGCGCCGCGCTCGCCATCGCCCGCGCCGCTGAAGCCGGTGCCGTCGGCGGCTCCATCGAGGACTTCGACCCAGCCGGATACCTCTACGATTCCCGCCACGCCGTCGCGCGGGTGACGGCCGCTGCCGAGGCGGCAGGCAGCCTGCCGTTCCCGTTCGTGCTGACTGCACGGGCCGAGAACCACATCCGCGGCAATCCGGACCTCGGGGACACGATTGCCCGTCTGCAGGCCTTCGCGGCCGCCGGCGCGGACGTGCTCTACGCCCCGGGCCTTCGGACCGCCGAGGAGGTGCGCGAGATCTGCCGCGCTGTGGCCAAGCCGGTCAACGTGCTGGCGTTGCCGGGGCTCACGGTTGCCGAGGTCGTCGCCGCCGGCGCTCGCCGGATCAGCGTCGGGGGAAGCCTGACCTGGGTTGCGGTCGACGCCATGGCGTCGGCGGCGACGGCGATCCGCGATCGTGGCGACTTCGCGGTGCTCGCGCCGAGACCGCCGCTCGACGAATGGCTCGGCCGCTGACGCGCCGGCGGGGAGCCTCGTCAAGGGAGTGCGGCGTATGCAGCGGCGACCTGGGCGCCCAGGCGCGCGTTGTTCTTCACCAGGGCGATGTTTGCGGTCAGGCTGGCCCCACCGGTGATCTCCACGATCCGGCCGAGCAGGAAGGGCGTTGCGTCCTTGCCGTGGATGCCGCGAACGTCCATGTCCGCCAAGGCTTGCTCGATGATGCGGTCGATCTCACCCGCGGGAAGCTCGTCCTCGGCCGGGATGGGGCAGACGACGGCGAGGCCGCCACTGATGCCGAGATCCCATTTGGCGGCCATCACGGCGGCCACCTGCTGTGGGGTGTCGACCCGCATCGGCGCGGGATGACCGCTGCTGCGCGAGAAGAACGCCGGGAACTCGTTGGTGCCGTAGGCGAGCACGGGAACGCCGAGCGTCTCGAGAGCCTCCAGCGTCAAACCGATGTCCAGGATGCTCTTCACGCCCGCCGAGACGACCGCCACGTTCGACGTCGCCAGCTCGGTGAGGTCGGCGCTGGTGTCGAAGGTCTGCTGCGCGCCGCGGTGCACGCCGCCCAGCCCACCGGTGACGAAGACGCTGATCCCCGCCAAGGCGGCCAGGCGCATCGTGGCTGCCACCGTGGTGGCACCGTGGGCGCCACGGGAGATGACGTACGGCAGATCGCGAACACTGACCTTGCTGACGTCGGGGCTGGAGGCCAGCAGTTCCAGCGCTTCGGCATCCAGGCCGACATGGGCGTGCCCGTCCAGCACCGCGATCGTCGCCGGAGTGGCACCGAGCTCCCGGACGATGGTCTCCACCTCGACGGCCGTCTGGATATTCTGCGGGTACGGCATGCCGTGGCTGATGATCGTGCTCTCCAGAGCGACAACGGGGGCGCCGTCGCTCAAGGCTTCCGCCACCTCATCGGTGAGCACCAGGGACGGATGAGGCTGCTTCATGGAGCTTCTCCCTGGTCGGGCCGGGGGTGGACGGCTCGGCCGAGCACGGCATCGATCAGCCGCGGGGTCAGGTCGGGGCGCACGGTGTGCGGGCTCGCGATGGTGAGCGCAGCCGCTGCATGCCCGTATCGGGCCGCATCGAGTGGATCACTGCCGCCGAGCAGGACATGACAGAAGGCTGCGAGCATGGCGTCGCCGGCTCCGGTCACGTCCTCGACGGTCGTCGGCGGGGCCGGGATGAGGCTGGTGCCGGCGGAGGCGCTGCTGAGCAGCGACCCGCGTTCTCCGAGCCGAATCCACACGTACCTGACCCCCTTCCGGTGAAGCGTGTCAGCCGCCAGGCGCATCTGTCGGTCGGAACGGACGGCCAGCCCCGTCAGTGCAGCAAGCTCATCGCGATTCGGCGTGACCGCGTACAACGGCCGGTCCGCGACGATGTGCGCGGCGAGCAGCGTGGCCTTGGGGACGCTCACCGGCTCGAGGATCGTGCGAACTCCGCTGGAATGAGCCACGTCGATGGCGTGATCCAGGGTTCCGGGTGACAGGTTGCCGTCGAGGACCACCAGGCCTGCCGTTGCGATGACGTCTCGTGCTCTGTTGACCTCCGCTGGGCCCAGCTCACTGCTCGCTGCCATGTCGGCGACAGCCGACACCAGTTCCCCGTCACAGTCCAGCAGCGCGACGTACGTACCGGTCGGCAGGTCGGTCCGGTGCACGTACTCCAGGCGCACACCAGCCGCACCGGTCTGGTCCAACAGGCTCTCCCCCGCGGCATCACGGCCCACGGCGGCGACCAGGAAGGTGCGGGTGCCGAGCCTGGCCAGGTTCTCGGCGACGTTGCGGCCAACACCCCCCGGAGTCATCGAGCCGTGCCCGGGGTTGCTCGTGCCCTGCCTGACCCGCTCTGCGCTGCGCGCCTTGACGTCGACATTGGCTCCGCCGATCACGACGACACCCGGCCGGTCACCGAGGACGTACCCCCGCCCGAGGATGACGCCCTTCTTGCCAAGGTTGGACAGGTGGACGTTGACAGCGGCACGTGACGTGCCGAGGCGGGCCGCGATCTCCTCGGATCCGATCATCGGATTGCCCCGCAGGAGAGCAACGACCTGCTGCTCCCGAACCGTCAGGCTCACGCTTAGCAGAGTAAAGCAGCCTTAGCACAATAAGCTGCTCACCCGCACCGACCGGCTGACCATGACCGGAGCGGACCGAAGGGGGTCGACGGCGCAGGCAACGCCGCCAACCCCCGGAGGGCGGCCAAGGGCCACGGGGGGAGCCCCCGACCGCGAGGAAGGACGCTACTTCACATTCGTTCGCTGCGAAAGCACTCTCTCCGACCTGGTGCGGTCGGCCGTCTGGCTGATGTCGTTCATCCCCGGGTGCCGGTTGCCCGCTAGGTTTGTTCTGCCGTTACTCCGTGGTCGCGAGTCGCGGTGCGCTGGAGCAACGTGCGCTCCCTGCTGGAGACACTCGGGACGGAACAGTTGACCGCACCCTGGCAGGCGTACTCGTCCAGGCTGGTCGGCCGAGGCGGTGAGTTCGACCGCCTGCGCCGGCTGCTGGAGGACATGGAAAGCACTGCCAAGGGGCGGATGGTGCTCGTCCACGGCGAGGCCGGGGTGGGCAAGTCGCGGCTGGTTCGGGAGGCCACCGCGGTGGCCCGGCGAGCCGGTGTCAGCGTGTTCTCCGGCCGGGCGGTGCCGTCCGGCGAGGCGTACCGCCCGCTCGCCGAGGCGCTCAGCGCCGCGTTGCGGGGCCGCCCGCTGCCTCGGGAGAACGGCCTGCGGCCGTACCTGCCGGCGCTGTCCGCGCTGCTCCCCGCCGCCGGCATCGAGGGCCGGTCCGAACCGAGCGGCGGGGTCATCCTGGGCGAGGCGATCCTGCGGCTGGTGACCGCGCTGGCCAGCCCGCGCGGCGCCATGCTGGTGCTGGAGGACCTGCACTGGGCCGACCCGGACACCCTCGACGTGCTGAGCTACCTGGCCGATGCGGCGAGCACCTCGCCGGTGGTGCTGGTGGCGACCGCGCGGGACGAGCCGGACCCGCCGCAGCGGCTGCTCGACCTTGCGCGGGCCTGCCAGGCCGACGTCATCCCGCTGGACCGGCTCGGCCCGCAGGACGTCCGCGGGGTGGTGGAGGCGTGCCTGTCGGCGGCCCCGCCGGACGAGCTGGTGGGGTTCGTCATCGAGCATGCCGACGGCTTGCCGTTCCTGGTCGAGGAGCTGCTGACCGGGCTCGCCGCGGTCGGCGCGCTGGCCCCGGACGGGACCCTGACCGGCCCGCTGACCGCGAACGTGCCACGCACGTTCGCGGCCACCGTGCGCCGTCGGCTGGCCGGCCTGGACCCGAGTGCGCGCTCGGTGGTGGAGACCGCCGCGGTCCTCGGCCGCCGGTTCGACTGGCGGCTGATCCCGGAGATCACCGGGCTGGCCAAGCCGGTGGTGCTGGCCGGCCTGCGGTCCGCGGTGGCCATCGGCCTGGTCGCGGCCCACGACACCGACACCGACACCTTCCGGTTCCGGCACGCGCTGACCTGCGACGCGGTGCGCACCGACCTGCTGCCGCCGGAGCACCGGGCGCTGGCCCGGGCCGCCGCTGCGGTCGTCGAGCGGCGCGAGCCGGAGGCTGGCGACCTGGCCGCCGGGTTGTGGATGGCAGCAGGAGAGGACGCCCGGGCCGCCGTGCTGTACCTGTACGCCGGCCTGCAGGCTCGTCGCCGCGGCGCGTTGCACACCGCGGACGCCCAGCTGACCCGCGCCGCGGCCCTGGCCGTCGACGAGCCCGCACTGCGCCGGGAGGCGGAGGCGGTGCTGGTCGAGGTGCTGGCCGATGCCGGCGACACCGACCGGGCGCTGGCGCTGGGCGAGCGGATGCTGGCCCGCGGAGAGACCTGGGTCCGACTGACGCTGGCCGAGGTGGCGGCCGAAGCCGGCCGGTGGGACGTCGCCGCCTCCGGGCTGACCGCGCTGCCGGACACCGACGACCCGCGGGCCAGCGTGCTGGCCGCTCGGCTGGCGCACGAACGCGGCCAGCCGGAGGACGCGCGGAGAATCGCCGAGCTGGCGCTCACCGAGGCCGAGGAGCGCAACCAGTGGTCGGTGGCCTGCCAGGCGCTGGAGGTGATGGGCCGCACCGCGCGGGTGACCGACCTGGAGGCGGCCCGGGACGCGTTCCTGGCCGCCGAGCGGCTGGCCATCGACCACGACCTGCCACTGGAACGGGTTTCCGCTCTGCACGAGCTCGGCACCGTGGATCTGCTTCTGGACGGCTCCACGGTCCGGCTGGAGCGGGCCCGCGCGCTCGCCCTGGACGCCGGCGCGCTGGGCCTGGCGGCCAAAGTCGACGTGCAGATCGCGGCCAGCCTGCTGCACCAGGACGCGGACGCCGCACTGGTGCACGCCGAGCGCAGCGCTGAGCACGCCCGCCGGCTGCGGATGGACCAGCTGCGGGCCACCGCGCTGTTCTTCCAGGCCGCGGCGCACGCGCACCGCCGCAACACCCAGGCCATGGAGCGCAGCGTGGCCGACGCCCGCCGGCTCGCCCCGGACGACCTGGACGTCAACGCCGGCATCTGGGGCGCGGTGTACGCGCACGTCGCGCTGCTCGACGACGATCGGGGCAGGCTCGCCGAGTGCCTGGACCGGGCCATCGGGTTCATGCGCAGCAGCCCGACCACGGCGCCGGCGCCCACCTACGGGTTGTGGGCGCTGGTGCGCACCCTGGATGCCCGGGATGGGGAGCAGGCCCGAGCCGAGGCCCGCCCTTCCGGGGTGAACTGGGAGAACCGCGCGCTGCTCGGCTACGCCGACGCGGTCGACGCGGGCCGCCGGGGTCGGCCGGCCGAGGCCGAGCAGTTGCTCGCCGCCGCCGATGCCGCGATGGGCTCTCGGCACTGGTGGCAGCACCGTATCCGGCTGCTGGTCGCCGGCGACGCGCTCGCCAACGGCTGGGGAGACCCGATCGGCTGGGCCCGGGAGGCGCTGGCGGTGTTCGTCCGGCGCGGCGACGACCGGTTGGCCACCCGCTGCCGGGAGGTGCTGCGCCGGGCCGGCGCCCCGGTGCCGCGGCACGGCCGGGGCGACACCGCGGTGCCGGCCCACCTCCGCGGGCGCGGGGTGACCAGCCGGGAGATGGACGTCCTCCAGTTGGTCGCGGAGGGGCTGACCAACGCGGCGATCGCCGAGCGGCTCGTGCTCTCGCCGCGCACGGTCGAGACGCACGTGGCCAACCTGGTCGCCAAGACGAAGGTCGCCGGACGCAGCGGCCTGATCAGGCTGGTTAAGTCCGGGACCGCGGCCGACTAACTCAGGGTGCCGCTCCCTAGTCGCCGGGCGGCCGGTACGGGAAACTTCGCACAGGACGACGCCCGTGCAGGCTACGGTGCCAGCCGGTCGGCAGGACAACGGGGTGCAACGGGGGAACCGGTCCCTGTCGGTCAGCGGGTCTGCCCTCGGATCGCGGGGGTTCCGAGGGCAGACCTGGACGGGCGTCGTCCTTCAG
>DASRTE010000181.1:0-16865 GCA_035656095.1 Jiangellaceae bacterium
TCCTGGGCTCCGCGTAGCGCTGGATGGCCGCACTGAACTCCGGCAGCGGCAGCTCCTGCGGGTTCCCGAAGGCGAAGTCGCACACGTCGGGGTGCAGCCGGATGCTGTCCCAGACGTCGACGAAGTCGAGGAACCTGCTCATCGCGGCGGCGACGGCCTCGGTCCGGGCGGCTGGGATCGGTGCGATGTCGGGCACGTCGCCTCCTCGTGGCGTCCTCCCCCCAGGGCGGCGGCCAGCGTACCGTCGGCCGCCGACAGTCAGGACGGGCAAGCGCCCGGCCTCGTCGGAGACCGGGCGCCTACCTTGTCGGCGCGATCAGCTGCAGCCGCTGGTGGAGCCGCAGCCCTCGCAGACGTAGCAGCTGCCGGCCGGGCGCATCTTGGTGCCGCAGGTGACGCACAGCGGGGCATCGGTGGACGTGCCCTGCAGCACCTCGAGCAGCTCAGTGGAGGTGTGCGCCTGCGCCGGTGCTTGTTTGGCGGTCGCCTCGATGACCTGCTCGGCCTCCACGCCGGCCACACCCGACCCGTCGTCGCCCGACGGATCCGCTGCCGGCTTCTCGACCGGTGCGGACTGGCGCAACGACTCGACATCGACGTCCTCCTCGATCGGGGCGTACTCGCCGGTGTCGAGCTGTCGCGCCCGCTCGGCCGCGGTGTGGATGCCCAGCGCCGACCGTTCGTCGAAGGACAGGTAGTCCAGCGCCAGCCGGCGGAAGATGTAGTCGACCACGCTCTGGGCCATCCGTACGTCCGGGTCGTCGGTCATGCCCGACGGCTCGAAGCGCATGTTGGTGAACTTCTGCACGTAGGTCTCCAGCGGCACGCCGTACTGCAGCGCGATGGAGATCGCGATGGAGAAGGCGTCCATGACCCCGGCCAGCGTCGAGCCCTGCTTGCCGAGCTTGAGGAAGACCTCGCCGAGGCCGTCGTCGGGGTACGAGCCCGCCGTCATGTAGCCCTCGGCGCCACCGACGCTGAACGACGTGGTGCGGCTCGGCCGCGACTTCGGCAGCCGCCGGCGGGTCGGCCGGTACTCGACGACGACCTCACGCCCGGCCTCGGCCCCCGGCGCCCCCGCAGCCTCGCTGCCGGAACGCTTCGACGCCGACAGCGGCTGGCCCACCTTGCAGTTGTCGCGGTAGATGGCCAGGGCCTTGAGACCCAGCTTCCAGCCTTCGAAGTAGATGTGCTCGATGTCCTCCACCGTCGCCGACTCGGGCAGGTTGACGGTGTTGTGATTGACGATCCCGTTGGCCACGAACGCGTGGGTCTGTGGAACCGACAGGTCGAAGACCTCCGCTTCGCCAGCGTCCTCGATCGACTCGACGACGGAGAAGTGCAGGTCGGCATCGAGGACGTGACGCAGCCATGCGGGCAGCACTACCCCTGGCAGGGTTGACACCCGCTCCAGGGTCGTGCGCGTGACCTGCCTCGTGCGAGGGTCGCGAAGAAAGCCGAAGCCATTGCGCCAGCTGCGGACACCTTGTCCTGGTGCACCGGCCGGGATGAGCTCGTAGAGCTCGTGACCGGTGATGCCGGGAACGACGTCTGCAGTGCCGCCGCCGTAGGTCTGGCCGAGGTAATGGGCAGCGCGGGCAGCCTTGTCCGGCTCGAGGAACGGCACGAGCGCGGCCATGAGCTGACCCTGCCGCCCGGCGGCGTAGACCTCGTCGTAGTCCTTGCCGTTCAGCGCGTTGTGCTTGGTAACCCGACCGTGCACGACACCAAGGTTCGTCATGACCACCTGGAGTTCGTCGAGCAGACGGGGGCTGTCCAGGCAGATCGCCCACTTCGGCGCGGTCGACGTGGTGACGTACGCATCGAGCGCGAGACCCTGCAGGAACGCAAGGACCATCGAGCGTGGCGACCGCAGGACCGCGTCTGGAATCCGCTTCTGCGACGCGCGCGCGCCGCAGGCGAGCGCCTCGAGGAATTCGACGACCGTCTTCGACGACACCACGACGGCGGGGCACTTTCCAGGCTGCTCCACGATCCTGGCCCTTAGGCCGAAGATGCTCTGCCAAGCGTCGCGAACGCGAACGAGCACATCCCGAACGGAGTTGGTGATCACGATCGTCCAGGTGCTCCGGGTCGTGTGCCCTTCCGCCGCGTACGCGCCGAGCAGGAAGGCGAGTTCTTCGGTCATCTCGGCCGGCAGGGTCACCAGCTTCTGATTGCCGTGAGGCTGCGAGACCGTGATGTCGCGCAGGCTTGCCGGAACCGTCGACCAGAGCTCGGTGCCGTACTGCGTGGCCACGGCGTCGCCTGGCTCGATCTCGCCGAGCGTCTTCCAGGTCAGCTCTCCCGCGCCGGCCGTGAGGAGCCGGTGCGGATAGGTGCCTGTGACCGTGTGGCCGGATCGCAGGCGAACCTTGCGGACCGGCCGTACTCCGCCGTAGTAGAACGCATCCGCCTTACGCCAGCCGTCGAGCGAGGCGATCTCGATCCGCTCCTCGCGGAAGGTGTCCTCAGCCTCACCGTCGTGCATGCTGCCGATACGAACCAGGCCGTCGCCCGACGCGACGAGAGTGTCGCCGATGACGCACTTGGAGATCGCGCCGCTCAGGAACGGCTGGACGGCCGCCATCATGTTCACGTGCCCCATCGGCTTGATGGAGCGCTCCCCCATGGCGCAGTCGAAGACCTCGTAGTGCTGCGTGCGCAGCCCGGGCGCGTCGACGACGTTGCCGTGCTCGGCGATGTGCTCGACGATCGCCTCGATCTGCTCCTCCTGGTAGCCGAGCTTTCGCAGGGCGCGGGGCACGGTCTGGTTGACGATCTGCATCGACCCGCCGCCGACGAGCTTCTTGAACTTGACCAACGCGAGGTCGGGCTCTACTCCCGTCGTGTCGCAGTCCATCATCAGGCCGATGGTGTTGTGGCTGACGAACCCGGCAGCCACATAGGTGACGTTGTCCGGGACCGATAGGTCGTACGTCGGCTGGACACCGCCGTCTTCGTTCGCGCTCACGGTTTCGAAGATGTAGTCGAGCGCATGCCCGAGTCGCGTGTCTCTCGTCGCCTCGTACAGACGAGTGGCCAGATCACGACTGAGGCCGCGCCCGCGCCCCACGCCCTGCTGAACCAGTGCGTGCAGTTCGTGGCCGATCGGCGCGAGCTCCAGCCATACCCGACGGGGCAGGTAGATCCGGTCACCCTTGCCGGCAGTGCTGGACGTCTGCGCGACGAGTGCGGTCTTGCGACCGCCCATGAAGCCGATCCAGTTCCCGAAGTTGATTGCATGCGGCGCGTTGCGAATGCGCACCTGGTACACGGCGCCTCCCCAGCCACCCCACGTCTGGCGAGTCGTGGTCGGGAAGCCCAGGGCCAGCAGGACGGTCCGGACGTCGGAGGCGAACGTCTCCGACGCCGTGGAGACACTCGGGACGCCAGCGACGACGGTGCCGTCAGCCTCGAACAGGCCCCGGATGAACGCGCCGTAGATCACGACGTTGTTCGTTTCGAGGATCGCTGCGGGGATGCGCGGTGTCCAACCCTTGCCCGTGTGATCGACACCGGGCAGGTCCTTGGCGAACCCAGCGGCCTGCCACCAGCGCGCCAGTCGTACGGACTGGAGGACGACCTCGGTGTAGCCCTGCTGCGCATTCATGACCGGCTCGAGCCCGAACAGGCTCTTGGACAACACCCGCAGCCGTTCGACCACGTCGGCGTCCTGCTCCGCAACGCAGAGCCTGATGCCCTTCGCATGCAGGCTCCCATCACCCATGAAGTAGCCGACCAGCTCGGCAAGCTCCGCGTCGACCACTTGTGGCACGTGGAAGTTTCGGTCACCCGCGTAGTACGCCCGATCGAGCACGGGCAGCGGGACGTCGTTCGACGCACTCACCAACGTCCCCAACTGCATGGGTATGACATCGTCGGACGCCACGTCGGCCAGCCGCTTCCACTGCCACTCACCGGTCTCCTGGTCGACGACCTTGATCCGGTGGCCGTACGTGCCCTGGATTCGGTATCCGCCGGCCGTGACGATGCGCCTGGTCGGCTCCTCGCCGTTGACGAAGAACTGCGTCGCCGTGCGCGCCCCCTCGTCCGTGGAGACCGTGGCATCGAGACGCTGCCATTGCTCGCCCCATACGTCACCGAGGTCGGACAACCGTGCCAGGCCGCGGTCGGTGGTGATGAGGGTGTCGCCGGTGAGGCACCCGGTGGGAGCCAGCAGGCTGGCCTGCGCGTTACGCCACCCGTTGGCGGCACCGATCTTCAAGCATTCCTGCCAGACCTTCGTAGCCAGTGCGTGGATCGGCTTGTCGACCTCGTCGCGGGTCCGCAGCGCATCGTTGGCCGCGGCGTGCTTGCGCATGACCCGCTTGTGCGCGTCGACGTTGCGCGCGTAGCCGTCGTACGGGCCGACGACGCCGGCCAGTTCGGCGGAACGCTTGTACGCCGTACCGGTCATCAATGACGTGATCGACGCGGCCAACGAGCGTCCACCGGCCGAGTCGTACCCGTGGCCGGTCGCCATCAGAAGCGCGCCCAGGTTGGCGTAGCCGATCCCCAGCTGACGGTAGGCCCGTGTGGTCTCGGTTATGGCTTCGGTCGGGAAATCGGCGAAGCAGATCGAAATGTCCATCGCAGTGATGACCAGCTCGACGCAGCGGCGGAACAGGTCGGCATCGAACGTCCCGTCGTCACGAAGGAACTTGAGCAGGTTCAGACTGGCCAAATTGCACGAAGAGTTATCTAATGATAGATATTCCGAACATGGGTTACTTGCGGTGATTCGCCCGGTTTCTGGATTGGTGTGCCAGTCGTTGATCGTGCTGTCGTACTGGATGCCCGGGTCGGCACATTCCCAGGCGGCCTGCGCCATCTTCCGGAACAGGTCCTTCGCGTCGACGGTCTCGATCACCTCGCCGGTCAACCGCGCCCGGAGGCCGAACTCGTCACCGTTCTCGACCGCGTGCATGAACTCGTCGGAGACGCGCACAGAGTTGTTGGCGTTCTGGTACTGCACGGAGACGATGTCCTTGCCGCCGAGGTCCATGTCGAAGCCGGCGTCGCGCAGCGCGCGGATCTTGTCCTCCTCGCGCGCCTTCGTCTCGATGAACTCCTCGACATCGGGGTGGTCGACGTCGAGCACCACCATCTTGGCGGCCCGGCGGGTGGCGCCGCCCGACTTGATGGTCCCGGCGCTCGCATCGGCGCCGCGCATGAAGCTGACCGGGCCCGAGGCCGTACCGCCGGAGGACAGCAGTTCCTTGCTGGACCGGATCCGGGACAGGTTGAGCCCGGAGCCCGAGCCACCCTTGAAGATCAGGCCCTCCTCGCGGTACCAGTTCAGGATCGAGCTCATCGAGTCGTCGACTGCCAGGATGAAGCAGTTGTGGACCCGAAGCCCGCCGGAGAGGTACTCACCGCTCTCGGTCTGGATGTCGTAGACCTCCATCGGCCCCAGATTCTCGACGCAGGTGATCTCCGGATACTGAAGCGGCCCGTCGAACTCGGCGTCGACGAACTCGAGTAGGTCACCGGGGACGAGCGTGCCCGCCTCGATGAACCGTCCAGTGCCGAGGCCGGTGCCCTTCCAGACCAGATGGTCGGCAGTGACATCCAGTGTGTAACCGGCCTTTGTGTGCAGCCGAAGCACGTCCTTCACGCCGTTGGCCTTCGTCGCCACGATGCTGGTGAGCCCGTTCGCGTCGTAGACCTTCATGCCGACTGCATCGTTCTCGACCAGCTCGCCGATCGGTACCGGCCCGTCCGGAGTGCTGACCAGGGCGTCGTAGGGCTGGCACGCGCTGACCTGCTGGGGGGACGGCGTGCCGACGTTGAACCAGACCGGGGAGTTGAACGAGAACACCTGGTGGACGAGCATCCAGGCGAGCTCGTGCTCGAACACCTCGGCGTCGTCGGGTGTCGCGAAGTAGCTGTACTCCTCGCCGGCCCGGCGGTAGGTCTGGACTACCCGGTCGACGAGTTGGCGCAGGCTCCACTCCCGGCCCTCGGTGCCCAGCGCCCCCCGGAAGTACTTGCTGGTGACGATCGTCGAGGCGTTGACCGACCAGAAGTCGGGGAACTCGACCCCGCGCTGCTCGAACACCGTCTCGCCGGTGCGCCAGTTCTGCTGGACGACGTCGCGCCGCTCCCAGCCGACCTGGTCGTAGGGGTGCACCCCCGGCGTGGTGAAGATGCGCTCGATGGTGAGACCGCCGTGCTCGGGCGCCGCGGCCCTCGACCGGCCGGCGCGCTTCGCGCCACCGGTGTCGGGACCCTGGCTGCCCACCGTCTCGGTCATGCCTTCTCCTTCTCGTCCCGCCGGGCCCTGCCCCGGACGTTCCCCGTCGTGGTCGCACGTGCGTGGTACGGGTGGTGCTGCGTTCGTGGTTCAGCCGGAGATCCGTGGCTGCGGCTCGGGGACGGTCTCGCCCCGCTCGGCGCGCAGCAGCGTGATCTCGGCCTCGAAATCGGCGAGGGTGTCGAACCCCCGGTAGACGCTGGCGAAGCGCAGGTAGGCAACCTCGTCGAGTTCGCGGAGCGGTCCGAGGATGGCCAGGCCGACCTCGTTGCTCGGCACCTCCGCCGAACCGGATGCGCGGATACGCTCCTCGACCTGTTGGGCGAGCCGGGCGAGCGCGTCCTCACCGACCCCGCGGCCCTGGCAGGCTTTGCGGACGCCGGCGATGACCTTCTCGCGGCTGAACGGCTCGGTGACCCCGCACCGCTTGACGACCGCGAGGGTGACCTGCTCGACCGTGGTGAAACGCCGGTCGCACTCGGGGCACTGCCGCCGGCGGCGGATCGCGGTGCCGTCGTCGGCGGTGCGGCTGTCGACGACCCGGCTGTCGGGGTTGCGGCAGAACGGACAGTGCACGGCGATCTTCCCCCTCTCCACACCCTGTTCGGGTGGCCGTCCGGCAAGCCCAGAGCCGACGCGACGGATGCTCCCGAGGTGGAGAACCTGTGGAACTCCTGGGGAGAACCTGTGAGCACCGAACCACAACTTGTGGACGACTTACACCAGTGTAACTACTAGATGTTGGGGACGCTAGGGGTTCCGGCGACGTTGCGCAACCCGAACCGCCGCGGCCGAAGCAACAATTCCCGATGCCCTCGACGAGCTACGGCGTGACCGGCACCAGCAGCACGTCGCCGGCACGGATGTCGGCTCCCGAGCGTAGGCCGTTCAACTCGACGATGGTGTCGACCACAACCCGCGGATCTGCCTCGGAGTCGATGGACCGGGCCAGCGCCCACATGGTGTCCCCGGCCTCGACGACGACGGTGGTGGTCTCGACCTGCTCGACGTCGGTGGCACCCGCCCCAGGGCGAAGGAAGGCGAACGCGGCCGCCGCGGCCAGCACCGCCCACAGCAGCGCGACCACCAGGCGCCCGCGCGCAGTGAGCCGCGAACCGTGCAGGTCCGCGGCGTAGGAACGCTCGCACGGCACCGCCAGTGGGCGCCGGCCCAACCGAACCGGCCCGACCCGGACGGTCAGCCGTGGCGGCGGAAGGGGTGTCAGAGTTGTCATGTCCGCCTCCCTGCAGCCAGACCGTCGTCGAACAATCGTTCGATAGAACGTACGTACGAGTTCTACACCGAGGGTCCGACAAAGTCGAGACACGTTCGAACAGGTGTTTGATCGTGTCGGTGTGCCGGGCTACGGTCATCAATAGACAGTCCCGCCGGCGGCGGCGGGCCACGCGTGAGGAGGCCGGTGTGGGCAGGCAGCGCGGAAAGGGAACGGGCGACGGCGGCACGGTCCATCCCTTTCCCGACACCATGCAGGACGCCGCAGGACTCACCCCGCGGCAGCGGCGCGTGCTCGAGGTCATCCGCGACGCGGTGGATCGGCGGGGATATCCGCCGAGCATGCGCGAGATCGGGCAGGCTGCGGGCCTGGCCAGCCCGTCGAGCGTCTCCCATCAGTTGCGCATGCTCGAGAGCAAGGGCTACATCCGCCGCGACCCGCACCGTCCGCGCGCACTCGAGGTCCTGCCGCCCGGCGACGCCGGTGCCGTGACCGCAGTCCCGGCCCACGACGACACCGGCGCCGGCGACCATCGGCCCGAGCCTTCCTATGTCCCGGTCGTCGGCCGTATCGCCGCCGGTCGGCCGGTGCTGGCCGACGAGGCCGTCGAGGAGGTCTTCCCGCTCCCCCGCCAGCTCGTCGGTGAGGGGACTCTGTTCATGCTGCGGGTGACCGGCGACTCGATGGTCGACGCCGCGATCTGTGACGGCGACTGGGTGGTCGTCCGTCAGCAGCCCGTCGCCGAGAACGGCGAGATCGTCGCCGCCATGATCGAGGGTGAGGCCACGGTCAAGACCTACAAGCGTCGCGACGGCCAGGTCTGGTTGGTGCCGCAGAACCCTGCCTACGAACCCATCTCCGGCAACGAGGCGACGGTTCTCGGCCGCGTCGTCGCCGTCATGCGGCGGATCTAGGCATACCCGGCCGGTTCGGTGACGGCTCGTCAGTCGTCGCGGACGGCCAGGTCGAGTCGGCGGAGGCGCTCGGGATCGGCGAGCAGCTCGATGGCGACGATCTTCCCGTCCGACATCGTGAAGTCGAAGACGATACGTGGCCGCCCACCCGGAGCCCACACGGCGCCGGCGACTCCGTTCACGAGCGCCGGTCGTGCCGCCCGGGCGCGGCCGGCGAAGGTGGCAGCCACGGCCGCTGCACCGTGGACCTCCTTCGATGCGCCCACCTGCACCGCAGCATGGTCAGCGCGGAGCACGACATCCGGGTCGAGCAGCGCCAGGAGTGCGTCGAAGTCACCGTCGCGCGAGGCGGCGAGAAAGGCGTCGACGACCGTGCGCTGTCGGGTCAGATCGGCGTCGGGAACCGTCGCCCCGTGCACGCGGCGACGCGCGCGGCTGGCAAGCTGCCGGGCCGCGTCCGGCGAGCGGCCCACGATGGGGGCGATCTGGTCGAAGGGCACGGCGAACATGTCGTGCAGCACGAACGCGAGCCGCTCGGCGGGAGCCAGCGTGTCGAGCACCACCAGCAGCGCGGGTCCGACCGAGTCGGCCAGCAGCGCCTGGTGTTCGGGGTCGGTACCGTCTGCGCCGCTCACGACGGGCTCGGGAAGGTGCAGGTCCAGCGGCTCCTCGCGCCGCGACCTGCGGGAGCGCAGCATGTCCAGGCACACCCGGGCGACGACCGTGGTCAGGAATCCGCCCAGGTTCTCGACGCCGCTGGTGTCCGAACGGCTCAGCCGTAGCCACGACTCCTGCACGGCGTCGTCGGCCTCGCTCAGCGAGCCGAGCATCCGATAGGCCACTGCCCGCAGGTGGGTCCGGTTCTCCTCGAACCGCTCGGCCAGCCACACGTGTTCGTCCATCGGTCACATTCTCTCGTCCGGTCCTGTCATGGCGATGACGAGGAGAACCCACTCGATGTGACACATCGAGCGGGCCGAGGTCGAGCATCAGGGACGAGAAGACCTATCGGAAGCTGCGCGCCAAGGGCGAGAGCAAGGAGAAGGCGGCCCGGATCAGCAACGCCATGGCTGCCGAGGGCAAGTCGACCGTGAGCCGCCGTGGCGGCAAGAGTGGCGACCACGACGACTGGACGAAGACCGACCTGATGAACCGTGCGCGCGAGGTCGGTATCGAGGGCCGCTCCACGATGAACAAGCGGCAGTTTGTCAGGGCTCTGCGGAACCACTGACCCCGGCCGGGGTGGCCAGCCGTTTCAACGCACCCACCACCACGTCGCGGTCGGTCGTGAACCACATCGGCGGCAACGACGCCCGCAGGAAGCCCGCGTAGCGTGCGTTCACCAGTCGGGGGTCCAGTACGGCCACGACGCCGCGGTCGCTCGACCGCCGGATCAGCCGGCCGGCCCCCTGTGCCAGCAGTAGTGCCGCGTGCGTCGCGGCCACCGACATGAAGCCGTTGCCGCCGGCGCGCTCGACGGCCCGCTGGCGAGCCGACATCAGGGGCTCGTCGGGCCGTGGAAACGGCAGCCGGTCGATGACGACGAGCTGGCACGCGCCGCCCGGCACGTCGACGCCCTGCCACAACGACAGCGTGCCGAACAGGCAGGTCCGGTCGTCGCCGATGAACCGCCGCACCAGCGTCGGCACGACATCGTCGCCCTGGCACAGGACCGGCACCTCGGGCAGCCGGGCGCGCACCGAGTCGGCCGCCTCTGTCGCGGCCCGTCGCGAGGAGAACAGGCCCAACGTCCGACCACCCGCAGCGGCGATCAGCTCGGCAAGGGCGTCGACCACTTGCGGCCGTAGCCCTTCACGGCCCGGCGGCGGCAGGTCACGACCGACGTAGAGGATCGCCTGCCGTGCGTAGTCGAACGGCGAGCCGACGTCGAGGCCCCGCCAGTCCGGGCAGGCCTCCCCCACCAGCCCGAGCGATCGCGCGACCGGCTCGAACGAACCACCGAGCTCCATCGTGGCCGACGTCGCCACCACGGTGGCCGCGCTGAACAACCGGTCCCGAAGCAGTCCTGCCACCGACAGCGGTGCCACTCGGAGCAGCCGCGCGCCCCGATCGCGCTCCTCCACCCACACGACGTCCTCGGTGTCGTGGGCCGCCATGCGCTCGGCCGTGTCGAAGACATCGTCCACGGCCGCCTTGGCGGCCCGCCGGCCGGACTCGTGCTCGCCGTCGCGCTCGGCCGAGGCGAACCCGGACCGAACGGCGCGGGATGCGTCGCGCACACCGGCGACCGCCGTGTGCAGACCGGCGGGCAGCTCGTCCAGCCGGCCAGGCTCCACCTCGTCGAGTTCCCGCCGCAGCAACTCGGCGGCGTCAGCCAACTGCCCGGAGGCGGTGTCGCCGGCGAACGAGCGGGACCGCCTGGCCGCCCGGTCGACGGCGGCCGCGGACAGGTCCGCCGTTGCGACGCCCGTGAACCGTGCCGCGAGCTCATGGCCCTCGTCGACGACGACGACGTCGTGCTCGGGAAGGACGGGAAGCCCTTCGATCGCGTCGATCGCGAGCAGCGCATGGTTCGTGACCAGCACGTCGACGTCGCCGGCCCGGGCCCGGGCCCGTTCGGCGAAGCACTCCGTGGCGTAGCGGCACCGCTGTGCACCGAGGCACTCCCGAGCCGTCACCGACACGTGGCTCCAAGCCCGGTCGCTGACCCCGGGTTCGAGCCGGTCGCGGTCGCCGGTCGCTCCTGTCGACGCCTGCTCCTCCGCCCAGGCGCGGGCCCGTACCACCTCGGTGCCGATGCCGCCGAGCGATCCTTGGACGACCGGGATGAGCTCTCCCTGCTCGTCCGGAACGCCGTCGCGGACCCGGTGCAGGCAGGCGTAGTTGGCTCGCCCCTTCAACGTCGCCCACCTGGGCGGCCGGCCCAGCACAGCTTCGGCGGCCGGCGCCAACAGGGGTAGGTCGCGCTCGACCAACTGTGCCTGCAACGCGAGTGTCGCCGTCGCGACCACGACGGGCCCGTCGCCGGCGTCGGCGTGCAGCAGTGCCGGAACCAGGTAGGCCAGCGACTTGCCGGTACCTGTGCCCGCCTGCACGAGCAGGTGCTCGCCCGAGGCGATCGCCGCCTCGACCGCTTCCGCCATCTCGATCTGGCCCGAGCGCTCGCTGCCGTCGATGGCGTCGACCGCGGCGGCCAACAGGTGGCGCACGCGTGCGGAGCCGTCCGGATCGCTCACCAGGTCACGTTACCGAGCCCGGGACGCAGGTCGGACCGGCTCGCCCACAGGCCTCAGGCGTCGTCGTCCGCACCCGACACCAGCCAGTCGCCGTCGACGGCGGTGAACGTGTAGACGACGAGAGTCTGCGCGGGCCCGACCTGGTCGACCACGGTGCCGTCGGCGTCGACGATGTCGTAGGCCTGCGTCGTCTCGATCGAGGTCAGGGTGGCGCTGTCACCTTCCAGGGCGACATCGCCACTGGCCACTCCCGTGACGAAGAAGTTCGAGGTCGTCAGGCCCTGCTCGTTCAGGCGGTCGATCACCTGCACGTACCGGTCGCGGCATGGACACTCCGGTGTCGTCGCCGTGTCGAGGACGGCCACCGAGCGGTTCGTCACGGCCCTGTTGACCGCGGCGTAGTAGGCCGACAGCGCCGCACGCACCGCATCGTCGTCGGGCAGCTCGGGACCGAGTGGCTGCGAGGTCGCGGAGGTGGTCGGACTCGACGGAGTTGCGTCCCCGGCATCGTCCGCGCACGACGACGCACCGAGAATCGCGGCGACGGCGACCGCAGCGAGGAGCGGGCGGCGTGGCACGGGCACCGAGGGTACGGCCCCGCTCGGGACCGACCGCCGGTGACCCGGGCCGTCCGTGATGAGATCAGGGCTGTGACGACCACCCACCCGCCGGTGCCCCTCATTCCTCGCGACGTGCTGTTCGGCAACCCGGAGCGGATCAGTCCCGCGCTGTCGCCCGACGGAACGCTGCTCGGCTTCGTCGCACCCGAGGAGGGCGTGCTCAACGTCTGGGTCGGACCCGCCGACGACCTCGACGCCGCCCGGCCCGTGACCCACGACCGTGGCCGCGGAGTACGGACGTTCGCCTTCTGCCACGACGACGCCACCCTGGTGTACCTGCAGGACTCCGACGGCAACGAGGACTGGCGACTGTACGCACTGGACCTGAAGACGGGCGAGTCGCGGCTGGTGACACCCGGCGAAGGTGTCCACGCGATGATCCTCGGGCACAACCGGTGGAACCCCGGCACGATGCTGGTCGGGCTCAACGCCGACAACCCGATGCTGCACGACATCTACCGGTTCGACCTGTCCTCCCGCGCCTTCGACAAGGTGGAGACGAATCCCGGATACGCCGGCTGGCTGATCGACTCCGACCTGGCCGTGCGCGGCGGCGTCGCCATGACACCCGAGGGCGGTGCGATCGTCTACCTGCGTGACCCGGCCACCGGGGAGGACGCGCGCTGGCTCGATATCAGCCCGGACGACGTCGCCACGACCGGAGTGTACGGATTCAGCCGCGACGGTGACGAGCTGTTCGTGCTGTCCAGCGCTGGTGTCAACGCAGCGCGGTTGCTCCGGGTCGACCTGCTCACCGGGGCCGAGACGGTCCTGGCAGAACACCCTTCCTACGACGTCGCCGCCGTGCTCAGCCATCCGGACACCCTCGAGCCCCAGTCGGTGGTGTTCCTCCAGGACCGCGAGGAGTGGGTGCACCTGGACCCGGCCCTCGGCGCGGAGATCGACTCGTTGCGTTCACGGTTGCGCGGTGAGGTCGGCATCTCGCGTAGCGAACGCACCGACCGGCGCTGGCTGGTCAGCGACACGCCGTCGGACGGCCCGGTCCACTACCACGTGTACGACCGCGACTCGCGGGAGCTGAGGTTCCTGTTCGCGCACAAGCCCGCGCTCGACTCGTACGAGCTCGCCGTCATGGAACCCTTCCGGTTCACCGCGCGCGACGGGCTGGAGATCCACGGCTACGTCACCTACCCGCCGCGGCTCGAGCGCGTCGGGCTGCCGGCCGTCGTCGACGTCCACGGCGGGCCGTGGCATCGCGACACATGGGGCTACGACCCCGAAGCCCAGTGGCTGGTCAACCGTGGCTATGTCTGCATCCAGGTCAACTTCCGCGGCTCGACCGGATACGGCAAGGCCTTCGGCAACGCCGGCGACAAGGAGTGGGGCCGGGCCATGCACACCGACCTGCTCGACGCCGTCGACCACCTGGTGGCGGCGGGCAGCATCGACCGGGACCGGGTCGGCATCTACGGCGGGTCGTACGGCGGCTACGCGGCCCTCGTGGGTGCGGCGTTCACGCCCGAGGTCTTCCGCTGTGCCGTCGACATGGTCGGGCCGTCGAACCTGATGACGCTGATCGCCTCCGTGCCCGAGTACTGGAAGCCGCAGATCGCTATCTTCCACACGAAGGTCGGCGACCCCGAGACCGAACGCGACCTGCTCTGGGAGCGATCCCCGCTCTCCCGGGTCGACGACATCGCGATCCCGATCCTCGTCGCGCAGGGGAAGAACGACCCACGGGTGACGGTCGTCGAGGCGGAGCAGATCGTCGAGGCCATGGTCAAGAAGGGCATCGACCACGAGTACCTGCTCTTCGAGGACGAGGGCCACGGGCTCGCTCGCCCGGAGAACCGGGAGCGCTTCTACGCCGCCGTCGAGCGCTTCCTCGCCCAGCACCTCGGCGGCCGCGTGCAGCCGGAATAGCACGACCCGCGACGGTCAGACTGCCTCAGGGCGACGGCCCGCACGGGCGATACCTGCGAGATAGGCGGCCTCGATCTCGCCACGTACAGCCACGGGCTCCTCGCGGATGCGACGCGGTGACACCGGCAGGACCGTCCAGCCCAGCGCTGCCAACCGCGCGCGGCGGCGTTCCGTCATCTCCGGTGTCTCCCCGAACCGGTGCCATTCGACCGAGTCGATCTCGATCACGAGGCGAGCCTCGTCCAAGCGTGCATCAGGAACCAGGCCGGCTCCGCGCGGGTCAGGCAGCGGGTGGTTCCAGCGGGCCTCTGGAAGAGCGTGACTGCCCGACAGGAGGTCGCGCAGCTCACACTCGGGTGCGGACCGGCAGCCTGCCATGACCTCCTCGAGCGGTGTCGCCAGCCCGCTCTACACGATCTCGCACAGTGCTCGCACCGGTCGCAGGACGAGTTGATCACGGCACGCGTCGACGGTTGCCTGCTCCGGCGGTGCGCACGGGAAGGATCGGACCTGGCGTGCTGCAGGCAGGATCCGCGTCCGCCGGATCCGCGCGATCGGTGTCCTCGCGCGCTGCACCCGCTCCGGGACCAGGAGCTCAGGCCGGCCGCTGGCCGGCACATACTTCGGGCCGTATGCCCGGCATGCCGTCGTGCCAGTGACCATCGCGCTGGGTCCGGCGAACAGCAGACCCGCGCGGATCAGGTGCCGCTCTGGAACGGGCCGGTGAAGGTCGCGTACACACCAGTCACCATGCGCTGCCACCGGCCGCCGCGGCCCAGAAGGTGACGCACGGCTGCGACGGTCAGCCCGTTCTGGAGCGCCTTGTTGGCGAGTGACGATCCCGTCCTGGCAGGCAGCGAGGCGCACCAAGCTCGGTGGCAGGTCCATCGAGGTTCGGTCCAGGTCTGCGTGAGGATGGTGTCGCCCGCGCAACACCAACGTCACGTCGATCAGCGCCGAGGGGCACAAGCCTCACGCGGATCGTGGCACGAGCTCGAGGAACGAGATCCCCGGCATCGGCAGGTCGAACTCGACGACGACCGAGCCGTCGGCCGGCTCGACCGACTCGGGCGAACGCAGCTCCTCCAACCGGTCCGCCGCCCTCAGCTCGGCCCATTGGCGTTCGGTCGGCCAGTCGGCGCCGCCGCCGATCCGGGCCCATGCCCCGCTGACGTTCGAGTGCTCGGCATCGACCCGGCAGTGGTGCATCTCGTACCTGCCGGCGCCGAGGCCGTCGATGCGCACCGCCACCCGGCGCTCCAGGGCCGGGTCGCCGCCGGCCTTGGTCTGGTCGAGCGTGCCGTTCCACACCAGGACGTCCACGGTTCCGCCGTCACCACGAGCCGCCAGCGCCTCGACCAGCGAGCCGCCACCGTCGCCGGACACGGCCACGGACAGCCGGTCGGGACCGAGCCGTTCGAGCAGCTCGAGCGCCCACCAGCGCGGCTTGCGCAGGTCGCCGACCGTCCGCAGGCCGAAGCCTCCGTGCATGAGCGCCGGCGGCCGGCCCAGCTCCTCGAAGTGGTCGGAAACCACCCAGTACGAGAGGGCGTCGATCCGGCCGAGGGCCGATGCCATCCCACGCAGCAGGAACGCAGCCCCGAAGACCGAGTCGCTGGCGGCGTCGAAGTGGGTCGGGCTCACGCCCCACTCGGTCCACCACAGCGGCGTGCCGGTGCGCCCGTACCGGTCGAGCATCGGCCGCAGGTCCAGCGGCGGGCTGCCGTAGGTGTGGGTCGACACGAAGTCGAGGGCAGCGCCGGACCCGTCGACGTGCCCCAGCATCTGCTCGATCCAGCCGACGGCGGCCGATGCGGGACCGCCGACCCGCAGCTCCGGGTCGATCGACTTCACGGCCGCCGCGGTCAGGTCGTAGAGGCGGAAGTACTCCTCGGGTGTTCCCGACCAGAAGACTTCGAGGTTGGCCTCGTTCCACACCTCGAACGCCCAGTGGTCGCGTACCTCCGCGAGGCCGTACCGCCGGACCAGGTGGGCGACCAGGTCGTGGACCAGGTCGGCCCACCGGCGCCAGTCCTTCGGCGGCGACACGATCGCGGCGTAGTCGAAGACCGTCTTGGACGGGTCGGACGCCAGATCGTGGGGCATGTACGACAGCTCGACGACCGGTCGAAGGCCCAACGAGAGCACGGTGTCGTAGACGCGGTCGACGCCGCGGAAATCGTGCACGGCCCGGCCGTCGACCTCGCGGTACACGCCGAGGTCGTCACCGAGAATCGCATGCGCACGCACTGTCCCGACGCCGAGCACGTCGTGGGCGGCCCGCAGCGCGGCCGCGAGCTCCTCGCCGATCGGGCGGTCGCCGGTGCGGTCGGTCGACATCAGGTGAGACAGGTGTTCGGAACCGATCATCGGCCGCCAGGGCCGGTGGACCTCGTCCACGACCCGCCCGGCGTCGACCACGATCTCGACGACAGCGTCTCCCGGAGGAAGGGACGCCGCCTCGACCGGCGCGGACAGCTCCCCGACCCGGTCGACGTCGACCACGGCGGCCACCGCGTACCACCGCCGGTCCCCCGGCCATCCCGTCGTGTCGACGTACGGCCCGTGCGGAACCGCCAGGACATCACGCCCGCTGTGGTCGAGAGGCGCGAACGGACCGTCCGGTCCGGGCGCCACATGCAGGAGGTACCCCGCCGCACCCTCGACGAGATCCCAGTCGAGGGTGACCTGGCAGCGGCCCGGTCGCGCTTTCAGTCCGGTGGGGATCGGCACGTCGACCTGGCCGACCTCGACGTC
>DASRTE010000182.1:0-10400 GCA_035656095.1 Jiangellaceae bacterium
GGGCAGGCGGCTACGGAGCTCGTCGTCGGTGATCGCCTGCAGTTCTGTGCCGCTGATGGCGCCGGGACCGAGCCCGAGCGTCTCGCCGATCGCCTGCGCGGTGACCGCGTGGTCGCCGGTGATCATGCGCACGTCGATCCCGGCCCCGAGTGCCGTCTCCACCGCCCCCTTCGCCTCCGCCCGCAGCGGGTCGATGATCCCGACCATGCCGACGAAGCTGAGGTTCCGGGTGTAGCTCATCGGGTCCTGCGCGATGGCGTCCTCGTCGGAATCGTCGAGCACCCGCGCGGCGAAGGCCAGAACCCGTAGGCCCTTCTCACCCATCTGCCTGTTCGCGGCTTCGATGCCGGGCCGTTCCTGCTCGATCGGGACCTGGGAGCCGCTCAGCGGCCCACCGGACTGGCTGCACCGCGCCAGCACGACGTCCGGGCCGCCCTTGACCAGCTCGATCAGGTGCTCGGTTCCGTCGACCTCGACGCGGTGGAAGGTCGCCATGAACTTGTACTCGGAGTCGAAGGGCACCTCGGCCAGCCGCGGGTAGGCACGCCTGGTCTGGTCGGCGTCGACGCCGAGCTTCGCGGCGAGGACGACCAGTGCCGCCTCGGTCGGGTCACCGACCACGGACCCGTCGTCGCTGACGGTGGCGTCACTGTCGAGCACCAGGCCGTAGGCGAGACGGGTGAAGTCCGGCACCGGCCGGCCCGCGACCGACCGAATGGCCCCGGACTTGCGGTATCCCTCACCGTCGACGGTGAACCATGAGTCACCGGCATAGATAGTGGACACCATCATCTGGTTCATGGTCAGCGTGCCGGTCTTGTCCGTGTTGATAGCACTGGTGGCGCCCAGCGTCTCGACGTCGGTCAGGTTCTTGACCACGGCCTTCGCCTCGGCCAGCTGCTTTGCGCCGTAGGAGAGCATGGCCTGGACGAACGTGGGGAGCCCGGTCGGGATGGCCGAGATCGCCATCGCGGTGCCCAGCAGCAGCACGTCGTCGATGGGCATGTCGCGGAACAACCCCACCACGACGATGAACGCGACGGCGGTCCAGGCGATGATTCCGAGTACCCGGGTCAGCGAGTCGAGTTCCTTCTGCAACGGGGATCGGGTTCGCTTGACCGAAGTGAGCATCGTCGCGATCTGACCCATTTGGGTCTGCATCCCGGTCGCGGTGACCACCAGGGTCCCGGTCCCGCGGGTGACCGACGTGTTCTGGAAGAGCATGTTGGCCCGGTCCCCGACCGCCACCTCCGGCCCCTCGAGCACGCCCGCGTCCTTGCTCACCGGCGCGCTCTCGCCGGTGAGCGCAGCCTCCTGGGTCTCCAGCGTTGCCGACGCGACGATCCGGCCGTCGGCCGGAACGATGTCACCGGCCTCGACCTGCACCACGTCGCCGGGCACGACCTCGACCGCAGGAACCAGCGTCACTTCGCCGCCACGCAGCACGCGACTCTGCGGGACCTGCAGCTTCGCGAGTGCGTCCACGCTGGCCCGGGCCTTGAGTTCCTGGCGTGTGCCCAGCACGACGTTCAGCAACACCAGGACCGCGACGAGTACGCCGGTGGACACCTGCCCGATGACCAGGCTGACCACCGCGACTGCCACCAGCATGATGTTCATCGGGTCACGGAGCTGCCCGAGTGCGAGCGCGAACACGGACGGCGGCTTCTCGGCCGTGATCTGGTTCGGCCCGTGGCTGGCCAGGCGGGCCGCGGCCTCCTGCGTAGAGAGTCCCGACGTCACGTCGGTATTCACGTCGCCGACGACTTCGGCCGCGGGCCGCAGGTACGGAGGGGTCGCCTCGACGGCAGCGCCCGGCTGCTCGGTGACGCTCACTGCGGTTCTCCTGTCGTCGCTTGAGCCGACGGTCGCCGGACCTCAAGACCGGTCGCGTCCACGGTGACACGGGTTCCCGACGTACCGGCGAGGATTGCCGGGAGTTGGTCCAGAGCACCGATCACGCAGGGGTTGCGTGTTGCGGACGCGAACGCCGCAGCCGCCTCGACCTTGGGACCCATCGAGCCGGCTGCCATCCCCAGATCGCGAATGGCGTCCGGATGCGCGGCGGCGATCGCACGCTGTGCGGGGGTGCCCCAGTCGAGATACGCCGCGTCGACGTCGGTGGCGATGACCAGCAGATCCGCGTCCAGGCCCTCAGCGAGCACAGCGCTGGCCCGGTCCTTGTCGATGACCGCCTCAACGCCGACCAGGGTCCGAGTGCCCTTGAGGTACATCGTCGGGATACCGCCACCGCCGGCACAGATGACTACGCAGCCCTTGGCAAGCAGCCACTCGACCGGGCGGGTCTCGAAGATCCGCTTCGGGATCGGCGACGGGACCACGCGACGCCACGCTTCGCCGTCCTTGCGAACCGTCCAGCCACGCTCGGCGGCCAGGCGGTGGGCTTCCTCGTCGGTGTAGACCGGACCGACGAACTTGGTGGGCACGGAGAACGCCGGGTCGTCGGGATCGACCTCGGTCATGGTGAGGACGGTGGCGAGCGGCTTCTCGAAGGGCAGCAGGTTTCCCAGCTCCTGCTCGATCAGATAACCGATCATCCCCTCGGTCTGGGCGCCGAGGACGTCGAACGGGTAGGCGGAAGCCTCCTCGTAGGCCGACGCCTGCAGGGCGAGCAGTCCCACCTGGGGACCGTTCCCGTGCGAGATGACCAGTTCGTGCTCCTCGGCCACGGGCGCCAGGGACTGGCAGGCGGTGGCGACGTTGGCGCGCTGCCGCTCCACGGTCATCGGCTCGCCCCGGCGCTGCAGGGCGTTGCCGCCAAGCGCCACCACGATCCTCATCGGGCCCCTCTCATCAGGGTGCGGGTTGCTCAAGCGCCGATGGTCGCGACCATGAGCGCCTTGATGGTGTGCAGCCGGTTCTCGGCCTGGTCGAACGCGATGTTCGCCGCCGAGGAGAACACCTCGTCGGTGACCTCGAGGCCGCCCTCCAGGCCGGTGAGCTCGGCCACGTCGCTGCCGACCGTGGTGCGGGTGTCGTGGAAGGCCGGCAGGCAGTGCATGAACCTCGCGCGAGGGTTCTCCGTGCGGGCCATCGCGTCGGCGTTGACCTGGTACGGCTTGAGGTCGCTCACCCGGGCGGACCAGACATCCTTCGGCTCTCCCATCGAGACCCACACGTCGGTGTGGACGAAGTCGGCGCCACGCAGGCCCTCGGCCGGGTCGGCCGTGAGCGTGATGCGCGCTCCCGACTCCTCGGCGCGCTCCCGGGCGACGTCCTGCACAGCCTTGTCCGGCCACAGGTCCTCGGGGGCGCAGATCCGCACGTCGGAGCCCATGATCGCCCCCATGACCAGCAGCGAGCGTCCCATGTTGAACCGGCCGTCCCCCAGGAAGCAGTACGTCACCTGGTGGAGCGGCCGTCCGTCGGAGTGCTCGGACATGGTCAGGAAGTCGGCCAGCATCTGGGTCGGATGCCATTCGTCGGTGAGGCCGTTGTAGACCGGGACGTCCGAGCCCTCCGCGAGCTCCTCGACGGTGGCCTGCGCCTTCCCGCGGAACTCGATGGCGTCGAACATGCGCGACAGCACCCTGGCCGTGTCCGCGGCGGACTCCTTGTGCCCGATCTGGGACGAGCCGGGGTCCAGGTAGGTGACGTGTCCGCCCTGGTCATACACCGCGACCTCGAACGCGCAGCGGGTGCGGGTCGAGGTCTTCTCGAAGATGAGCGCGACGTTCTTTCCCCGCATCCGCGGGACCTCGGTACCGGCGTATTTGGACCGCTTCAGGTCCCGCGACAGGTCCAGCAGGAACTGGAGCTCGGACCGGCTGAAGTCGATCTCCTTGAGGAAGTCGCGATTGTGCAGGTTGACGCCCATGAGGACTCACCGGCCTTTCCGTTGGTGTGGCGGGCGGCTGGTGGTCAGGTTACGGCGTCGCGTTCGATCGGGCACGACATGCAGCGGGGACCACCGCGGCCGCGGCCGAGCTCGCTGCCCGCGATGGTGACGACCTCGATGCCGTTCTTGCGTAGGAAGGTGTTGGTGGTGGTGTTGCGTTCGTAGCCAAAGATCACTCCAGGGGCGACAGCGAGGAAGTTGTTCCCGTCGTCCCACTGCTCGCGTTGCGCGCCGAGGATGTCGATCGGGGTGCGCAGTACGCGAAGCTGCTCCAGTCCGAGGGCTTCGGCTATCACAGCGAACAGGTCGGTGTTCTCGGTGACGCGATAGTCGCCGCCGCTGCCCACCGGGGTGAGGGTGAACGCGCGCAGTGTGTCGGGCAGGTACGGGTAGACGCTGAACGCGTCGCGGTCGATCATCGTCATCGCGGTGTCCAGGTGCATGAACGCCCGGGTCTTGGGCAGTTCCACCGCAATCACCTTCGTGACCGAACCGTGCGCGAAGTACTGCCGAGCGAGAAACTCCACCCCCTGAGGTGTGGTGCGCTCGCCCATACCGATCATCACCGTGCCGTTGCCGATCACCAGGATGTCCCCGCCCTCGCAGTTGGCGGGGTCATGGAACTCGTTGTCGTTGCCGTAGTAGAAGTGCAACTCCGGGGCGGCGTCGCGGAACATCGGGTGATAGTTGAAGACCAGCCGGGAGTTGATTGTCTCCCGCTTGCGGGCCTGCTTGGACATGGGGTTGATCGTGAGCCCGTCGTACACCCACGCGGTGTTGTCGCGCTGGAACAGGTGGTTGGGCAGCGGAGTCAGCAAGAAGTCGTCCGGGTCGAGGTACTCGAGCAGCAGGCTGGACGGGTCGTCGAGAGTGAGGTCGCGCTTGAGCAACCCCCCGATCAGCGCCTCGGACAGCCGCTCCGCGGGCGCCTGCCCGACCAGTTCGTCCAGCGGCTTGTCCAGGGCCGGCCCGAACCGCGTGGCCGTGGTCAGCTCGTCCTGGACGAACTCCCGCGCCCCCGGCTGGTCGAGCGCCTGCGCGAGCAGGTCCGCGAACAGGTGCACCTTGACACCCTTGTCCCGCAGCTTCTGCGCGAACGCGTCGTGCTCTTCTCGGGCCCGCTGCGCCCACATGACATCGTCGAAGAGCAACTCGTCGACATTGTTCGGGGTCAGCCGGGTCAGCTCCAACCCCGGCCGGTGCACGATCACCTGCCGCAGCTGGCCGACCTCGGAGTCGACATGGAAGGACATGCTCGGCCTTTCTCAGGAGGCTAGGGACGGTACTCGGGCACCGGCGGCGGTTGTGTCATCCGGGCGCGCTGGGCCAGATAGACAGGGATGCCCAGCAGGAAGGCCACGCCGGCGAACACGAACGGCAGGTACTCCCCCAATAGGGTTTCTTCTCCGGTATTGCGGGAGTACACGATGAACAGGACCGAGAACACCAGTGCCAGCACGGCGACAGTGACGTCGCGGGCGAACCTCGGCGTATGCACCGGTCGATTATCCTGTACCCGCCACTTGATCTGGGCCAGTGCGGAGAACGCGTACGGGATCGCCGCGGTGATCCCGGACATGAACACCAACGTGTTGAACACCGTGTATCCGGCCGTTCCCGCGTAGGACAACACCATGGCGACGGAGGCGAGCACCGTGGACGCGACGATGCCGAACACCGGGACGCCGCGACGCGACAACCGCCCGAACTGGTCGGGGAACAGCCCATCCTTCGCCGCTGCGAGCGGCATCTCCGCGCAGATCATCGTCCAACCGTTCAACGCCCCGAACCCGGAGATCACCACCAGCGCTGCCATGACGTAGCCGGCCCAGGTACCGCCGAAGATGTCGTTGACGGCCGTCGAGAACGGCGCAGTCGACTCGCCCAGCCGCTCGCTCGGCACGATCCCGAACACCGCGGTCAGCGACAGCAGGTAAACCACCGCGGTCGCCAGAGTCCCGAAGATGGTCGCCCGGGGCACGTTCCGGTCCGGATTCCGCACCTTGGCGGCGGCCACCGCGGCGGTCTCAACCCCCAGGTACGAGAACAGGCACAACGCCATCGCCCCACCGATGGCCGACACCGTGCTCTCCCCGCTGATGTTCCATGGTTGGAAGTTGCCGGTGCTGATGAACAACAACCCCACCGTCGACATGAACACCAGCGGCACGAACTTCAACACCGATGTCCATACCTGCACCGCGCCCATGTTCTTCACGCCGGTGAGGTTGATCGCCGCCGGGATCCACAGGCCGACCAGCGCGAGCAGGATCGAGATCAACTTCACCTTGTCGTCGTTGACGAACTCCTCGACGTAGAGCACCCACCCCACCACGATCGCCGCGTTCCCCGCCCACGCGGTGATCCAGTACAGCCACGCGTTCGAAAACCCCGCGAGGTTGCCGAATGCCGACCTTGCGTACGCATATGGGCCGCCGTCCGCCGGAAGCCGCCGGGACAACGAGGCGAACAACACCGCCAACGCCAGCGCACCCACCGTGGTCAGCGCCATGGCGAACAGGCTGATCGGCCCGTACGCCGCCAGCGAGCCGGGAAGATTGAAGATCCCGACCCCGATGATGCTCCCGACGATCAACGCGGTCGCCTGTGTCAGCCCAAGGCTTCCTCGCGGTTCGATTTCGCCCGATATTTGACTGGGCTCGCCCGATGCAGCGTCCTGCTGCGACGACTCACTCATGGCTTCACACTGCCTCTACGCCAGTACCGACATTTAGGGGCGTTGGTCCCCCTGTAGGCAGGCCCATCCGCCCTAGTTGTGGCTGGTGCCGACTGGATGGTCGCCCGCGCGTTGCTGCCTGTCAATATCTACCGGTCGAGCGCGCCGGATGCTGGCTTCGTAACGTCCAGCCGCTGGTCGATCAGAACGGTGCGTCGATCTCGTCCGGGGGCGTGGGATGAGTGGGCAGAATGGCGGCCCGAAGCGGGCCGGGCGAGCGCTGCCCGTAGGTGAGCAGGGCCACAATGGTGGCCGCGAAGGCAAGAGCTGCCACCACCCACGCAACACCTCCGGTACATGACCGCCTCGTCATCGTTGGCCGGCAGAAGGAAATACGGTTGGCTCGCCGGCGCCATCTCCTGGATGAAGTGCCGGATCCATTCATCCCGGTGACGTAGATGACCGACTCGCGCTGGACCTGGACCAGCCGTACGACTGTGCCGATGCCGAGGAACAGCACGAGAGGCAAGGACGACCAGTGGCAGCGGCCTGAACGGAGCCTGGTCGAGGCCGCCCCGCAAGGGGATCATGCTCTGGGGACGGTGGCGCCGAGGATCAGCGGGAGGCTCGAGCGCCACGTCGGACGGCTCGGACGCAGCACCGCCCGACCTCGGGATCGAGGACGACGGTGTGCTCGTTGTCGTCGGCGCCTTCGGCGGCTCCTCGCAGGAGCTCCAGGTTGAGGTGGCAGACGATGTCGGTGTGCCGCTGGGCCAGCCGGTGGAACGGGCAGTTGCCCAGCACGATCCCTCCGTCTCCGTCCGGCCGCGGTTCGAAGCCGTTGTCCTCCAGCACGTTCTCGAACGATCCCGAGTCCGCGCCCATGCCGCGGCCGGCGTCGGTGGCCAGGCGCATCAGCGCGTCGCGTGCCGGTTCACCACTACGGGTGGACGCTTCGACCGCGGCGGCCAGTAGCTCTCCGGCCAGGTCGTAGCGACGCTCCGGGATGGTCACCGCGACCTCGTCCGCGGCCCGCCGGTAGAGCTTGGACGGCCGGCCCGCCCCGGGTCCGGACCGGCCGGTGAGGCGCCGGAACTCCACCGTCAGCAGTCCTTCGTCGGCGAGCCGGTCCAGGTGGAACGCCGCCGCCCGGCGGGTCAGACGCAGCGTCTCGGCAGCCTTGTCGCGGCTCACCGCCGTGTCGCTGCGGGACACCAGGTCCAGCAGGGCGCGCCGCACCGGGTCGTCGAGCGCGGTCACCGCCGCCACCCGGTCCGCCAGAGGTCGCTGCTCCTGCATGTGCCCATTCTAAAGGACGCGGACCTTGACGGAAGAGAGATGAGCTTCTAAAGTCGACAATAGTTGTCTTTAGAAGGAGCTGAGATGGCACTTCTGGACCCTGCTGTGGGTGTCGACCCCGGTCCCGTGACGAGGCGTCTGCGGGTGGTCCAGGACCGGTGGGAGCCGGACCGGGAGGCGGCGGCCCGTGCCGTCTCCGACCTGCTCGTCGCCCTCGGCCGCGACCCGGCCGACGTACACCTGGCCGACACGCCGCGGCGAGTCGCCGACGCCTACATCGAACTGCTCAGCCCTCCCCCGTTCAACCTCACCACGTTCCCCAACGACGAGGGCTACGACGAGTTGGTTCTCGCCCGTGGCATCCCGTTCCAGTCGTTGTGCCAGCATCACCTCCTTCCCTTCCATGGCGTCGCGCACCTCGGATACGTGCCCGACGCCCGGATCCTGGGCCTGTCGAAGCTCGCTCGCGTCGTGGAGTTGTTCGCCCGGGACCTGCAGGTTCAGGAGCGACTGACGAGGCAGATCGCCGACTGGCTGTACGAGAACCTCGCCGCCAAGGCCGTCGGTGTGGTGATCGAGGCCGACCACCTGTGCATGTCCTTTCGCGGCGTCCGCGCCGCCGGGTCGCGAACGGTGACCTCGGCATTGCACGGCCTCCTTCGTGACGACGCTCGATCCCGGCAGGAGTTCTTCGCACTTGCCGGCGTCACCGCCTGACCCGAGTCCACGACCCGACCTACAGGAGCGACCCATGGCACCGCGGCAGACATTCGTCATCGTCGGCGGGGGCCTCGCCGGAGCGACTGCGGCGCAGACCCTACGCGAGGAGGGCTTCACCGGCCGGCTGCGACTGGTCGGCGCCGAGAAGGAACGCCCGTACGAGCGACCGCCCTTGTCGAAGGCATATCTGCTCGGCGCCGCGGAGCGGGACACGATCTTCGTCCACGAGCAGTCCTGGTATGACGACCACGACGTCGAGCTCAGCCTCGGCATCCGCGCCATCGGTCTCGACGTGGCGGCGCACCAGCTCACTCTCGACACCGGCGAGCGGATCCGCTACGACAAGGTCCTGCTCGCGACCGGCTCGTCACCGCATCGGTTGACCGTGCCCGGCGCAGGTCTGAACGGCGTGCGTTACCTGCGCGAGGCCCGTGACGCCGATCGGCTCCGCACCGCTCTGATGGGGGGTGGCCGGCGCGTGGTGATCATCGGCGGCGGCTGGATCGGGCTCGAGGTGGCAGCGGCCGCGCGTGGTCACGGCAACGACGTGACCGTCGTCGAGTCGCAGCAGACGCCGTTGCGCTCGGCGCTCGGCGACGAGTTGGGCGGGATGTTCGCCGACCTGCACCGCGAACACGGCGTCGACCTGCGGCTGAGCACGAGGGTGCGGGAGCTCATCGGCTCCGGCGACCACGTCACCGGGGTGGTCACCGACGAGGGAGTTCAGCTGCCCGCCGATCTGGCTGTCGTCGGAGTCGGCGTCCGCCCCACCGTCGCCATCGCCGAAGCGGCCGGGCTGAGCGTCGACAACGGGATCGTCGTCGACCAGGCGATGCGCAGCTCCGATCCGGACGTGTACGCCGCCGGGGACGTCGCCAACGCCTACCATCCACTGCTCGGCCGCCACCTGCGGGTCGAGCACTGGGCCAACGCGCTGCACGGCGGCCCGGCGGCAGCCAGATCGATGCTCGGCCTGCACGTCAGTTACGACCAGGTCCCGTACTTCTTCACCGACCAGTACGACCTCGGCATGGAGTACTCGGGTCACGTCGGCGTAGGCGGCTACGACCAGATCGTCTACCGCGGCGACCGCGGCAACCGTCAGTTCATCGCGTTCTGGCTTGACGGTGGCCAGGTCGTCGCCGGCATGAACGTCAACGTCTGGGACGTGACGTCCGACATTCAGCACCTGATCCGCAACACGGCGACCGTCGACTCCGACCGGCTCGCCGATCCCGACATTCCCCTGGCAGATCTGGTGCCCGCGCGGACGCGAGAGGATTCCCGGCCGTGACACGCCTTCGCGATCTCCAGCGGGCCGGCGTGTCGATATGGATCGACACGCTCTCCCGTGACCTGCTCGACAGCGGAGACCTCACGCGGCTCATCGACCGAGGCGTCACGGGCGCCACGTCCAACCCGACGATCTTCGCCAAGGCCATCACGGAGTCGGACGCCTACGACCGACAGCTGGCGGCGCTGGCCGACCGCGGCGTCAGTGACACCCAGGAGCTGTTCTTTGCTCTCGCCCTCGACGACGTGCGCGCCGCGGCCGGCCATCTGCGTCCCGTATACGACCGCACCGACGGCGGCGACGGCTTCGTCTCCTTCGAGTGCACCCCGGACATCGCCGACAACACGTCGGCCACCGTGGAGCAGGCCTGGGACCTGGGGAACCGGCTCAGCCTGCCGAACGTGATGATCAAGGTACCGGCCACCCCGGCGGGAATCCCAGCCATCGAGGAACTGACGGCACGTGGCGTCAATGTCAACATCACGCTGCTGTTCGCGTTGCGACGATACGACGAGGTGATCGACGCCTACATGAGCGGACTGGAGCGCCGG
>DASRTE010000183.1:0-15918 GCA_035656095.1 Jiangellaceae bacterium
GCCGAGATCGAGCGCATCCTGGCGCTAGGCGCCCGCAGGGTGAACATCGGGCAGACCGGCGCCGAGTCGTGGACCGTGCTTGCCGACCCCGAGGGCAACGAATTCTGCGTGCTGCGTCCGAAGAAGTCGCTGATCGACTAGCTCCCAATGACGAGTTGAGCCGATCAACGTCGTGGCGGACATCGAAGGCGTCCGCCGAGCCCAGATGGAGAGGGATCGCTGCGAGGAAAAGCGCCTGGCAAGCCTCCGCGAACGGGCAGAAGCTCAGCGGGCACGGGACGCTGAACTTCGCATGCGGTGGGCCGAACGTATGCACGAGTATGGCGGCGGCGCCACGTCGCGGAACTCCGCAAAGATCGCAAAAGGAAGCCGCGAAAGACAGAGGATGAAGAGCCTGCCCCGGCCGAGGAGCCGGGGTGGAAGGAGCGACTGCTGGATCACCTCATGGCCATGCGCCCAGATGGCTTCGAGCGCCTGGCCCGCAGGCTGCTACGAGAGGCTGACTACGACAGCGTCAACGTCACCGGCCAGAGCGGCGACGGCGGCATCGACGGTCTTGGCGTGTACAGGGGCAGGTGGCGCGGAGAACGAGCAAACGCTTGCAGGCATCCTGCTCGTTAGGGCAGGTGACCGGTCCGTACCCTGATCACCGAAGCCATCTCTGCCGGTGCCACCTCTGCCGCGCTGGTCGACGTCCTCGCCAGCATCGGCACCGAAACCGCCCGCACCGCCCTGGAGCGTGCCACGCGAGCGCCGTCGCCCGAGGTCGCGGCCGCTGCCGAACAGGCATTGCGAACGTTGGACGAAATCGGCCGCCAGCAAGAGTGAGGGCTGCAAGACGATAGGCATCAGAAAGAGCGGAGTGCTGCCGTGGCGGGGGTCCACGTCGAGTCCTCCGCGAAGGCGCGCAGCGACGGGTGGGTGGTTGGCGGGGGATCGGCCATACGCGCGGTCGGTGCTGGCCGATCCACGCACCCACACCGCGGCCGGGCGTGCCGAGCCGGGCGGGTGCTCGCGTCGTTGCCGACCTTGCCCGATCGGCGAGGGTCGGCCGCTTCCGCCGGACACTGCGGGCCTGGCGAGCGAAGGTCCTGGCCTACTTCGACACCGGCGGGGTCTCCAACGGCGGCACCGAAGCGATCAACCTGATCATCGAGAAGACCCGCCCCCTCGCCCACGGCTTCCGCACCTTCACTCACCTCGGCCTCAGGATCCTGCATCCGGCATTCAGGAACACGCCTTTCCGACGAGAAACTGCCCATGCGCAAATCCGAAGAGCCACCAATCTTTGCACGAGGGGAAGACGATGGAAGCAGGACCGGCCGAGCCGCTGAGATCACAGGATGCGATCAAGACCTACCGCTATCTGCGGATCGGGATGATTGGCGCCGTCGTGCTGTTGGCCGCTTCGATCGCTATCGAACGCAGCAAGGTCGACTGTTGGCAGACGTGGATCAGTGCCTACTACTACACGCCGGTCCGGGCGATCTTCGTCGGCAGCATGATCGCGGTGGGCCTCTCGCTCATCGTCTACAAGGGGCGGGCCTGGGAGGACGCCTGCCTGAACTTCGCGGGCATGCTTGCCCCGGTTGTGGCCGTTGTGCCGACCACCGATGTCGGACGCTGCTGGTCGGTCGCGCCCAGCCCGCTTCCCGTCAATGCCGACGGCTCGCTCGCCGACTGGGTCGTGACCAACATCGACAACAACATCTATGCGCTGCTCATTGCGGGAGCCGTTGGTCTTGGCGTCGCCGCCATCACCGCCATGGTGTTGAACCGGAGCGTACGGGCTCCGATCGAGCAGGGCGACCGGGGGACAAGGGTGTCACTGGCCGTCACTGCCCTGGTGCTGGTCCTCGTCTGGTGGCTGATCCAGAACTGGGACGACTTCAACACGCAGGCCCACGGCATCGCGGCGGTCCTCATGTTCGTCTTTCTCGTCGGCGCAATCATCGCCAAGGTGGTCGAACACTGGAACGAGCGGGACAAGGTGTGGTTCCGGGTCTACACGGCGGTAGCGGCCCTGATGATCCTTGGAGGCACCCTCATCCCGACGACGCGGATCTTCGGCGAACACACCGTCTTCGCCCTGGAGGCCTACGAGATTGCGTTCTTCGCCGTCTATTGGACCGTCCAGACCGCAGAGAACTGGAACGAGCAGGTCATCGGCACCGTTCCGGTCGAGGCCGAAGCCGGCCGCGTCTGAGTCCATGCCACGGGGAACATTCGGCAGACCGGGCCGCAGCCCCGTGATGGACAAGCAACGCCGTGCAGGCCTTACGCGACGCGTCGTACGCCGATGCGCATGTATCTGAGGAGCGGATGAACTCAGCCGCCGGATACCTACCCGTGCCGCGGGAGCGATGTTGTCAGCACGCGCCGCGGCGTTCTTCACGGTGCGCCGCGCCGTGCCGCGTATCGTCGGGGCAGGAGGGCGGAGATGGCGACGTTGACGGTTGCGGCTGTGCAGGCGGCCTACGTGCTGATGGATCGTCAGGCGACGCTAGCCAAGGTGGAGGAGTTGCTGGCCGACCCCGGGGTGCGGGCGGCCGACCTGGTCGTGTTTCCCGAGGCGTTCCTGCCTGGTACGCCGATCTGGATCGACGGGGCGCGGATCTGGGACGGTGACGAGCGGTGGTTCGAGATGCTCGCCGACCAGGCCGTCGTCGTACCGAGCGAGGCCACCGATCGGCTCGGCTCGGCAGCCCGGGAAGCGGGCGTCTATCTGGTGATCGGAGTCAGCGAACGTGAGCCGACCGGAAGCACGATTTACAACACGCTGCTGTACTTCGATGCCGACGGCAACCTCTTCGGCAAGCACCGCAAGCTGATGCCGACCGGCTCGGAGCGCACGGTGTGGGGTATGGGTGACGGCTCGACGCTCGACACCTACCCGACGTCTTTCGGGCGCATCGGCGGGCTGATCTGCTGGGAGAACTACATGCCGCTGGCTCGGTTCTACCTGTACTCGCAAGGTGTCGACGTGTGGGTGGCACCGACGTTGGCGAGAGGCGACGGTTGGGTCGCGACCATGCGACACATAGCCCGGGAGGGGCGCTGCTACGTGATCGGTGTGAATCCATGCCTGCGCGTCGACCAGATCCCGGCGGACTTCCCCGACCGGGACCGGGTGTGGCAAACCGATCCGGAGGATCCCGAGTGGGTGGAGCCCGGCAACTCGGTGATCGTCGGCGCGAACGGGGAGATCCTCGCCGGACCGGCCCGGCACGCCGAGACCGTCCTGGTCGCCGAGCTGGATCTCACCAAGGTGCTTTCGGCGCGGCGAATGTTCGACCCGGTCGGCCACTACCACCGTCCCGATGTGTTCCGGCTCGCCGTCGACACCGCGCCGCGGCCCGTCGTCACCACGATGCGCAGCAGCCTCTCCGACGACTGACCACGGCCTCGGCGCGCCGCACACTTCATTCCTCGCGAGGACGACAGCCACCCGCTCGACGGCCGGCACTGCGCGCCCAGGGCCGAACGGTCGTCGCGCTGCACCGGTGAGCGCACCCGAAGCGGTTTCGGGTTCGAGACTCGACACTGGCTCCGGGCGATTCAGAGAGCCCACTGCCCATGTCCCGGGCGATTGCACCCGTCGTTCTCCACATCGGTAGCGACTACCGATGCCGGGGCAAGCCAGTCGCCCGGCACCGTCGTCATCACCTGACGCCAATTGCAGGGAGAACCCGATGACCCAGGTGGTGATGCCGGACACACGGTTATCCCGGCGCATCCGATGAGCACACCTTCGGTCGCGCCGTACGACGTGGTCGTGGTCGGAGCCCGGCCCGCGGGTGCCGCCACCGCGCTGGTCTTGGCCCGTGCCGGGCTGCGGGTCCTGGTGGTGGATCGCGGCAAATACGGCGCAGACACCGTCTCGACCCACGCCTCCTCCGCGGTGCGGTGCTGCAGCTCTCTCTACGCCCCGCGCCGCACTGTGCTCGACGCGATCCTGGTCGACGCGGCCCGGGACGCCGGCGCCGAGGTGCGCTTCGGCGTCGCTGTCACCGACCTGCGCCGGGTCGGGAACGGGCGCAGCCCGCGGTCACCGCCGGCTTCTTCCCCACCAACTGCGGCCAGACCTGTGTCTTCGCCGGCACCTCGCCTCAGCGGTACCGACTCGAATCGCGGCTGGGTATGGCATCCGCCTACACGCGGCTCCTGGACCAGGCTGCCCCGGGGGTGCTCGACGCGGACGCCGGCGCCCCCGAGCGGCTCCGGGTGTTCGCCGGGCGGTGGCCCGGGTTCCTCCGCCGAGCGTCCGGGCCCGGGTGGGCGTTGGTCGGCGACGCCGGCTACGTCAAGGACCCGATCACCGCCCACGGCCTCACCGACGCCCTCCGCGACGCCGAGCTCTTGGGTCGTGCAATCATCGCCGCCGCCGGCGGGGAGGCTCCCGAGGCGGTGGCGCTCGCCGCCTACCAGGCCACCCGGGACCGCCTCTCGGAACGGCTGTTCGCCGTCACCGACGCCATCGCGTGGGATCTCGACGAGATCCGCAGGCTGCTGCTGCAGCTGAGCGACGCGATGAGCGACGAGGTGTGGTGGCTCCGCGCACTCGAGCCGATCGGCGCGGCTGCGTGAGCCTCCGGATCAAGGGGACGCGTCCGAGGAGATCCTGCGCGAGCTGCTGGAGCGATCCCGCGCCCACTCCCACCGCCTACGACATCGTCACCAAGGCGGTTGGGTAGTGACCGCACGTGATCCACATGGAGCTGGGGATCAACACGCCGGAGTGTTCAGCAGACTCTCCAGGAGACCTCGACCGAGCCGAACTCGGGGCGGCCGGTCGGCCGGTACACGTGGATGGCCACGCCTGAGCCGGTGGTGCGCGACTCCACCAGGGTGAGCCCGTGGCCAAACCCGGTCGGGGAAGAGGCGGTGGCCCTCGCCGACGATGACCGGAAGAACCAGCAAGCTGTACGCGTCCACCAACCGACTGACGATGGTCGTACCTGAAACACTTGCTCAACGCCAGCACGACACTGGTCGGAGGTGACGGCAATGGGTGAGGCGCAGTTGCGCGTGGTCGAGGTTCCCGGCGCCATCCAGTTGTCTCGGGAACAGGTGTGTCTCTCGGAGGGCGGTTTTGCGGCATTGGAGCTCACTGTTCCCGACGATTTCGGTCGTCCCGGCGCCCGGAGGCAGGTCCTGCTCAACGACGGGGAATCGTATGCGTTGTTCACGGTAGCTGCGCTCCTTCCGGGTGATGGTCCAGGCGAAGCTTCGGTCGCGATGGGCGATCCGGATCGACTCTTCGCAGGGTCAGCACCCTCGGCAACCGTGGTCGCCATGACAGACGTCTTCGCAGCCGAGCAGCTCGTGGAGACGGTGACGACATCAGGCGACGTCGCTGTGATCGCCCCGCACGGCGGCGCCATCGAGCGTCATACGGACGAACAGGCGGCCACGGTCGCTGCCGACCTTCGCCTGGATGTCGACCTGTGGGCTTGCCTCGGACGAGGCACAGATCAGTTCCGTCGCCTACACATCACCAGCGATGACATCAGCGAACACTCGTTCCCCGGGTTCCGTGCCCTGCTCCAGCGAGAACATCGCTGTGCCGTCTCGTTCCACGGCTTCAACCGTGCGACAAAGCCGGGAACCACGACAGCCTTGGACCTGATCGTCGGTGGCCAGTTCGACCTCGACCGGAGATATGACCTCGCGGATCGGATTCGGCACCAACTACCCCCCGAGGCGGCATTCGAGGTCTACGTGACCACATCCTGTAGGGATCCCCTGTCAGGGCTGTCGCCTCGAAACGCGGTCAATCGACTCGCATCCTCACGGGGAATACAGATCGAGCAATCCGGCAGGCTTCGTCGATCCCCTGACGCCCCGCGGCTCGTAGCCGAGGCCGTCGTCGAAGCGCTCCTCGTGTGGGACGTCTCCACCAATATGTCTGCCCGGCAGCTCCCCAACGCAACCGACCCTGTGGATCGCCGACGCGGTTGACGTCGCACCGGTACGTGCTGGTCAGCTGTCGCGACGGCAGTCTCGCGACACCGAGATCATCCCCTCGACGAGGCCACCCGGAAGTGCTACGGTCGCGCTGGCGGCGGGTCCCATGCGTCGTGAGTTGAGTATGCCGTTTCTGCGAGAGCACGGTGTGATACCGACAGAAAGGGACGTCAGTGAGAAAGATCGCCTACATTCTGTCAATCGTGATCGGCGTGGTCCTCATCATTGGTGGGATTGCCACCTGGATCGTCGTCAGCAACACACTGTCCGACCAGAAGATAACGGTTTCCGACGACGCCGATTGCTTGGCAGGCGACGAGGTCAACGGGCCCTTCAGCGCCTACTGCGAGGCGGCGATCATCGACGACCACGCGCTCGAGGCGACAGGGGGCTTGCGATACGCGGAGTTGGATCGCGAGGATCCGCTGCGCGAGACCGCTGCTACCGCCTCGTTCCTCCAAGCTTCGCTGTATACCTCGGTCGTGGCCTTTGGTGTGGCCGCAATGGCAATCCTCATCGGCGTGCTGTTCATCCTGATTGGCATGGGGATCAGGGACGTTGCCAGCCGCATCACTGCGACAACCTCGTCTGCTGCGGACTAGAACACACTGAACACCCAGAGTTACGCGTCGCCAGCGGTCGACTTTGACCTCGGGGTCGGCGATGGACACGTGGTTTCGATTGAGGGTCTGCGGTAGTAGTACGCGTCGCCAGTCGCCGTGACGAATGCCTCATGTGAGGTGCGAGCTGCCTGGCCGGGCGCCTGGGCAAGCTCACGCGGCCCTTGTGCTGCGATCTTGGGCCGGGTTGACTCCGGGTAGAGGTTGAAGTGGACGATTGGAGGCGATCGCTGTGCGACGGTCTATCGCTGTCGGACTCGGCACGCTGGTGCTGCTCGGTTTGGCCACGCCTGCATGGGCGCAGGACGATCAAGCCGACGAGGCGTTCGTGGTCTTGTCGGGACGAGCCAACGTAGCGGAGGGGGAGGAGGTTGGTGACCTCGTCGTCTTCCACGGCTCCTCGACCGTGGACGGCACTGTCAACGGATCGGTTACCGCCTTCGACGCTCCCGTCACCATCTCTGGTCGGGTGAATGGGGACGTGGTCGTCTTCAATGGCCGGGTAGAACTGCGCGACGGCGCCAACGTGACCGGCGACGTGGTGTCCCGCAGCGATCCGGTGGTGGATTCCGGGGCGACGATCGGCGGGGAAACCCAGCGGATCCAGACCAACTTCAACTGGGACGGGTTCGGCTGGGTCGGCCGCCTGGCCTGGTGGCTTGCGGTCTCGGTGTCGACCCTGGTGGTCGGGTTGGTGCTGCTGTGGCTGGTCGGCCCTGGTGCTCGCAGGATCGCGGAGGCGGGTTGGACCGGGATCGGCCCGTCGATCGGATGGGGGCTGCTCGCGTTCTTCGGCCTTCCCATTCTGGCCATCATCGCCCTGGTGACGATCGTCGGGATCCCACTCGGCCTCGGCCTCCTTGGCGCACTGGGGCTCATCTATGCGATTGGGTACAGCGCTGCGGCCTGGATTGTCGGCCGGAGGATTGTGCGCGAGCCGACCGCCTGGATCTTGGCCTTCCTTGCCGGCTGGGGAATTCTGCGCATTCTGGCACTGGTTCCCATCCTTGGTGGCTTGGTGGGATTTGCCGCCGTGGTCTTCGGCCTCGGAGCACTCATGGTGGGCATCTGGCGGGCGCGGACCACCAGCCGTGCCGCGCCGGCAACCGCCTGACGTGTCCGCCCTCTAAGCGCGGTACTGCTCGGCCAGCGGGCACCGGAAGAGGTCAGGTGCGCCGGATCCGACCTGGTTGAGGTATCGGATCACGATCCGGTAGGCGCTCAGCAGGCTGGTCTCGGTGTAGCTGACCCGGTAACTGGCGCAGAAGTCGCGGACGATTGGCTGCGCGCGGCGCAGGTTGGGTCGGGGCATGCTGGGGAACAGGTGGTGCTCGATCTGGTAATTGAGTCCGCCGAGGGCGAAGTTCGTCGGCCAGCCGCCTCGGATGTTGCGGGACATCAGCACCTGGCGCCGAAGAAAGTCGATCTTCTCGTTGTGCGCGACGATGGGCATGCCGGTGTGGTTCGGGGCGAACGCGCCTCCCAGGAGCAGGCCGAACAGTCCCATCTGCACACCGAGAAAGGCGGCCGCCTTGCCCGGTGGCAGGGCCACCACCAGCACGGTGATGTATCCACCGAGTCGAGTAACGATGAATGCCGCCTCGCACCAGCGGTGCTTCAGCGGCTCCCGGCGCATGATCGTCTGGATGCTGGAGACGTGCAGGGCGAGCCCTTCCAGCAGCAGGAGCGGGAAGAAGTAATAGCCCTGCCACCGACCCAACCGACGGCCGAGGCCGCGCCTGCCCTGCGCGGCCGCCGGTGTGAACGCGAAGGCGCCGGGTGCGAGGTCGGGGTCGGCGCCCTCCTTGTTCGGGTTGGCGTGGTGACGGTTGTGCTTGCTCAGCCACCAGCCATAACTCAGCCCGGTGAAAAGCCCGGAGACGACCCGCGCGGTCCATTCGTTCCATCGGTGCGAGGCGAAGATCTGCCGGTGTGCGGCGTCGTGGCCCAGGAATCCGAACTGGGCCAGTACGACCGCCAACACCGCGGCAACCACGAGCTGGAACCATGAGTCACCCAGCAACGCGAACACAACCCAAACCCCGACGAAGACCGCGGTCGTTCCGATGATCTTCATCCAGTAGTAGGCGTACCGGCGCTCGAGCAGACCCTTGGCCAGAATCTGGCCAGACAGTTCCGCGTAGGTGCTGACATACCGTTCACGCCGAGAGACACTCACACGAGCAGAATCCCCCGCCTCGACATCAGCGACACCACCCACGCCCACCCGTGGTGCGATTCCCGACCCAGTGATGGTGTTCAACGCCAGACACCGTCCTCACATCGACGACATGACAGAAGCCAGGTGGAGCACGGCCGGATGGGGGCTGAGCAGTCACTGCCGGGGTTGCAGTCTGGCGTTCCTCGGGGCTGAGGTCGTCGTTGTCGGATCACTGACACTGTAAGCCATAGAACCGGCTCGTGGGATCTCGAGGCGCTCGAAGATCGCGTCGGCGTGGTCGAGTTCAGGTCGAGTTGGGACAGAGCTGGAGAACGCATCTCGTCGCCTTCGTTGCGGTCAGCCGAGCCGGGTGACCTCGACGGTGACGCCGAAATGCTCTGCTGCCGGGCCGGAGTAGACGCCCGACAGCGGCCTCACGTCGGCGTAGTCGCGGCCGCGCGCCAGCAGCACGTGGCGGCTGCCCACGTCGGCGAGGCTGGTCGGGTCGACGGCGACCCAGTCACCGGCCCAGAACTCCACCCAGGCGTGGCCCTCGCCCGCGGTCGTCTCCCCGATCTCCGCTTCCACCGCCGGGTGCAGGTAGCCGGAGACGTAGCGCGCGGGCAGCCCGACCGCGCGCAGCAGGGCCAGCGTGACGTGCGCAAAGTCCTGGCATACCCCCTTGCCGGCGGCGCGGGCCTCGGCCGACGACGTGTGCACGTGCGTCGCGCCCCGCTCGTAGCGCAGCGTCTCGTGGGTCCACCCGGCGGCGCGCAGGCCGGCCTGCACCGGCGTCGACCCCGCGCGCAGGGATCGCCCGACCTCGGCGAGCTCTGGCTCCGCCGTGACGTACGTCGACGCGGCGAGCAGCTCGGCGAAGCGGTCCTGGACCTCCGGGTCGGCCAGGTCGGCCCAGCTTGCGCCGGCCGACAACGGCCGCGGCCGGGCGGTCTCGACCATCGACGTGGCCAGCACGACGAGCTCGGTGTGTGGGACGTGGATGTCAAACGCGTCGACCATCGTGCCCCAGTAGTCGACGTAGCGCAGCGGCCTGACTGCGGGCGTGACGGCGAGGGCAGCCTGCAAGGTGCGCTGCCCGTCGAGGCTCGGTGGTGTCAGCCGCGCTTCGTTGTACGACGCCTGCACCGGTCCTGCGTACCGGTAGCCCGTGCGATGCCGGATCGCGATTCGCCAGCTCATCCTGCGGGCTCCTCGAGGCTCCACTGCAGCGGGGCGGACCCGGCGAAGAACCGCCGGGTCACCTCTTCGCTGACCGTCGACACGGTCCGCTGCAGGCCGTGCAGCCGGTTCGGCAGGTCGTCGAGGAGATTGGCGGCGGACAGGAACTCCAGGTCGGTGCGGGCCCGACCGATCGCCCGGCGGGCGGGCTCGTCCAACGCGGATCGTCCCGACGCCGGGTCGAGACGGGCCAGCGCATCCTCCCCCGCGCTGAGGGCGTGGAAGACCGACCGGGGGAAGAGCCGGTCCACCAGCAGGAACTCCAGCACGCGCGGAGCCTCGACGCCCTGCTGGTACGTACGCAGGTAGGCATCGTGAGCGGAGCATGCTTGCAGAGTGGAGGTCCAGCCCTCGCTCCCTCGCGGGGCGCCGATCCGGGCAGCAAGCATGCGCGCGGTCATGTCCACCCGCTCCAGGCTGCGGCCGAGGACGAGCACGTCGTGACTCGCATCCCGGCTCATGCTCGCCTCGACGTAGCCGGCGAAGGTGGCTGCGCGCTCGCGGATGTAGGAGAAGAACGGCGCGGGGCCGAAGTCGCGGGCCGCCGCCACCCGGGTCGGGAGGGAGTTGTGGGTGGCATTGAGGCACTCCCAGATCTCCGCCGAGAGCGCCTCCCGCGCGCCGCGGGCGTTCTGCCGGGCGGCGACCAGGGCGCCGACGATCGAATTGGGCCGGGTCTCGTCGTAGCCGAGCAACTCCAGCAGGGCCCGACTGTCCCGGTGCCGCTGCGCGACCTCGTCCGGAACCCCCATCACGGTCAACAGGACGGCGCAGGCGCCTGCCTCGTCCACGTTCGGGTCCTGGAGCACCTCATGGAAATGAACGTCGAGCAGTCGGGCGGTGTCTTCGGCCCGTTCGACGTACCGGCCGATCCAGAACAGTGCCTCGGCGGCCCGACTCAGCATCCCGGCCCTCTCACTGCTGCGGCTGGTCGTCGCGGGGGCCCCGGTCGGGGACGGTCCCCCGTACCGCCTGAGCGGGAAACGCCGGCGGCCCGTTCGTTTCCGGCGCCTGCTGCGGCCGCGACGTGAGGACCCAGGTGTCCTTGGAGCCGCCGCCCTGACTGGAGTTCACCATCAGGCTTCCCTCCTGCAGCGCCACCCGGGTCAGTCCGCCGGGCAGCACCCGGATCCGCTCGCCGTCGTTGACCGCGAACGGCCGCAGGTCGACATGCCGGGGCAGCAGCCGGTCGCCGAGCTGCGCCGGTGAGGTCGACAGCAGAACCAGCTCCTGCGCGATCCACGCTCTCGGGTCGGCCACCACCCGCTCGCGCAACGCGGCCAGCTCGGCGTCGGAGGAATGCGGCCCGATGACGATGCCGGTGCCGCCCGAGCCCTCCACCGGCTTCACCACCAGCTGGTCGAGCCGGGCAAGACACTCCGATCGGACCTCCGGATCATCGAGTCGGTAGGTCACGACGTTGGGTAGTAGCGGCCGCTCGCCGAGGTAGTACTCGATGAGCGCCGGGACATAGGTGTACATGAGCTTGTCGTCGGCGACGCCGTTGCCGATCGCGTTGGCGATCGTCACGTTGCCGACGCGGGCTGCGTTCAGGATGCCCGGGCAGCCCACGACGGAATCGGACCGGAAGTGCACCGGGTCGAGGAAATCGTCGTTGACGCGTCGGTATACGACGTCCACGCGCTGCTCCCCCCCGATGCTGCGCATGTACAGGACGTGCTCGTGGCAGAACAGGTCCCGGCCCTCGACCAGCTCGATGCCCATCTTGCGGGCCAGGAAGGCGTGCTCGAAGTAGGCCGCGTTGTGCACGCCGGGGGTGAGCAGCACGACGTTGGGATGTTCGACACCGGCCGGCGCCGACCGCCGCAGCGCGTCGACCAGACGTCCGGGATAGGAGGCGACCGGCCGCACGTGCTGCTTCATGAACAGGTCGGGGAAGACGCGCGCCATCGTTCGCCGGTTCTCCACGACGTAGGACATGCCTGACGGCACCCGCAGGTTGTCCTCGAGCACCCGCAGGGCGCCCGCCTGGTCGCGGACGAGGTCGATCCCGGCGAGGTGTACCCGCACGCCGTTCGGCGGCTGGATGCCGTACGCCGGCCGGCAGAAGCCGGCCGAGGTTGTGAGCACCGAGCGCGGCACCACCCCATCCCGGACCACCTCGGCCGGCCCGTAGACGTCCGCGAGGAACGCCTCCAGCGCGCGTACCCGCTGCACGACACCGGCTTCGACGAGTTCCCACTCGGCCGCCGGGACCAGCCTCGGGATCAGATCGAGCGGGAAGACCCACTCCTCGCCGGCATGGGAGAAGGTGACGCCCTGGTCGCGGAAGCTGCGGTCCTGGACCGCCGCCCGCTGGGCCAGGTCGTCGCCGGTGAGCGTCTGCAGGGCGTTGTACAGCGCCCTCATGTGTGGGTGCGGCAGCCCGTCCGCTCCGAACATCTCGTCGTAGGCTGGGCCACGCGGATACCCGTCGAGGAGCCCTCCCATGCGAGGAGTCGTACCACCGATCTGTTGCTGCCACTAGTCGCTACGGTTGGGAAACACATGACGGTCAGCATGCGGGCAGGGCAGCCGTGACACGGCAGGTCCGGGTGGGGTGTGAGTTCCGGTACACCGCTGAGGTCGAGACCGCCGCGGTGTTCCAGGTCCAGGCGTCCGGGGCTGCGCCGGCGACGGTGCTCCGGCAGGGATGGGAGACCCTGCCGCGCGTCGACCGGCACGGCTACACCGACCTGTACGGCAACGACTGCCAACGACTCTGCCTGCCGGTGGGCGACACGACGCTGCACTACGACGCCGTCGTCACGGTTCCGGACGCGACCGAGGACGTGGACCTCGACGCGGCCGAGGTGCCTGCCGCGCAACTGCCGGACGACGTGCTGGTCTACACGCTCCCGAGCCGGTACTGCCTACCCGACGTCCTCGGCGACGAGGCATGGCGGCTGTTCGGCGGCGAGAAGCCGGGCTACCGGCGCGTGCAGGCGATCAACGACCACGTCAACGGACATCTCCAGTTCGGCTACGGCAGTAGTACTCCGACGACCACGGCGGCGGAAGCGTATGCCGCCGGCTCGGGCGTCTGCCGAGACTTCGCCCATGTCGCGATCAGCTTCTGCCGGGCACTGTCGATCCCGGCTCGCTACGTCTTCGGCTACCTCCCCGACATGGACGTCCCGCCGGCGCCCGAGCCGATGGACTTCGCTGCCTGGATGGAGGTCTACCTCGACGGCAGATGGTGGACGTTCGACCCCCGCAACAACGCGGCCCGCAAGGGCCGGGTGCTGATCGGGCGAGGTCGCGACGCGGTCGACGTCGCGATGGTCACCACCTACGGCGGCCCGGTGCTGCAGAGCATGCAGGTCTGGGCCGAGGAGACGACATGACGTGGACGGCCGGCGCGTCCCCCGACGCTGCGCTCCGGCTCCCCTCGCGCCAGGAGCTGCAGGAAGCCGGCAAGCTCACCTACGTGCTGCACCAGCGCTTCCGCTACACCTACGACGCACCGGTACGAAACCTGAACCACCGGCTGGTCGTGGTGCCGCCGCGGCAGCACGGTGACCAACGCAGACGGCGGCACTCGATCACCGTCCACGACGCCGACGCCAGGACCACGCAACGGCAAGATGCCACCGGCAACACGATCACCCGATCCCGGGTGCCACTGGTGTCCGACGGGGTCGAGTTCGCAGTCGAAGCCATCGTCGAGCGAGTCGGGGCGATCTCCGATGTGCTCCTACCGGCAGCCGCGCTCACCGACCCGCGGCTGCTCCGGCCGACCCGGCTGACCGCCGCCGACAGTACGATTCACGAGTTGGCGGCGGCGATGACCGGCCCGGACAGGCTGGCGACCGCCGAGCGGTTCTGCGAGTACGTACACGAGGCGATCAGATACGCGCACGGGGTGACCTCCATCGCCACCACCGCCGCCGAGGCGCTCGCCGGTGGTCGCGGAGTCTGCCAGGACACCGCCCACGTCATGATCGCGCTCTGCCGGGCCACCGGGCTGCCGGCACGCTACGTCTCCGGGCACCTGCTCGGCGAGGGTGGGACCCACGCCTGGGTGGAGGTCATCGTCGCCCGCCCTGCCGGTGCACGCGCGGTGGCGTTCGACCCGTGCCACGGGCGGCGCGCCGGCAGGGACTACCTGACCGTCGCCACGGGGCGAGACTACACAGACGTGGCCCCGACCTCCGGCACCTACGTGGGCACCGCCCGCGGCACACTTACCGCGACCAAGCGGGTCGGCGTCGTGCTGGCCTGACCGTCGTGACGCGCGCCAGCGGCGCCCGCGACGCGCGTCGTGACCACCAGAATCCTGGCCCCGTTCAGCGCGTCGCGGGCAACGCCCTTCGTCAGTCCGTTACGTAGACGAGGTCCTCTGCCGACGGCGTCCGGTCCGGCGAGGCCGGGCCGCGACCGAGCCCGCAGGCACTGTCGGGCAGTTGGGCCCGTGGATCCGCCGGCGGACCGTACAGCCGCGCCGCGGCGACCCAGGGCTCTGCGGCCTGACCATCGAGGAGCAGCGGGATGAGACCCCGTTCCGGTTGGGTCAGAGGAACCATGTACCCGCTCGGCCTCGGCTGGACCCTCCAGCCGTGGGCCTCGATGCGCTCTGCCAGCGTCGTCGTCAGCCCTGCCGGACCGTCCGTGCGCGGCCCGTTGTACTGCTCCTCGGTGAGTAGGTACCCGCACGGCGGTTCTTCGAGTATCTGATCCGGGTCGGGAACCTCCGCAGGCGGAGGGCTCTCACCGGGGTGCGGAGGCGGGAACGCCGGGACGTCGTAGGAGCCCCGGAACACGATCCGGCCCTGGTTCAGGGTCTGGAGCTCGGCCCCCTGGTCGGTTGCCTGGATGATGTCGGCCTCGTTCGCCAGGTAGTAGTCGAAGAACTCGTGGTAGTTGTACAGCGCCGAGAATGTCTTGCGCTTCCGGTTGGCCGGACTGGTGGTCTCTGCCGGCCGCGTCGGCCCGCCCGCGCTGCGCGCCTCCAGCAAGATGCCCACCACGTTCATCAGTCCCATCGTGTTGCGCAGGATGGTCTCCTGGCTGAGGCCCACGGCTCCGCCGCCCTGGCAGCCGTACGGGCAGTACCACCAGCCGTCCTCCGAGCCCTTCTCGTAGAGCCAGCCCTCGACCAGGTCCTTCGCTTGGTCGAAGACCGGCGGCGCAACGTTCAGGTGCCGGGGGAAGAGCACCGGCAGGTCTCCTGCCTGGTTGTTGCCGAACTCGTGGCCGTCGAATCCCGCGACGGGCTGGTAGTCGCGCAGCATGCGAACGAAACCGAAGGTCTCCGGCTCCCGAATCAAGGAGAAGTCGCGATTGAGATCTTGACCGGAGGAGTTGCCACGGGTGTTCGCGGCACGGCCGTCGCCGTTGACCGCAGGAACGACCAGGACGGTGGTGTTCGACAGGATGTCGATGGTGCGAGCGTCGTCACCGAATGCCAACTGCCGGGCCAGGATCAAGCATGCCTCTCGGGAGGAGGGCTCGTTGCCGTGAACGTTGCAGTTGATCAACGCGGGCGACGTGGCGGCGACCCCCGCCGCGGTTGCTGGAGGGGTCGGGTAGCCGATGATGAACATGTTGATCGGCCGGCCGAGCACCGTGCGCCCGATCTCCACGACCCGAACCCGGTCGCTCGCCGCGTCGAGCGCGGCCGTGTAGGCGTACTCGTTCACATCGCTGGTGAACTGCGCCGCGTTGGTCATCTCCCACTGCGTGCGTAGGTTCTCCCCAGGCACACCAGGATCGCCCCAGTACGGCAACGTGGTGCCGTAAACCGGATCGGAGAAGGGCTCGCCCGGCACGCCGACACGCCAGCGGAACCGATCGCCTGGGTTGAAGCTGGCATCGGCGAAGGCCGGCGCATCCTGGTCGACCTGCCGGTTGGGTCGCCAGATACCGGTGACCACCGGTGCCCCGGTGGGATTGTTGTCGTCGTCGACGGGGGTGCGTTCTATCTGGTAC
>DASRTE010000184.1:0-38134 GCA_035656095.1 Jiangellaceae bacterium
AACGCCGGCCCGGCCTCGGTCACACCGAGGTGAAGCGGGTAGTCGCATTGCTCGGAGAGCAACTCGTACGCACGGACCATGATCACCGGGTCGTTGTGCTTCACCGAGATCTTGAAGTCGCGGAAGTCGTGCTCCTCGAACAGCGATGCCTCCCAGACCGCGGACTCGACCAATGCCTCCGGTGTCGCCTTGCCGTACTTCTCCAGTAGCCGGGGGTCGAGTGAACCCGCGTTGACACCGATCCGGATGGACACCCCGGCGTCCTTCGCGGCCCGGGCGATGGCACCGACCTGGTCGTCGAACTTGCGGATGTTCCCCGGGTTGACACGCACGGCGGCGCAGCCGGCGTCGATCGCGGCGAAGACGTACTTGGGCTGGAAGTGGATGTCGGCGATCACCGGAATCTGCGACTTCCTGGCGATCGCCGGTAGCGCCTCCGCGTCGTCCTGGCTCGGACAGGCCACCCGGACGATGTCGCACCCGGTTGCGGTGAGCTCGGCGATCTGCTGGAGCGTGCCGTCGACGTCCGTGGTCGGCGTCGTCGTCATCGACTGCACGCTGACCGGCGCATCACCGCCGACCTCGACCTTGCCGACTCGGATCTTGCGCGAGACGCGCCGCGGCGACAGGACCGGCGGGGGCATGGAGGGCATGCCGAGGGCGACGTTCATGGATCCATTCTCCGTGACGTCAGCCCGGCAGGCGGACCGGGTTGACGATGTCGGCGTAGAGCAGCAGCACGCTCATGCCGATCAGCAGCGTGGCGACGCCGTACGCGAGCGGCAGCGCCTTGGCTACGTCGACCGGTCGCGGCGTCGGTCCGCCGCTGACCCGCGCCCAGCCGCGTTTGACGCCCTCCCAGATCGCACCCGCCGCATGTCCGCCGTCCAACGGCAGCAGGGGGATCAGGTTGAACAGGGCGATCGCCATGTTGAAGCTCGCGAGCAGCAGCACGAAGCTGGCTACGCGGTCCGCGACGCCCACGTCCAGCGTCGCGATCTCGCCGCCTATCCGCCCGGCGCCCACGATGCCGATCGGGCCGTCCACCTCGCGCTCGCCGTCGCCGAACGCCGCATCCCAGACGCCGACCATGCGCTCCGGGATCGAGATCACCGCGTGCGCCGTCGCCACGGTGAAGTCGCCGAGCCAGGCGACCGCGCCCCCGAGGTCCTGAGGCACCAGCTCCTGGGTGGGAGCGACGCCGAGGAACCCGACGGTCTCGAGCTCGTCGGTGGGCGGGCGGAAGCCGTCGGCCTGCTCGTCGCCGAGCGCGCGCCGTTCGGTGGTCACGAGGTCGGGCCTGAGGGTGACCTGGCGGCCTTCGCGCTCGACGACGACGTCGATCGGGCCGGCCGGCTGGTGACGAATCAGTTCCTGCGCGTCGCTCCACGACCTGACGGGGACGCCGCCGAAGGACACCAGCCGGTCGCCGGCGCGGAAATCGGCCTCGGCCGCGGGTGTGGGCGGGTCGTCGGCCGTACACGCGCGGTCACCGTCGGCGACCGGGATCACGCATGCCGAGACCTCGCTCACGACCGGTCGTAGCTCGGCCTGGCCGTGGATCATCAGCACCCCGCCGGCGAGCACGGCGGCGATGAGCACGTTCATCGCCGGGCCGCCGAGCATCACCACGAGCTTCTTCCACCAGGCCTTCCGGTAGAAGACGCGGTCCTCGTCGCCGGCCTGGATCTCCTCCTTGGCGACCCGCCGGGCGTCCTCGACCAGTGCCTGGAACGGCCCGGTGCTGGCCTTGCGCAGGCGGCGGGGGTCGTCGCCCGGCTCGGGCGGGAACATGCCGACCATCCGGACGTAGCCGCCCAGCGGGATCGCCTTGTACCCGTACTCGGTCTCGCCGTGTCGGCGCGACCAGACGGTGCGGCCGAACCCGACCATGTACTGGGTGACCTTGATCCCGAACAGCTTCGCCGGGACCAGGTGGCCGATCTCGTGCAAGGCGATCGACAGCAGCAGCCCGACGGCGAACGCCAGGATGCCGAGCACGGGCAGCCAGTCCACGGCGGTGGGTTCCCCCTATCGTGTGATCTCGCGGGCGCGGGTGCGGGCCCAGGTCTCCGCAGCCAGAACGTCGTCGACGCTCGCGGCGTTCCCGCCGTGGCCGGCCGGGCCGGCACTCGCGGTGTGTTCGGCCACGACTTCGGCAACCGTATCCACGATGGCGAGGAACGGCAGACGCCCGCCGAGGAACGCCCCGACACACTCCTCGTTCGCGGCGTTGTAGACCGCGGGCGCCGTGCCACCGCGTGCGCCGACCTCGCGTGCGAGCGAGATCGCGGGGAACGCCGTGTCGTCGAGAGGCATGAACTCCCACGTGGCGGCAGTGGACCAGTCGCAGGCGGGTGCGGCACCGGGGACGCGGTCGGGCCACGCGAGGCCCAGGGCGATCGGGATTCGCATGTCCGGCGGGCTGGCCTGGGCGAGCGTGGACCCGTCGACGAACTCGACCATGGAGTGCACCACGGACTGGGGGTGGACGACGACCTCGATCGCGTCGAACGGCAGGCCGAACAGCTGATGCGCCTCGATGACCTCCAGCGCCTTGTTGACCAGCGTCGCGGAGTTCACCGTGATCACCGGCCCCATGGACCAGGTCGGGTGCGCGAGCGCCTGCTCCGGCGTGACGTCGGCCAGTTCGTCGCGCGTGCGCCCGCGGAACGGTCCACCGCTCGCCGTGACCACCAGGCGGCGCACCTCGTCGCGTCGCCCACCGCGCAGGCATTGGGCGAGCGCGCTGTGCTCGCTGTCCACGGGCACGATCTGGCCCGGTCGGGCAGCGGCCGTCACCAGCGGTCCGCCGACGATCAACGACTCCTTGTTGGCCAGCGCCAGCATGCGGCCGGCCTCGAGGGCGGCCAGCGTCGGTCGCAGCCCGATCGACCCGGTGATGGCGTTGAGCACGACATCGCAGTCGTAGGCGGCGAGTTCGGTGGCGGCGTCGGGACCCGCCAGCACCTTGGGGACGGCGTACTCCCCCGCGCTGTAGCCGCGCCGCCGCGCCTCGGCGTAGAAGGCGAGCAGGAGATCCTGCGCCGCTCCGGCGCGGGCGACGGCCACGACGTCGACTCGGAGGTCGAGCGACTGCGCCGCGAGCGCGCCAGGATCGGATCCGCCGGCCGCGAGGCCGACGACCCGGAAACGGTCCGGGTTGGCCCGGACCACGTCCAGCGCCTGGGTACCCACCGAACCTGTGGACCCGAGCACGACGACCTCGCGCGGGCTGCTCACGGCTCCATTGTCGCCCCGCCCGCCGCCGATCTCACCCGGACTCGGTTCTGGGCCCGGGCTGGGCGATCCTCGTGCGCGATCGAGGGCGCCGGCCGTTGAACCGGTCCGCGTCCGCGTACGTGCCCCCCGTGGGGGCCGACAACCTCGAGGGAGGCCAGGGAATGGATCGACGTTGGCGTAGGACATTCGCCATCGGTGTCGTCGCGGCAGGCACGGTGATCGGCTCGGTCGCGGTGGCCAGCGGAGACGACGGCGAAGGACGGAACGACTTCCGGGAAACGCTCAGCGGCTACCAGGAGGACCCGCTCGCACTGTCGACGACGGGCACGGGCGACTTCCACGCCCGCATCTCCCCGTCGGACGACGCGATCACCTACACACTGGAGTACTCGGCGCTCGAGGGCACGGTCACGCAGGCGCACATCCACCTCGGCGGCCGCCACCAGAGCGGCGGCATCAGCGTGTTCCTGTGCTCGAACCTCGGCAACGGCCCGGCGGGCACGCAGGCCTGCCCGGCGGCACCGGCGACGATCGAGGGCGTCCTGGTCGCGGCCGACGTGATCGGGCCGGCCGGACAAGGCATCACCGCCGGCCAGTTCGACGAGCTCGTCCGGGCCGTCCGGTCGGGCACGACCTACGTCAACGTGCACAGCTCGCTGTACCAAGGTGGAGAGATCAGGGCGCAGCTCGGCGACCACAGCCACTGACGGGGGTGCACCGCCGCGGCGGCCGGGAGGCGGCGATCCGCCCTCTCCGGCCGCCGGCGGCGATGTCGGTCACGCCAGTGCGGGCACGTCGACCCTCAACGTCGCGGAATCGGCGTCGAGGGTGGCGGGCAGCCCGAGCGGGACGGTGAGAGAGCTGTCCCCGTGGCCGAACCCGAGCTCGGAGACGACCGGAACTCCGAGGTCCGTGAGCCGGTCGCGCATGACGTCCTCGACCGGCTCGCAGTCCTTCCACGATCCCAGCACGACGCCGGCCACGCCGTCGAACCAGCCCGCCCGGCGAAGGTGGGTGAGATAGCCATCGACGCGGTAGGCCTTCTCGTCGACATCCTCGAGCAGGACGATCCCGCCCTCCGCGCTGCCACGCCCGGTCGCGGTGCCGAGCTCCGCCGCGAGCATGCCCAGACAACCCCCGACGGTGACGCCGCGCGCCATGCCGGGCACCAGCGCGTGCGCTGTCGGCGACGTCAGCGTCCGCACCGACTCCGGCTCGAACAGCGTGCGGCGGAACAGCTCGGCGGTCCGGTCGTCGCTGACGAACACGTGTGCGCCGACCATGGGGGCATGCAGTGTCGCGACGCCGAGCCGCGTCGCGAACGCCTCGTGCAGCGCGGTGATGTCGCTGTAGCCGGCGAGCACCTTGGGAGCGACACCGCGCATCGCCGACCAGTCCAGCCGGTCGAGGATCCGCTGGACGCCGTACCCGCCGCGGGCGCAGAGCACGGCCGCGACGGATGGGTCGAGCCAGGCATCCTGCAGGTCGCCGGCCCGGTCGGCATCGCCGCCGGCCAGGTACCCGAACCGGTCGTGCACGTCCAGGGCGTGTGGTGCGACGACGACGTCCAGGCCCCAGCCGCGGAGGATCGCGCAGCCGATGTCCAGCCGGTCCTTCGGAACCGGGCCGCTGGGCGAGACCACGACGACGCGGTCGCCCGCTGCCAGCCGCCGCGGCCGGGTCAGCGCCGGAACGCTCACGTCATATCCATGTCGCCGTCGGTCGCCGGGGGCGACAGGAAGCGGTCCAGTACGCGCACGCCGAAGTGGAGGGCATCGACGGGCACCCGCTCGTCCACGCCGTGGAAGAGCGCGTTGTAGTCGAAGCCCGGCGGCAGGCGCAGTGGCGAGAAGCCGTACCCCGTGATTCCCAGTCGGGAGAACCGCTTGGCATCGGTGCCGCCGCCCAGGCAGAACGGCACGACGTGACTGCCCGGATCCTCGGCCAGGATGGCGGCGCTCAACTCCGCGAAGGTCGGCGAGTCGGCCGGCGCCTGCAACGGCTCCTCGTGGTGGGTGAACTCCCACTCCACCGATGGTCCGGTCAACTCGTCCAGCGTTCTGCGGAACTCGTCGTCACCGCCGGGCACCAGCCGGCCGTCGACGTGGGCGACCGCCGTCGCGGGGACGACGTTGACCTTGTAGCCGGCCTGGAGCATCGTCGGTCTCGCGCTGTTGCGCAGACTGTTCTCGACGATGACGCGGGCCGGACCGAACCGGTCGACGGCGGCCTCGACCTCGGGAACGGCGTCGTCCGGGCCGACCGGCACGCCCAGAGCGCGACCGGTCGCGACCATGGCGGCCCGCACGATCGGCGTCATCCGTACCGGCCACTCGTACGCGTCGATCCGGGCGACCGCCGCAGCGAGGGCGCCGACCGCGTTGGACCGGTTGACCTTCGACGCGTGCCCCGCCTGGCCGTGGGCGGTCAGCCGCAGCCAGGCGACGCCTCGCTCACCCGCTCCGATCGGGTAGATCCGTACACCGTTCCCGGCGTGCACGGTGTAGGCACCCGACTCGCTGATGCCCTCTGTGCAGCCGGCGAACACCTCCGGATGGTTGTCGCCCAGCCATCCGGCTCCGTAGACCCCGTGGTCCTCCTCGTCGGCGGTGAACGCGAGCACGATGTCACGGCGCGGGCGGCGGGCCTCGCGGGCCCAGGACCGGATGACGGCCAGCACCATCGCATCCATGTTCTTCATGTCGACGGCACCGCGGCCCCAGATCACGCCGTCGTGCACCTCGCCGGAGAAGGGGTAGACGGTCCAGTCCGCGGCCTCGGCCGGTACCACGTCGAGATGTCCGTGCACGAGCAAGGCATCGAGGCCCGGCTCGGAGCCGGATATCCGTGCGACGACGTTGGCGCGGCCCGGCGCCGACTCCAGGATCGTCGCCTCGACGCCCGCCTCTCCCAGACGCTCCGCGACGTACTCGGCCGCCGGACGCTCGCGGCAGTCGCCGCCCCCGCGGTTGGTCGTGTCGATGCGAATGAGCTCAGAGGTGAGCCTGACGACGTCGTCGAGCGCGGCCGCGTCAACCATGCTGCTTCTCGACCGGCCATCGGCCTCTCGAGGGGAGGCTCGTGGTCACGTGGCGATGCCGACGTACTTGACCTCGAGGTACTCCTCTATCCCCTCGCGACCCCCCTCCCGACCGAAACCGGAGGCCTTGACCCCGCCGAACGGCGCCGCCGGGTTGGAGATGACCCCGGCGTTGAGCCCGACCAGGCCGGTCTCGAGGCTCTCGGCCACCGCAATGGCGCGCCGGAGGTCACGCGTGTAGGCGTAGGCGATGAGGCCGAACTCGGTGTCGTTGGCCAGTGCGAGCACCTCGTCGTCGGTGCCAAAGGTCGTGACCGGCGCGACCGGGCCGAAGATCTCCTCGCGGAAGACCCGCGCGCCGGCCGGGACGTCGGCGATCACGGTGGGCGGGTAGAACCAGCCACGTCGGTCCGGCGCCTCGCCGCCGACGAGGATCTTGCCCCCGTTGTCGACGGCGTCGGCCACCAGGTCGGCGACACCCTCTCGCGCCTTCTCGGTGATCAACGGTCCGACGTCGACCCCCTCGTCGGTCCCCCGCCCCATGCGCAGGGCGCCCATCCGGTCGGCCAGTCGGCGGGAGAAGTCGTCGGCTACGGACTCGTGGACGAGGAACCGGTTGGCCGCCGTGCACGCCTCGCCGATGTTGCGCATCTTCGCCGTGACCGCACCGTCGACGGCCGCGTCGAGGTCGGCGTCGCCGAACACCAGGAACGGCGCATTTCCCCCGAGCTCCATCGACACCCGGAGCAGCTGCTGCGCGGACTGCTCGACGAGAACACGCCCGATGGCGGTGGAGCCGGTGAACGAGAGCTTGCGGGCGCGCGGGTCGCGGATCAGCGGTTCCATGACGGCGCCGGAGTGGGACGTGGTCACGACGTTGAGCACGCCTGCAGGCAGGCCGCTGTCCTCGAGCACCGCTGCCAGCGCCAGCATCGACAGCGGCGTCTCCGACGCCGGCTTGACGACCATCGTGCAGCCGGCGGCGACCGCCGGGCCAATCTTGCGGGTTCCCATGGCCATCGGGAAGTTCCACGGCGTGATAAGGAGGCACGGGCCGACCGGCTGCCGCATCGTCAGCAGCCGGCTCCCCCCGGCCGGAGCGACCTTGTAGGAACCCTCGATCCGTGCCGCCTCCTCGGAGTACCACCGCAGGAACTCCGCCGCGTAGGCGATCTCGGTCCGCGACTCGGCGACCGGCTTACCCATCTCCAGGGTCATCAGGAGCGCGAGTTCGTCGCGGCGGTCCGTCAGCGCCGCGAACGCGCTCCGCAGGATCTCGGCCCGGTCGCGTGGCGATCGCGCCGCCCAGTCCGCCTGCGCGTCGGCGGCCGCGGCCAGCGCCGCCACACCGTCGGCCGGACTCGCGTCGGCCACCTCGCACAGCACGCCGCCGGTGGACGGATCGTGGACGGCGAGGGTGGCGCCGCCGGAGGCCTCCCGCCACTCACCCCCGATGAACAGGTACTTCGGGACCTCGTCGACGACACGCTGCTCGCGCTGGTCACTGGTCACACGCACGCTCCTACCCGGTCGCCCCGCACCACACCGGCACCCTCAGCGGCAGATCACGGGGCGACGACCTCGGCCTCGAATCCCTCGTCGTTTTCCAGGTATGCCGCGTAATGCTGGGTGCCCCCGGCGTAGGGATGACGCTCGGTGAACATCAGCCGCCAGCCGTAGGTGGGTGCCTCCGAGACGATCCGGTCGACCATCCAGCGTTCCGGCACCGCCAGGGCGAGGTGGTTCAGGCCGGGAGCCGTACGGTCGTACGGCGTCCACGACAGGTCGGGCGACCGTTCGATGACGACGTAGGGACCCTCGCCCGGTGCCTGCCACGAGCGTCCCTCCTCCCAGACCTGGAACAGGGTCCAGCCCAGCCGCTCGAACAGCCAGCCGAACGATCGGGTGGCGACGTCGAGATCGCGGACCCACACCTCCAGGTGGTGCAGTCCTGTCGTGGGCGTGGGTATCTGCGCGACCGGACGGGGCTCGGGCTCGATCGGGCCGCGGATCGGCTGGCGGTAGACCGGCTCGGGCTCGGGTCGCGCATACACTTCCGGCGCCGGCGCCGGAACCGGCGGAAGCGGGGCGGGAGGCGCCGGCGGTCCCGCGTACGCGACGGTGGGCACGCCGACCTGTTCGTAGGTCGGCTCACGGCGGGCCGGCTCGGGGGCGGCGACCGGTGCCCGCCGCGACGGGCCCGCGGCGTTCCGCATCGCCCGTAATTCGACGGCGGCGTCGTCCAGCCAGTCGTCGACGTCGTCCATCGAGTAGCCCTCGCGCATGCGGACGACCTTGAACTCCTGCGCCTCGATCTTCTCCGGCGTCAGGGTGCGGCCGTTGGGCCGCCCTTCGAGCGCCTCGATGACGCGGTCGACGAAGTCGTCCACCCCATCGAGGTCGTAGGCCTCCCGCATCCGCACGGTGCGGAAGGCGGGGTCGCGGCTGACGGCCACCAGATGTCACTCTCCTCCGTGAGCAGGCGCCAGAATCCTAAGCTTCCACAGCGGCCGGCCGTCCACAGGCCCCGTCGTTGTCCCTGCCCGGCGGCCGGCGCGATCGCACTCAGCCGGGTGTCGCGGCGGCTCGGGCCGGCATAGCGCCGCGACAGTGGCCTGTGCAGGGGTGGCCATGACCCTCCATGGTGCCACGCCCCACGGGTCGATCAAGGCTCAGGTGACGGGAACCAGCGCGGTGAGGATCAGCCAGGCGATCGGGGCCGTCGGCAGCAGGGAGTCGAGACGGTCCATGATGCCTCCGTGTCCGGGCAACAGCCCGCTCATGTCCTTGATGCCGAGATCGCGCTTGATCATCGACTCACCCAGGTCGCCCAGCGTCGCGGTCACGACCGCCGCCGCACCGAGCACGGCGCCTGCCCACCAGCGGCCGTCCAACAGAACGATCACAGCGAGCGTGCCGACACCGACGCATGCCACGACCGAGCCGGCGAAGCCTTCCCACGACTTCTTCGGGCTCACGGTCGGCGCCATCGGATGACGGCCGGCCAGGACGCCGGCCAGGTAGCCCCCGGTGTCCGACGCAGCGACGACGAGGATGCAGGTGAGCACCCGCCACGGACCGTCGTCCGGACGCAGCAGCAGCATCGCGAAGGCGGCCAGGAACGGAACGTACACCGCGGCGAAGACGCCCGCGGTCACGTCGCGGACGTAGCCGGGCGTCTGCTCGCCCAGTCGCCAGGCAAGGACGGCCACCACCGTCAGCCCGAGCGCCACGACCAGGGTCTGATAGCCGCCGACATAGGAACCGACGACCATGAGCACCGAGCCCAGCAGCACGGGCACCACCGGGACCCGGACTGCCCGCGCTGCGAGCGCCTGGCTCAACTCCCACACGGCGAGCGCCACCGCGACCACCGCGAGCCCGGCGAAGGCCGCCTTCCACACGAACAGCGTCCCGACCACGAGCACGGCCAGGGCGAGCCCCACCACCGTCGCCGCCCGCAGGTCACGCCCGGCTCGGCCGTGCCCCGGCGCGGCGGTCACCGGTGCCGGCCCGTCCGTCGTCGCCATCAGACCTCGAGCAGTTCGGCTTCCTTGTGCTTGAGCAGGTCGTCGACCTGATCGACGTAGGTACGGGTCAACGTCTCGAGCTGCTTCTCCGCCCTGGTGACGTCGTCCTCGCCGACCTCTCCGTCGCGGGCGAGCCGGTCGAGCGCGTCCTTGGCATGGCGGCGGACGTTGCGGATCGACACCCGCGCGTCCTCGGCCTTCTGCTTCGCGACCTTGGTGTACTCGCGCCGTCGCTCCTCGGTGAGCTGAGGCAGGACGACGCGGAGGATCTGGCCGTCGTTGTTGGGGTTGACGCCGAGGTCGGAGTCCCGGATCGCCCTCTCGATCGCCGCCAGTGAACCCTTGTCATAGGGCTGCACCGTGATCATCCGCGCATCGGCGACGTGGAACGACGCGAGCTGGTTGACCGGCGTCGGGGCGCCGTAGTAGTCGACGAGGATCTTGTTGAACAGGGAGGGGTGGGCCCGTCCGGTCCGGATCGCGGTGAAGTCCTCCTTGGCGACGGACACGGCCTTGTCCATCTTCTCCTCGGCCTCGAGGAGGGTGTCGTCGATCACCGTGACTCCTTCGGTCTGGGTGGTGGCCGCCGGGACCAGCGCCGGTCGGATCGTTGCGATGCGACCGTACCTCCCGCCTACCCCTGCTCGACAGCCGTGGCGGGTCAGTCCGCCGCGGCTTGCTCGTCCTCGTCCAGCGTCGTCGGCACGTCGGCCGCCACCAGGGTCCCGATCGCGTCGCCGCGGATGGCGCGCGCGATGTTGCCGTCCCGGCCCAGGCCGAAGACCACGATCGGCAGCCTGTTGTCCATGCACAGGCTGAACGCCGCCGGATCGGCCACCGAGAGCCGCCGCCGGAGCACCTCGGCGTAGCTGATCGTCGCGTACTTGCGCGCCGACGGGTCGGTACGAGGGTCGGCCTCGTACACGCCGTCCACCCGGCTCTTGGCCATGAGCAGCCGGTCGCACCCGATCTCGAGCGCACGCTGTGCGGCCACGGTGTCGGTGGTGAAGTACGGCATGCCGGCACCGGCGCCGAAGATGACGACCCGACCCTTCTCGAGGTGTCGAGCGGCCCGGCGCGGGATGTACGGCTCGGCGACCTGTCCCATCGCGATCGCGGTCTGCACGCGGGTGTCGACGCCCTGCTTCTCGAGGAAGTCCTGCAGCGCCAGGCAGTTCATGACCGTGCCGAGCATGCCCATGTAGTCACCACGAGCCCGGTCCATGCCGTGCTGGTGGAGTTCGGCGCCGCGGAAGAAGTTGCCGCCGCCGACCACGATCGCCACCTGGACACCGGACCGTACGACAGCGGCGATCTGGCGGGCGACCGTCTGCACGACCTCCGGGTCGACGCCGACGGCACCGCCGCCGAAGACCTCACCGGACAGCTTGAGCAGAACCCGCCGCGGCGCTGCCGCCCCGGCGAACGACGGTGGTGCCGCCTCGGCTGCTCTCGGCTCCGCCACGGTGCCGACCTCTCTGCTCGGGCGGGGACCCGCCCCGCGGTCCTGTCGCGGTCCGTCGTCCTCAGGCCTGGCCGACCTCGAAGCGGGCGAAGCGGGTGACCGTCAAGCCGGAATCGGCCAGCACGGCGCCGACGGTCCTCTTCAGGTCCTGGACCGAGGGCTGGTCGATCAGGACGGTGTCCTTGAAGTAGGCATTGACCCGTCCCTCGACGATCTTGGGGAGCGCCTGCTCCGGCTTACCTTCCTCCCGTGCCGTCGCCTCCGCGATCCGCCGCTCGTTCTCGACGACCTCGGCGGGCACCTGGTCGCGCGTGACGAACTGCGGGCGCATGGCGGCAACCTGCATGGCGGCAGCGCGCGCTGCGCCGGCGTCGCCACCGGTGTACTCGACCATGACGCCGACCTGCGGTGGCAGGTCGCTGGCCCGGCGGTGCAGGTAGGTGACGACCTCGCCGTCGAAGGCGGCCACGTGGCGCAGCTCGATCTTCTCGCCGATCACCATCGCGGCGGCCTCGACGGCCGCGGCCACCGTGCGGCCGTCGGCCAGCGCCACGCTCTGCAGCGTCTCCACGTCGCCGGCCCGCGCAGCGTCGGCCGCCGCAGCGATGTCGGCTGCCAGGTTCTGCAGGTCGGCGCCCTTGGCGACGAAATCGGTCTCGCAGGCGAGTTCGACCAGTGCGCTGCCGTTCGCGGCCACCAGACCGTTGGACGCGGTGCGCTCGGCTCCGCGCTTGGCCGCCTTGGCCGAGCCCTTGATCCGCAGCACCTCGATGGCCCGGTCGAAGTCACCGCCGGTCTCGTCCAGCGCCTTCTTCGCGTCCATCATCCCGGCGCCGGTGGCGTCGCGGAGCCGCTTGACGTCAGCGGCGGTGAAGTCGGCCATGTGTTCGCTCTCTCTCGTGTCGTGTTCGCATCGACGCGATGCGGCGGCAGCCTGCGCGCATTCACGCGGGGCCGTCTGCCGCGCCTCGTCAGGCGTTCGGCTCGCCCTGCTCCGCATCGGCCTCGTCGGGAACCAGGTCGACCTGTGGCGAGCCGGCGTCGTCGGCGACCTCCGCCACGGTCTCCGCGCCCACCTGCGGTGCGCCCTCGACGGTGTCGGCAGCGGCGGCCTCGACCTTGTCGGTCACCGAGGACTGCTCCGGCTGGCCGGCAAGCAGCTCCTTCTCCCACTCGGCCAGCGGCTCGTCGCCGGCCAGCTCGACACCGGGCGTCTCGTCGCCGCCGGCCAGGCCGGCGCGGGCGATGAGGCCGTCGGCGACAGCGTCCGCGACGACGCGGGTCAGCAGCGTGACGGCGCGGATCGCGTCGTCGTTGCCGGGAATCGGGTACGTGACCTCGTCCGGGTCGCAGTTGGTGTCGAGGATCGCGACGATCGGGATGTTGAGCTTGCGGGCCTCGTCGACGGCGAGGTGCTCCTTCTTCGTGTCGACGATCCAGACCGCGCTGGGAATCCGCGCCATGTCCCGGACGCCACCGAGGCTGCGCTGCAGCTTCTCCATCTCACGCTTGCGCATGAGCAGCTCTTTCTTGGTGAGCCCGGACGCGGTGGGGTCGTCGAAGTCGAGCTCCTCCAACTCCTTGAGCCGCTGGAGCCGCTTGTGGACGGTCTGGAAGTTGGTGAGCATTCCACCCAGCCACCGCTCGGTGACGTAGGGCATGCCCACCCGGGTGGCCTGCTCCCGCACGGCCTCCTGAGCCTGCTTCTTGGTGCCGACGAACAGCACGGAACCGCCGTGCGCGACGGTCTCCTTGACGAACTCGTAGGCGCGGTCGATGTAGGACAGCGACTGCTGCAGGTCGATGATGTAGATGCCGTTGCGCTCGGTGAAGATGAACCGCTTCATCTTCGGGTTCCAGCGTCGGGTCTGGTGACCGAAATGGACGCCGCTCTCGAGCAGCTGCTTCATGGTGACGACGGCCATGGCCGCGCCTACCTCCTCCCGCGCCCTGCTCGTGACAGGGACGCGTCGTCCGGTTGTCCGCGGGACCGTCGTGGCCGCCGCGCCTGGCGCCCCTGGTCGTCACCCACCCCGGCGGAACCGGGGACCGAGGGTGGCGGACCGTGCGCGGGGGCGCGCGAGATGTGACCTGGTCGGGACCAGGCCGAGGTCAGTGTACGGGAGCCGGACGGTTGCCGACCAGTTCGCCGATCTCAGCGCGGCTGCAGCACGCAGAACTCGTTGCCTTCCGGGTCTGCGAGCACGGTCCACGGCACGGGGCCCTGTCCGATGTCCACCCGCGTCGCGCCGAGCGCCGTGAGCCGGGCCACCTCGGCGGCGTGGTCGCCGTCGGGGTACGGGGCGACGTCGATGTGCATGCGGTTCTTCACGACCTTGGGATCGGCAGCCCCGATCAGCTCGATGTACGGCCCTCGCCCTTCGACAGCCCGCAACGCCACGTAGTCGGGACCTCCGCGGACCACGGGCCAGCCGGTGGCAGCGGACCAGAATGCGGCACGAGCGGTCGGGGCGGCGGCGTCGAGGACCATCGCGGCCACCGGACCGGTGTCCTGGTAGTCCTCGCGAGGTTCGAGCACGCACAACTCGTTGCCCTCCGGATCGGCCAGCACGACCCACGGGACATCGCCTTGCCCGATGTCCACCGGCACGGCGCCGAGGTCGCGCAGCCGCACCACGGCATCGGCCTGGTCGCGTGTCGTGGCCGACCAGAGATCGAGGTGGATCCGGTTCTTGCCCGTCTTCGGTTCGGGCACCGGGACGAAGACCAACGGGATACCGTCCGGGTCGCCATGGGCCGGCTCCACCGCGACTTCGTCCGCGGTCTCCATCGCGATCTCCCACCCCGTGGCCGCCGACCAGAACCGGGCCACCCGCACCGGATCGAGGGAGTCGATCACGACGCACTCGAGTCGGGTGGTCACCGTTCGAGGTTACGGCACCCCCGAAGCGCATCCAGCCGTTCGACGACGTCCACAGGCTGGCGTGGAGGTGTCCACGTGTCCACACCCTCCCGGCTGCTCCTGGAGGACGGCGCCGTCGACTGCCGATGATCGCCGCCATGGCACGACAAGCCCTCCTCACCGGCACGCGCCGGCGGGCAGTTCGCCGCGTCGCAGCGGTGCTGCTCGCGACGGTCCCGATCGTGGCCCCGGCAGCCGCCCTTGCCGGGCCGCCTCCGCCAGGCCGATGGGTCCCGCCCGTGGCCGGCGCGGACCTCCACGTCGTGCGCGGCTTCGAGCCGCCCGAGCGGCGCTGGCTTCCGGGCCACCGCGGGGTCGATCTCGCCGCCTCGGCCGGTTCGACGGTCCGCGCGGCCGGTGCCGGCGTCGTCACTCACGCCGGCGCCGTCGCCGGGCGCGGCGTGGTGGTGGTGAGCCACGGTGACATGCGCACCACCTACGAGCCCGTGGCGGCCGTCGTGTCGACCGGCGGGCGGGTCGACGCGGGTCAGGCCATCGGTACGCTCGCCGCCGTCGGCAGCCACTGCCCTCCGCAGGCCTGCCTGCATTGGGGCCTGCTCCACAGCGACACCTACCGCGACCCGCTCGGCCTTCTGCGCGGTCACGCGGTCCGGCTGCTCCCGCTCGGGTCCGACGCCGTCCACCCGCAGCCGGCCGTCGACGTCCAACCGGAACCCGTCGGGACGTGGTCTGCCCGCCCATCCGGTCCGACGTCGACGGTCGGGCTCACCCTGGCCGCCGCCGCTGCGGCTGGGATCCACTGACCGCCCGCCTCAGGCGCGCGGGTGGGCCTGCTCGTACGTTCGCCGCAGCCGGTCGACCGAGACGTGGGTGTAGACCTGGGTCGTCGCGAGCGACTCGTGCCCGAGCAGCTCCTGGACGCTTCGCAGGTCCGCGCCGCCGTCGAGCAGGTGGGTGGCGGCCGCGTGTCGCCAACCGTGCGGACCCAGGTCCGGCGTTCCGGGTACCGCCCGGATCCGGGTGTGGACGATCTCGCGCGCCGCGCGCACGCCGAGCCGGCCGCCTCGCACACCGACGAACACGGCGTCGCCCGCCGCAGGTACGGCCAGATGTGGCCACCCGTGTGCCAGCCAGTCGTGGACAGCGGCGTCGGCGGGTGCGCCGAACGGCACGCTGCGCTCCTTGCGGCCCTTTCCGAGCACGCGGACGACGCGACGATGGTGGTCGAGGTCGCTCAGGTCGAGTCCGACGAGCTCGCTGACGCGGATGCCCGTCGCGTAGAGCATTTCGAGCAGGGCCCGGTCGCGCAGAGCCACCGGGTCGCCGCGGTCGGCAGCCGCAGCGGCCACCGCGTCGAGCACAGCTGCCGCGGCATCGACGGCGAGCACTGCGGGAAGTTCGCGACGAGCTCTGGGGCTGCCCAGCAGGACGCCCGGGTTGGTGGCGACCAGGCCCTGCCGGTGCGCCCACGCGGTGAACATCCTCGCCGCCGACGCACGCCGGGCCAGCGTGGCGCGGGCGCGTCCCTGGGTCCGCCCTCGGGCCAGCCAACCGCGCAATGCCGCCACGTCCAATCCACCGAGGTCGGTCCGGCCCAGCCGGAGCAGGTGGTCGACCAGGCTGGTCACGTCGCCGACGTACGCCCGGACGGTGTGCTCGGAGCGGTCCCGCTCCGAGGTCAGGTGAGCGGCGAACCCATCGATCGCCGCCTGCATCGCAGACGGCACCTCGGTGTCGCCATCGACCCGGTCAGGCATGGCTCCACCGTCCGGGTCGGGCCCGCACGGGTCAAGCACCCCGGCGGCGCGGCGCCAGTCTCCAGCCCTCCGCGGCGACGTCGACCAGGCCGGCGAGGGTGAGCTCGCCCAGCGCGGCGATGCACGGCCCCGCGGCCAGGCCGGTGCTACGGCAGAGCTCGTCGACGGTGGCGGCACCGCGTGCCGGCATCGCCTCGAGGACGTCGCGCGTCACCGGAGCCAGGTCGTCCCACAGACGCGGCGGGCCACGGCGTTCAGCCACCGCGTCCGAACCGAGCTCCCCCACCATGTCGACGATCTCGGCGGCATCCGTGACCAGTGTCGCCGCTCCACGGCGAACCAGGTCGTGGCAGCCCGCCGACATCGCCGAGGTGACCGGACCCGGTACGGCCAGGACGGCGCGACCCTGCTCGGACGCCCAACCGGCGGTGTTCAGCGCACCCGAACGGAGCGCCGCCTCGACCACCACCGTTCCACCCGTCATCGCCGCGATGAGCCGGTTGCGGGCCAGGAAGCGGGAACGCGTCGGCGTGGAGCCGGGCGGAAGCTCGCTGACGATCAGCCCTTCACCGGCGACGCGGTGCAGCAGTGCGGTATGACCCCTCGGGTAGACGACGTCGACACCGCACGCGAGCACGGCCACGGTGATCCCGCCGGTCGCGAGGGCTCCCCGGTGCGCGGCCGCGTCGATGCCGTAGGCCGCCCCGGACACCACCGTCCATCCGGCAGCGGCCAGGTCCGCGGCCAGGTCGGCGGCGACCCGCACACCGTATTCGGTGGCCGCCCGCGCGCCGACCACGGCGACCGACCGGCCGGTGGCCGCGGCCAGATCGGGCTCGCCGCGGACCCACAGACCGATCGGGGGTGGCCCGGCCGCCTTGAGCCCAGCATCCTGGGCGAGGTCGAGCGTCTCCAGCCCGGTCGGCCAGTCCGGATCGCCAGGACACAGGAACCTCATCTCCGCCTCCTCGGCCCGGCGGAGCAGGTCGGCGCCGTCGACGGCTTCGGCGCGACGCTCGATCCGTGCCTCCGGATCGAGACTGCGATCACCCGAGCGGAGCCCGTCCAGCACGACCACCGGCCCACGCCGGCGCACCGCTGCCACGATCGCCGACCCGGTACCGGGTTCCACCAGCGCGGACAGGCAGGCCCGCGCAACGCGCTCCGCCGTCGCGTCGGGCGCGTTCATGCCAACCGCCCGAGGCGGTGACCCACCGCCTCGCCGACGTCGGCCGGGCCGGGCCGGTCACGACCGGCCAGGTCGGCCAACGTCCAGGCGACCCGCAACACCCGATCGGCGCCGCGGGCGGTGAGCAGCCCCTTCCGCAGTGCTTCGTGCAGCGGCCCGAGCGATCCTGCCGGTGGCCGGAGGTCGCGCCGGAGCACCGGGCCGGGTACCTCGCCGTTGAGTCGCCACCGGGTCTCGGCGAGCCGGCGGCGCTGGCGGTCGCGCGCCTCGGCGACGCGCTCGGCGACGACCTTGCTCGGCTCGGCCGACACCAACCCCTCCTCCAGGCTGGCCACCGTGGGCGCCTCGACCCGGATGCGCAGGTCGATGCGGTCGCGCACGGGACCGGAGATGCGCTGTGCGTAACGCCGGATGGCGTCGGGAGTACACGAGCACGTGCGAGTGCGGCTGCCGTGGTTGCCGCACCGGCAGGGATTGGACGCCAGCACCAGCAGGAAGCGGGCCGGAAACGTTACCGTCGATTCGGCCCTGGACACCACGATCTCGCCATGCTCGAGTGGCTGGCGAAGTGCGTCGAGCACGTGTGGCCCGAACTCGGGTGCTTCGTCCATGAACAGGACGCCCAGATGTGCCCGGCTCGCCGCACCGGGCCGGATCAGGCGGCTCCCACCGCCCACGACGGCGGCCACCGACGCGGTGTGGTGGGGATCGGCGAACGGCGGCCTGATGATCAGAGGCTGGTCGGTGGGAAGCACACCGGCGACGGAGTGGATGGCGGTGACCTCGAGCGACTCGTCGGTGGACAGGTCGGGTAGCAGGCCCGGCAGTCGCCTCGCGAGCATCGTCTTGCCGGCTCCGGGCGGTCCGGTCAGCATCAGGTGGTGGTGACCCGCCGCCGCCACCTCCACGGCGCGCTTCGCGCCCTGCTGGTCGGCGACGTCGGCGAGATCCACCGGGCTCTCGACCACGTCCCCGGTCGGCGCGGTCATGCCGGCGGCAGGTGGGGACCCCGGTTCCTCGGGCACCGGCTCGTCGCGCAGCACGGCGAGCACCTGGCGCAGCGAGCGCACGCCGAGCACCGACACGCCCGGCACCAGCCTGGCCTCCCCGGCGTTGAATTCGGGTACGACGACGTGCGTCGCCCCGGAGCCGGCGGCCGCCAGGACCGCGGGAAGCACACCCGGCACCGGTCGCAGCCGCCCGTCGAGTGCGAGCTCGCCGAGGAAGATCATCTCATCGGCCACTCCGGTCGGCAGGTCCTCACCGGCGGCCACGATGGCCACGGCGACGCCGAGGTCGAAGTGACTGCCCCGTTTGGGCAGGGCTGCGGGCGACAGGCTGACCGTGATGCGCTGCAGCGGCCACCGCTCCCCGCTGCACAGAACGGCGGCCCGAACCCGGTCGCGTGCCTCGGCCAGCGACGCGTCCGGAAGCCCGACCAGCGTGAAGCCGGGCATGCCGCCGATGTGCACCTCGATGTCGACGACGGTGCCCCGGACCCCGGCGAGCGCCACACTGCGGCATCTGGCCAGGCGCATCAGAACGCCGCCCGGACGTGCTCGACCGCGGCCGGCCCGCGCGGTGAACGGTGCACGGCCAGCACGTCGAAGCGCAGACCGAGCCCACCCGGTCCGTTCTCGACCAGCCACCGGTGGCCCAGCCTGCGCAACCGGGCGGCCTTCTCGCGCGTCACCGCCTCCAGACCGGAGCCGTATCCGAGGCCGCTGCGGGTCTTGACCTCGCAGACGACGACGGTGGAGCCGTCGAGCGCCACGACGTCGATCTCGCCGATCTCGCATCGCCAGTTGCGGGCGAGGATGGTGAACCCGGCCTGCTCCAGGTGGCGCACCGCCACTCGCTCGCCGTACAGCCCCACGCCGTCCTTGGCCCGCACCCGGCACCACCTCCGGCCACGAGCGTCGTGCCCGTGCCGCCCGGAATGCCCACTGACCAGGCCGGCTGTGGACAACTTCCGACGAACGCGGCCACTGTGGACGATCCCGTCGGTCGCCCCGCCCTACTGGTGCCACCGCGCAGGCTGGTGTCAGATAGCCGGATGGACAGCCCCGACCCGGCGCCGATCGCCACGATCGCCGTCGTCGGGCTGGGCGCCATGGGTGGCCGGATGGCCGAGCGTCTGCTCGCCGCCTACGACGTCGTGGTCTGGAACCGGACCGACGCGAAGACCCGACCGCTGGTGGACGCGGGTGCGAGGGTGGCGACGAGCCCGGCAGCCGCCGCCGCCCAGGCGGACGCGGTCATCAGCATGGTCTCGGACCCGACCGAACTGAGGAACGTGACGGAGGGTCCTGGCGGCGTACTTGCCGGACTCGGGCCCGAGTCGACGCTGATCGAGATGTCCACGGTCGGGCCGGCGGCGGTCACCCGCCTGGCATCGCTGCTCCCCTCTGGTGCCGGCCTGCTCGACGCCCCGGTGCTCGGCAGCATCGCCGAGGCGGATGCCGGCACCCTGCGCATCTTCGTCGGCGGCCCGTCCCGATCCGTCGACCACTGTCGGCCGGTGCTGTCGAGGCTGGGCACGCCGATCCGCGTCGGTCCCCTGGGCTCTGGCGCCGCGGCGAAGCTCGTCGCGAACGCCACCCTGTTCGGCGTGCTCGGCCTCCTCGGCGAGGCGCTTGCCCTGGCCCAGGGGCTCGGCCTGCCTCGCGACGTCGCGTTCGAGGTGCTGTCCACGACACCGCTGGCCGAGCAGGCGCGGAGACGCCGGACCACGCTCGAGGCCGGCGACTACCCGAGCCGCTTCGCACTGTCCCTGGCCCGCAAGGACGCGGACCTCGTCGTCGACGCGGCCCGCCACGTCGATGTCGATCTCCGCCTCGCCGCGGCTGCACGGACGTGGTTCGTGGACGCCGACAACGCCGGCCTGGGCGGCCTCGACTACACGGCCGTCCTCGGCCACATCATCGGTCTCTCCGACATCCACGACCGGTCAGGGCACGCGGAGCGATGACCGTCTGCCGCATGGCACGCTCGGCGGTGGTACCTGGCACGCCGAGCGGTCGCCTTGGCGTCTGAGTTGTGGTGGTTTGTGGAGCTTGGATGCGTGCCACGTGCCGGAGAAGTAGCGGGCTCAACTGCCGAGGCCGGACTTGGGGATCTCGAGGTCGCTCTTGGCCAGTTCCTCGACGTTGACGTCCTTGAACGTGACGACCTTGACGTTCTTGACGAACCGGGCCGGCCGGTACATGTCCCAGACCCAGGCGTCGCTCATCGTGACCTCGAAGTAGACCTCGCCGCCCTCGCTGCGGACCTGGAGGTCGACGTTGTTGGTGAGGTAGAAACGCCTCTCGGTCTCGACGACATAGGAGAAGAGCCCGACGACGTCCCTGTACTCCCGGTAGAGCGACAGTTCCATCTCGGTCTCGTATTTCTCGAGATCCTCAGTGCTCATCCGGTCTCCTCGAGGACGACGGGCCCATTCTCGCCCATGACGCGGGCCACGTTGACGTACGACCGACGGTGCACGGGACTCGGACCGTAGCGGCTCAGCGCCTGCTGATGCTCAGGAGTCACGTATCCCTTGTGCGTGACGAAGTCGTACCCCGGCCACCGGTCGTGCATCTCGGTCATGATCCGGTCGCGGGTGACCTTCGCGATGACGGACGCCGCGGCGATACAGGCCGCCATCTGGTCGCCCTTCCACATGGCCAGCCCGGGCACACCCAGCCCGGCCACGGGAAAGCCGTCGGTCAGCACGTAGCCGGGTGTCAGCTCGAGCCGGGCCAGTGCCCGACGCATCGCCTCGATGTTGGTGACGTGCAGCCCGCGCCGATCCACCTCGTCGGCCGGAACGATGACCACCGACCAGGCTGCGGCGCGGGTGACGACGGCCTCGTAGACCCGTTCCCGTACCGGTGGGGTCAGCAGCTTCGAGTCGGCCAGGCCCGGCACCTCGCCACGCCGGCCTTCCCGCAGGACCGCCGCGGCCACGACCAGCGGGCCCGCACACGCGCCACGCCCGGCCTCGTCGGCGCCGGCCACGGGAGCCAGGCCGAGCCGGGTGAGGGTGCGCTCGTAGCCGTAGAGCCCCGCGTCGCGGCGGACGGTCGCCCTCGTCACCGGGATCACACTCCCACCTCGAGCGGTTCGGCGGGTGTGCCGTCGCGGATCAGGCTGCGGACGAGTCGCGCCAACGAGCGGGGCACGAGCAGCTCAGTCGTCGCCTCCAGCTCGGGCAGGGACCACCATCGGTGTGCGGTGAGGTCTTCACGTTCCTCGGGCGTCCAGCCCGTGGAGTCGACGTCGACGACGTCCGGGATCCGGACCAGGTACCAGCGCTCGCGCACGTCGAGCATGCCGCCGCGCCATTCGAACACGTCCCGACGGTTCCAGATGTGCGGCCCGATCCGGACACCGGTCAGCCCGGTCTCCTCGGCGAGCTCACGGTGGGCAGCTTCCTCGTAGGTCTCCGTCCCCTCCAGACCGCCACCGGGGGGGAACCAGTAGTCGTCATAGGCCCGGAAGAGCAGGACCCGGGTCAGCTCGGCCGGACCGGCCAGCACGAGCACCCGGACTGTCGGTCGGACGACGGGCGTGCTCATGGGTTCCGAGCCTAAGGCCGGACGGCCGCCGCCGCGCTCACTGGTCGGGAACGGCGTCGAACGTGTCCGGGCGGGACAGCGACGCCCAGTTCGAGACCGGCCACACCACGGCGAAGGCGCGACCGGTGACCCTGTCCTCGGGAACGGTGCCGTTGACCCGGGAGTCGCCGGAGTTGGAGCGGTGATCGCCCATGACGAACAGCTCGCCCTCGGGCACCACGGTCTCGAACTCCACGGCTGACGGCTCGTCGCCCGGGCGCAGGTATCCCGACTCGTCGATGCTCACGCCGTTGACCTGCAGGCGCCCGCCGTCGTCGCAGCACTCGACGGTGTCGCCACCGAGGCCGATGACCCGCTTGATCAGGTGGCCCTCGGCGTCATCGGGAAGCACTCCCACGAACTGCAGGGCGTCGCGAACTCGCCCGCCGAAGCTCGTTCCGGCGTCGTCCACGGTGGGGGACAGCCAACCGTTCGGGTCGGCGAACACGACGACGTCGCCGCGGTGGATCTCGCCGAATCGCGTGGTCAGCTTGGAGACCAGGACGCGGTCTCCGACGACGAGGGTGTCCTCCATGGACTGGGACGGGATGAGGAAGGCCTGCACCAGGAAGATACGGACCAGCGTGGCGATGACCAGCGAGAGCCCGACCACGATGGCGATCTCGCGGACCAGTGCGGCGAACCCTCCCCGCCGCGGCTTGTCCACTCTGGCCTCACCGTCGTCGCGGGGCATCGTCTTCTCCGCCACGAGCACTCCCTGTCGCCGCCGGGCCGGGCCCGCCGTGGTCTTCGTGCGGCACCACCGGAGCCGGGCCGCGACGCCCCGACGCTACCCTGCCGGCCGCTCGACGCGGCTCACCGGGGGCCAAGCGACGGCCACCACCCTGCCTTGGACCGAATCGGCCCCGACCCCACCCCCGCCGGGCGAGCCCAGGTTGTCCCTCGAGTCCAGCGAGTCCTCGCGGTCGTCGCCGAGCAGCCACAACCGGCCGGCGGGCACCACAACATCGAAGTCGGGCCCCGGACCGCCGGGTGCGAGGTACGGCTCGTCGAGCGGTGCGCCGTCGACCGTGACACGACCCTGCGCGTCACAGCAGGCCACCCGCTCCCCCGGCAGGCCGACGATCCGCTTGACGACCGTCGGATCGTCCTGCGATCCGGGCCGCGCCCACGTACTGCGGACGTCCACGACGACCACGTCGCCACGGCGGAGGTCGTCGAGCCCGATCCGGACGGCCAGCACCCGGTCACCAGGCTGCAGGATGGGGGTCATCGAGCCGGTGGTGACCGTGTAGATCCGGCCCACCCAGAGGTAGGCGGCCAGCAGGCCCATGACCGCGAGCACCGACAGCGCCAACACCCTCGACCACCGCGGACCGGGACCGCCGGCAGCGCGTCGGCCCGATCCCGGATCGGCCATGCGCGGTCGAACGGGTCGCGATCAGACGTTGTCGCGCTTCTCGCGGATCTTCGCGGCCTTGCCGCGAAGGTTCCGCAGGTAGTAGAGCTTCGCTCGCCGGACATCGCCGCGGGTGACCAGCTCGATCCGGTCGATCACCGGCGTGTGCAGCGGGAAGGTCCGCTCGACGCCGACCCCGAAGCTCACCTTGCGAACCGTGAACGACTCGCGCACTCCGGAACCCTGCCGCCGGATGACGACACCCTGGAAGACCTGGACCCGGGCGCGGCTGCCCTCGATGACCTTGACGTGGACCTTGAGCGTGTCGCCGGCCCGGAACGCGGGGATGTCGTCGCGCAGGCTGGCGGCGTCGACGGTGTCGAGGGTGTGCATGGCATGGTCGCTTCCTCGCCGGCGCCACGGGTCGTCGGCGGAACGGTGTTCGTCAGGACGGCCCGGATCACAGCTGTCGGCACACCCCCCGTGGCAGGGGCACGAGTGACTGACCGGGCGACGGCCATCCAGTGTGCCACAGCCCGTCCCGCTGCCCGAAAACGGGTGATGACCCGCACGACCGCTTCTGAGGTGCCTTAGGCGACCGACGGCGCGGTCTAAGGGTGAGGTCCGCCGCTTCCTGGGCGACTGCCCGATGCCGCCGTGCCCCCCTCAGCACGACGCTGGAGGTACATCACTGAGGAGAAGAGGAAGCCGTGACCAGCATCGTCGCACCGGCCATCGAGGCCGAGGTCAGCTACCGCCACGAACGCATCACCGAGGACTATCGCCGGGCCAGGTCCCATCGTCGCTCGCGTAACCGGCGCACAACGCGGCCCGCGCGAAACACCGGGCAGACCGCCACCGTTCGCTACACCTGAGTCGGACGTCGTGCCGGCACCGGCCGCCACGGCGTCCGTGCTGTCACCGCTGCGTGACACCATGGATGCCGTGGCCCGGGTTGACTTCGAGACACCGCTCGTCGGCCGCGATCCCGAGTTGCGTGCGCTGATGGGCGCGCTCGACCACGCGGGTCGGGGCCAGCCCGGCGTGGTCTTGGTCGCTGGCGACGCCGGAGTCGGCAAGACCCGTCTGCTCGTCGAGCTCTCCGCCCGCGCCGGCCAGACCGGTGCGACGGTTCTGACCGGTCACTGTCTCGACGTCGGCGGCGTCGGACTCCCGTACCTGCCGTTCACCGAGGCCCTGCGCCCGCTGACCGTCGACGACGCCGCCGGGTCGAGCCTGCCCGCCGGCGAGTGGCACGGTGTGGGGCTGGGCGGTCCCACGCCCGGGGGCGACGTCAGCCAGTTGCAGCTGTTCGACGCGGTCGCCGGCACGCTGGCCCGCGCCGGCGAGCAGCGATCCGGGCCGGCACTGCTCGTGATCGAAGACCTGCACTGGGCCGACCAGTCCACCCGCGACCTGCTCGCGTTCATCGTCGGGCGGATGCGCGACGAGCGAGTGTTGATCGTCGCCAGCTACCGCTCGGACGACCTGCACCGTCGTCACCCGTTGCGACCGCTGCTGGCCCAGCTGACCCGCCTACCAGTGGTCGATCGCCTGGACGTGGTGCCCTTCGACATCGACGAGATGGGCGACTACCTGGCGGCCCTGCACGGCTCCCCGGTCACCGACCGGACCGTCCGGAGCATCCTCGCCCGGTCCGAGGGCAACGCCTACTTCGCCCAGGAGCTCCTGCACGCCTGCAGCGCGGGACAGCTCGACGACATCGACACCGGCCTGCTTCCGGCGGCGCTCGCCGACGTCCTGCTCTCCCGGCTCGAGCAGCTGACGGCGACGGCTCAGCACGTCGTCCGGGTCGCGTCAGGGGCCGGGCGCCGCGTCGGGAACGACCTCCTCGAGCAGGCCACCGGTCTGGGCGACGCCGAGCTCGAACCCGCGCTGCGCGAGGCGGTCACCCACCAGGTGCTCGTGCCCGAGGACGGGCAGCGCTACGCGTTCCGCCATGCCCTGCTCGCCGAGGCTGTCTACGGCGACCTGCTGCCCGGCGAGCGGGTCCGTCTGCACTCCACCTACGCGCGACTGATCGACGAGGCCGCGGACACCCGGACGCCGCTGGGTTCGGCAGCCGAGCTCGCCCACCACCGGATGCAGAGCCACGACGTCCCCGGTGCCCTCACCGCGTCCATGCGCGCTGCCGAGGAGGCCGAGCAACTCCACGCGCCCGCCGAGGCCTGGCAGCACCTCGAGCAGGCCCTGCAACTCTGGGACGTCGTCGACGACGCCGAGCGGCGTGCCGGCATCGACATCGTCAAGCTGGGGCTGCGAGCTGCCGCGATGGCCAGCCGTGCCGGCGAGAACTCCCGGGCCGCGTCGCTCGCCGATGCCGCTGCGGCCCGGCTCGACCCCCGTGCCGATCCCCGACGGGCCGCCGCAGTCCACCACAAGCGGGCGCTGCACCTGCTCAGTGACGACCGCCCGGAGCAGGCGCTCGGTGCGGCCCGCCAGGCACTGAAGCTGGCCGCCGAGGCGAGCGACACGCCGACCCCGCCGTCGGCGTGGGCGGCGGCGACGGCAGCCCGGGCGCTCGTCAGCCTCGATCGCCCGAACGAGGCCCGCGAGTACGCCCAGCGGGCCCGCGCCGAAGCAGCCGAGATCGGCAGTGCCGGCGCCGAGGCCGACGCGCTCGTCACGCTGGCAGTGATCGACGACTACCACGGCCTGGCCGACTCCGTCCCGGAGTTGCTCGGCCGGGCCCGCGACCTGGCCCAGGAGGCCGGCGACCTCCCCACCGAGATGCGGGTGTCGTACAACCTGGCCGCCGACCGCTACGACGCCGGCGACATCGACGGCGCGCTTCGTCTGGTCGACGCCGCGGTCGAGAGGTCGGTCGCCACCGGCGTGTCGTGGAGTCCGTACGGTCTCGAGCTCCGTGCCCTGCAGGTCGTGGCCAGGTTCGTCTCCGGCGACTGGGACGGCAGCGCCGCCGCCGCCCAGCTGTCCGGTCGCCGCCCATCCGACGCGACGGTGGCGCGCCTGTCGGCGGCCGGCCTGTTCGTCGGTGCGGCCCGCGGCAGCGCGTCGGCTCTGGGCACCGCCCGCCAGCTCGAGGGCTCCTGGCACCACGACGTGATGATCGCCATGGTGTCCGGTGGATGCGGATCCGAACTGCTGCGCTGGAACCAGGATCCGAACGCGGCCCTCGACCTCGCCGAGCGCACACTGGAGTACGTCGAGGCCGCATGGCCTCTCTTCCTCGGCGCGATCTGGCTGTCCGCGGTCGGGTTGGCCGCGGCCGGCGACCTCGCCGAGCACGCCCGCCTGGTCAAGGACGACACCGCTCTCGCGGATGCCGGCGATGCGGGCAAGCGCTTGCTCGAGCGCGCCCGGACCGCCGCGCGCGACGGCTCGCCCCGCGGCGGCACGCTCGGCCCGGAGGGACGTGCCTGGCTGCTGCGGGGGGAGGCCGAGTACACCCGGGTCGAGGGTCGGCCCGATCCTGAGATGTGGCGCCGGAGCGTCGAGGAGTTCGGCTACGGGCACCGCTACGAGCAGGCCCGATCCCAGTGGCGGCTGGCCGAGGCGCTGCTCGCAGTCGACCAACGCGACGCCGCCGCGGCCGCGGCCCGCGCTGCCCACGAGACCGCGGTCGAGCTCGGAGCGCGTCCCCTGCAGGACGCGATCGAGTCCCTGGTCCGCAGGGGCCGACTCGATGCCGGCATCGGCCCGGTGGCGGTTGGCGACACGGGAGGACTCACCGCGCGCGAGCGGGAAGTCCTCGCCCTGTTGGCTGAGGGCCTCACCAACCGACAGATCGGCCAGCGCCTCTACATCGCCGACAAGACCGCGAGCGTCCACGTGTCGAACATCATGGCCAAGCTCGGTGCGTCCGGCCGCACCGAGGCCGTCAGCGTGGCCCACCGCCGTGGGCTCCTCGGCACCTGACCTCACGGCCTGGCGGCGCAGGGCTCCAGCCGAGCTCGGCGAGCACGGCGAGGTCGCGGTCGTCCAGTGTCGCAGGATCGAGGCGGCCGAGCAGGTCGGGACGGAACCGGGCGGTACGGCGCAGGGCCTGGTCGCGGCGCCACCGGGTGATGTTGGCGTGATGACCTGACACCAAGATCTCCGGGACGTCGCGACCTCGCCACGACGGGGGCTTCGTGTAGACGGGGTACTCGAGCAGGCCGTCCTGGCCATGCGACTCCTCGACCAGAGACTCCGGGTTCCCGACGACGCCGGGCAGCAGCCGGGTGACGGCCTCCAGGATCACGAGGACTGCCGCCTCTCCCCCGGTGAGGACGTAGTCGCCGAGGGAGATCTCGTCGACGGGCATCCGGGTCCCCGCCTCGTCGACCAAGCGGGCATCGATGCCCTCGTAGCGGCCGCAGGCGAAGACGACCCACGGTTCGCGAGCCAGCTCCTCCGCGACCCGCTGGTCGAACAGCCGGCCGGAAGGGGTTGGCACGAGCAGCCGGGGTGGCGGTGCAGCGTCCGGCGGAACGACGGCATCGAGCGCAGCGCCCCACACGTCGGGACGCATCACCATGCCCGCTCCGCCGCCGTACGGGGTGTCGTCGACGCTGCGGTGGCGGTCGGTCGCCCAGTCGCGCAGGTCGTGCACGTTCAGGTCGAGCACGCCGACCTCGCGCGCCCTACCCACCAGCGACAGCCGAAGCGGCGCCAGGTAGTCGGGAAAGATGGTGACGACGTCGACCCTCACGGCGTCGCCTCGTCCTCGAGCAGGCCGACCGGTGGGTCGAGGACCACGCGCGCCGCCGCGAGATCGACCTCGGGAACGATGTCGGCGACGAACGGCACCAGCGTCTCGCGGTTGTCGGGCCGGCGGACCACCAGCAGGTCCTGGCCCGGCAGGTGCAGCACCTCGGTGATGTCCCCGACGGCGTCACCGGCCGTCGTGACGGCATGGAGCCCGACGAGCTGATGGTCGAAGAACTCCTCCGGGTCGTCCAGGCGCTCGTCCTCCGCCGCCTCCGCCAGCAGACGGACCCCCCGCAGTCCCTCGGCGACAGCGCGGTCGGACACGCCGTCGAACCGGACCAGCAGCCGGCCGGAGTGCCAGCGGGTGTGTCCCACGACCAGCGGTCCGGCTCCCACCGGCTCCGTGGTCAGGCGGGCACCGTCGGCGAATCGCAGCTCGGGCGAGTCGGTGCGAACGTCGACGCTCACCTCGCCGCGGATTCCGTGAGCACGCCCGATCCGCCCCACCGTCACCAGCACCGCACACCTCTCGCGTCAGCCCGCGGCGCTGGACCTACCGCCCGTCGACATCGACGAAGTCGATGCGCACCCCGTCGTCGGCCAGGGCGCCCAGGACGGTACGGAACGCGGTGGCGGTGCGCCCGCCACGTCCGATGACCTTGCCGAGGTCGTCGGGGTGGACGTGCACCTCGAGCAGACGGCCGCGACGCCGTTCGCGGGTGCGGACGGAAACGTCGTCAGGATGGTCGACGATGCCTCGGACGAGGTGCTCGAGTGCCTCCGCGAGCACGGCCTCAGGCCTCGGTGGTGGGTGCGGTGTCGGTCTCCACCGCCGGATCGGTGCCGGTCTCGGCGGCCACGGCCGGCTTCTCGGTCATCGCCGTGTCGGCCTCCGCCGTGTCGGCCTTGTCTGCCTTCGCGGGCTTGTCTGCCTTCGCCGGCTTGTCTGCCTTCGCGGGCTTGTCTGCCTTCGCCGGCTTCTCGGCCGCAGCCGGCTCGGCCTTCGCCGCAGCCTTCTTGGCGGCCCGCTTCCTCGGCGTCGTGGCCTCGGCGTTGGGGTCGGCGTGGGCCTCGGCCAATGCGGCGTCGAAGCGTGCCCGCTTGTCGGCCTTGGGCTCCTTGACCTTCAGCGTGCCCTCGGCACCGGGAAGGCCCTTGTACTTCTGCCAGTCGCCGGTGACCTTGAGCAGAGCGAGGACGGGCTCGGTCGGCTGAGCGCCGACGCCCAGCCAGTACTGGGCGCGGTCGGAGTCGACCTGGATCAGGCTCGGCTCCTCCTTCGGGTGGTACTTGCCGATCTGCTCGATCGCCCGCCCGTCGCGCTTGGTGCGCGCGTCGGCGACGATGATCCGGTACTGCGGGTTGCGGATCTTGCCCATCCGCTTCAACTTGATCTTGACAGCCACGGGTGTGGAGTCTCCTGTGTCGTCTGTGCACGGGTGAGCCGCCGTCGCAGGGTGGGGCACCGGCGCCGGCATCTCGGGTGGACTCGACGTCCGCGGGTGAGAGGGTCCGCGCGGTCGCCGGTTCAGCAGGTGAGTGTACAGGCTGCGCGGACCACCGACGCGATCCACGGTACCGGTCAGGCGATGACCCGCCCATGCAGGACGATCCGCTCCGGGCGGAGCAGCACCTCCGGTTCGACCGCGGGGTCCGCGGCGTAGACCGTCAGGTCCGCGACGGCACCGTGTGTCAAGGCGCCGGAACCGCCCAGCAGGTAGGCCCGGGCCCGCCACGACGCAGCGCCGATGGCGTCGGTCGCCGGGACTCCGGCCCGGATCAGCTCCAGCACCTCGCGGGCCACGAGCCCGTGCGGCAGGACCCCGCCGGCATCGGTGCCGGCGAAGATCGGCACACCCGACTCGAACGCCGTACGGACGTTCTCATGGCGGCGCGCGTGGAGCTCCCGCATGTGTGCTGCGTAGCGCGGGAACCTCGCCTCGCCCTGGTCGGCGTACTTCGGGAAGTTGTCGATGTTGACCAGCGTCGGGACCATCGAGACCCCGCGCGTCGCCATCTCGGCCATCAGCTCGGGTGAGAGCCCACTGCCGTGCTCGATGCCGTCGATTCCGGCCCCGAGCAGGTCCGACAGCGCATCCTCGCCGAAGACGTGAGCGGTGACACGGACGCCGAGCTCGTGAGCCCGGGCGATCGCGGCGTCGAGCGCAGATCGGGGCCAGCACGGGCCGAGGTCCCCGGTGTCGCGGTCGATCCAGTCTCCGACCAGCTTGACCCAGCCGTCGCCGCGGCTCGCCTCGATCTCCACCTGGGCGACCAGCTCGTCGGGCTCGATCTCCACTCCGTAGTTGCGGATGTAGCGCTTGGTGCGAGCGATGTGTCGGCCGGCCCGGACGATCCGCGGCAGGTCATCGCGGTCATCGACCCACCGGGTGTCGGCGGCCGATCCCGCGTCGCGCAGCAGCAGCACGCCGGCGTCACGGTCGGCGAGCGCCTGCCGTTCGGCCTCGTCGTCCGGGACGGCGCCGCGGGAGTCGAGGCCGACGTGACAGTGCAGGTCGACCAGGCCGGGGAGGATCCAGCCTTGCCCGACGGTTTCGGCGCCCGGCACCGGCTCGAACCAGACGCGTCCGTCCCGCACCCAGAGGTTCCGGTACTTGCGGTCCGGCAGGACGACCCCTCGCACGTGCACCGCCGCCGGCCTCATGACGTGGGCTTTCCTCGGGCGCAGCCGGCGTCAGCGGTTCTTGAGGAACGCCGTGATGTCGTCGGGCAGCTGGAAGTCCGTCGGGTCGAGGTCACCGCCGCCGAACGCAGCCGGCACCTCGCCGGGCTTCGGTCCCGCGGCCCGGCGCTCCTGGGCGGCCGACTCCGCCGCTGCGAGTTCGGCGGCCCGCTTGGCCGGGTTCCCCGACCGACCACCGCGCTGCTTGCCCTTCTTGGCCTGCCGGCCTTTGCTCTTCTTGCCGAAGCCGCCGGGCATGCCCGGCATCCCGGGCAGGCCGCCCATCCCGCCACGGGCCGCCTGGCTCATCATGTCGCGGGCGACGAAGAACCGCTCGACGAGCTGGTTCACGTCACTCACGGCCGTCCCGGAGCCGCGGGCGATCCGGATCCGGCGTGAGCCGTTGATGATCTTCGGGTTGTCCCGCTCCCCCGGAGTCATCGAGCGGATGATCGCCTGGATCCGGTCCATCTCGCGGTCGTCGAAGTTGTCCAGCGCCTCGCGCATCTGCCCGGCGCCGGGCAGCATCCCGATCAGGTTCTTGATCGGCCCCATCTTCCGGATGGCTTGCATCTGGTCGAGGAAGTCCTCGAGGGTGAAGCCGGTGCCCTTCTGGAGCTTCCGCGCCATGTCCTCGGCCTGCGAGGCGTCGAACACCTTCTCGGCCTGCTCGATGAGGGTGAGCATGTCGCCGAGGTCGAGGATGCGCGAGGCCATCCGCTCGGGATGGAAGACGTCGAAGTCCTCGAGCTTCTCCCCGGCGGATGCGAACATCACCGGCCGCCCGGTGACCGACGCGACGGACAGGGCGGCGCCGCCGCGGGCGTCGCCGTCGAGCTTGGTGAGGACGACACCGTCGAATCCGACGCCGTCAAGGAACGCGTTGGCGGTGGTCACGGCATCCTGGCCGATCATCGCGTCGACCACGTACAGCGTCTCGTCGGGCCGGACCGCGTCGCGGATGTCGCGGGCCTGCGCCATCATCTCGGCGTCGATCCCGAGCCGGCCGGCCGTGTCGACGACCACGACGTCGTAGAGCTTCTGGCGAGCCTGCTCGACGCCGCCGCGGGCCACGGCCACCGGATCGCCGGTGCCGTTTCCGGCCTCGGGGGCCCAGACCGCGACGCCCGCGCGCTCCGCGACGATCTGCAACTGCGTCACCGCGTTGGGTCGCTGGAGGTCGGCCGCGACGAGCAACGGCTGGTGTCCGGAGTTCTTGAGCCAGAGGGCCAGCTTGCCCGCGAGCGTCGTCTTACCCGAACCCTGCAGACCGGCGAGCATGATCACGGTGGGCGGCTGCTTGGCGAAGCGCAGCCGGCGGGTCTCCCCGCCGAGGATCCGCACCAGCTCGTCGTTGACGATCTTGATGACCTGCTGGGCCGGGTTGAGGGCGGCCGACACCTCGGCGCCACGGGCGCGCTCACGGACCGCGGCGATGAAGTCCTTGACCACGGGCAGCGCGACATCGGCCTCGAGCAGCGCCACCCGGATCTCGCGGGCGGTGGCGTCGATGTCGGCCTCGGACAGCTTGCCCTTGCCGCGCAGCGTCTTGAACGCGGCGGCCAGCCGGTCGGAGAGTGTGGCGAACACGGTCGTGGGGATCCTCGCGTGAGACGTCGGGCTTCCGCCAAGGGTAACCGCGCGGGCGCGGGGACATGGCCTCGCGTGCGGGCGCCCCTCCCTCCACCTGGACACCGAGCTCCGTGAGATACGCGCTGATCACCTGCGAGGACGAGTGGGCGCCACTGAGTCCGGCGCAGATCGCCGCGGATCCGTGCTGATTCCGGCTATCACCGCACAGGGCTCGTCTACCCTCATACAGGTTCTGGCTCACCCGGCCGCCGGTCTCGGGCCGGTGCTCACGTACTGAGGTGCGCGGCGACATGCTCCGCCCGCTCGAGCAGCCGGGGTGCCTTCAATCCCTCGGCAATCGTTCCGGCCGCGCGGTCGGGGCCGGCCCAGTGCCACGCGTCGACCATGCCCACCTCTGCGTCGGTGCGCACGGTGGCGATGTCACGGAACAGCAGAGCCAGGTCGAACTGCTCGCGGAGGATGGCGTTCAGCTTCGCCGCCGATCGCACGCCCGTGTCCCATGCGAGCGGGTCGTCCGGGATGCTCTCCAGGTGGCCCCAGCGGTCGAGCACGGCGGCCGCGGACTTCGCGCCCCAGCCGGTCAGGCCGGGGAAGCCGTCCGCGCTGTCGCCCACAAGGGCCAGCAAGTCCGGGACCGACGCCGGCGGAACGCCGAGACGCCTGTGCACGCCGGCGGCGTCGAACCACGTGTCCTGACGGCGGTCCCACTGCCAGACCTTGCCGCCGACGCACTGGCCGAGGTCCTTGTCGGGGGTGCAGATGACCGCCCGCTCGACGCGGTGATCGGCCGCCGCCACAAGCGCGGCTGCCGCGAGGGCGTCGTCCGCCTCCTGTTCGACCATCGCCCACACGGTGAAGCCGAACGCCCGCAGCGCGTCCTCCACGACCGGGAACTGGGCCTTCAGCCGAGGGTCCACTCCGGAGCCGTCCTTGTAGGTCGGCCACAGGTCGTTGCGGAACGACTCGATGACGTGGTCGGTGGCCACCGCGACGTGTGTCGCGCCCTGTTCCAGCAGCGCGAGGCAGGAGCCGACGACCCCGCGGGTCGCGCCGAGGTCCGGGTCCTTGTTCGCCGGCGAGTAGTGGTACCGGAACAGCTCGTAGGTGCCGTCGACCAGGTGGACCTGCATGCAAGGAGCCTGCCATGTCGAGTGTTCGGGGACCGGCGGCGCCGGCGTCGCTAGGGTTTGGCCGTGAGCGATGACGGCCGGGTGTGCCTTGTCACGGGCGCCGGGCGCGGCATCGGCGCGGCCGTCGCACGCCGGCTCTCGGAGCATGGCCACCGGGTCGCGCTGTGCGCGCGTAGCGGCGACCAGCTCGAGGCCGTCGCCGAGATTCTGCCGGGCGAGTCGCTCGTCCTGCCCGTCGACCTGCTCGCCGACGGTGCCGTCGACCGCCTGTTCTCGTCCGTCGAGGACGCGTGGGGGCCGGTCGAGATCCTGGTCGCCAACGCCGGCGCCGGTTCGTCGGCACCCGTCCCGCGGATCACCGACGCCGACTGGCAGCGCATGCTCGACATCAACCTCACCACCCCGTTCCGCTGCATCCGCCGCGCACTGCCGGCCATGACCACGGCCGGCTGGGGCCGCATCGTGGTCCTGGCCTCCGTCGCCTCGAAAAGGGGTGAGCCGTACACCGCCGCGTACACAGCCGCCAAGCACGGCGTCCTCGGTCTGGTCCGGGCGGCCGCGGCGGAGACGGCGCGAACCGGCGTGACCGTCAACGCGGTCTGCCCCTCCTACGTCGACACGCCGATGACGGACCGTTCCGTGGAGACGATCGTCGCTCGAACCGGACGAACCCCCGACGAGGTGAGGGCGATCATCGCCACCAAGCAGCCGATCGGCAGGTTGATCACCGTCGACGAGGTCGCCGACGCGGTCGCGTTCTGCGTCACGAACCCGGCCGTCACCGGGCAGGGCATCAACGTCGACGGTGGCGCGGTGCAGTCGTGACGGACGGCCACGACGTCGTCAACCCGGAGGGGCTGCCGCACCCGTCCGGTTTCAACCACGCCGTCGTCTCTGCCGGCGGCAGAACCGTCTGGCTGGCCGGTCAGACCGCCCTCGACCACCACGGCGTGGTGGTCGGCGTCGGCGACGTGGTGGCCCAGTTCGACCAGGCGCTGCGTCACCTGCTGACCGTGCTCGGTGCCGCGGGCGGACACCCGGAGCACCTGGTGTCGATGACGGTGTACATCGTCGACCTGGACGACTATCGCTCGCACAGTCGCGAGATCGGGCAGGTGTGGCGACGGTTGGTCGGCTCCGACTACCCGGCCATGGCTGCGGTCGGGGTGGCGCGACTATGGGACGCGGACGCGCTGGTCGAGGTGCAGGGTGTCGCCGTCCTTCCCGCGTGATCGGGAGTCCCAGGCGAGCTCAGCCGCCACGCACCTGGACGACGTGGTCGTGGGCAGGCTCCGCCAGCCGCTCGCGCAGCGCGAAGAACACCTCGGCCGCCTCGGTCCCCTGCCACCCGAACGGCAGGACCTCTGACGGCAGGCCGGGATCGAGGTACGGCAGCCGCCGCCACGCGTTCAGCGTGTGGACGTAATCGGCGAACGCCGACTCTGCCTCGACCCGGCGCCGGCGCGCCCACGCCGCCGCCACCGGCCGCCAGCGGCGCAGGTACGTGGCGTAGGAGTCCTGGATCTGATCCAGATCCCACCACCGGGCGACCTCCGCCCCCAGGTCGTCCACCGCAACCGGGCGAGCGGCGAACAGGTCCACGTAGCGCAGCAGACCAAGCCGCGCGAGCACGTCGGTCGTCTCGTCGGCCAGGTGCGCCGGTGCTATCCAGACGCCGGGCGCGACGTTGCCGAAGCCGAGCCAGGACAGCCGCGACCGAAGGGTGTGCCGCCTGGCCCGCTCCGCCTCGGGCACGCTGAACACGGCGAGCACCCAGCCCTCCCCCGTCGTGGCCGCAGGTCGGGCGAAGATCCGTCGGTCGCCCTCGGCCAGGATGGCCCGTCCCTGCTCGGACAGGGCATAGCCGGCCGCGCCGTCGACCCGCGCCGCCTCGAGGATGCCCCGGCGTTTGAGCCGCGAGGTCGACGACCGCACGGCCGGCTCGTCGACCCCGAGCGCCTCCATGAGCCGGATGAGGGTCGCCACCGACATCCACCCACCAACCTCGCGCGCGTAGGACCCGTAGATCGTGACGATCAGGGACCGCGGCTGGACCGGCCGCTCCGGAGGTGTCGTCCGCACCTGCCGACTGTATTGCGGCCCCTTGACTGCCGTCACGAGGGTGACAGACTGCGGACATATCCGACTCACGCCGAGGTGAGCCATGCCGCTGTCGCGATCCGCACACGTCGACACCTTCGCCAGGAACGGGTTGCCGCCACCGGACCAATGGCCACAGTTTCTCTTCGACCTGCCCGACGTGCAGTACCCGGACCGCCTCAACTGCGCGCAGCGACTGATCGACGACACCTCCGACCGCCTCGGGCCGCACCGGCGGTGTCTGGTCACGGCGGCGGAGTCGTGGACCTACGGGCAGCTGCGCGATCGCTCCGACCGGGTCGCCGCGGTCCTGGCCGGCCGGCTCGGCCTGCGGCCGGGCAACCGGGTGCTGCTCCGCGCTCCCAACAACCCGTGGCTCGTCGCCACCTGGCTCGGCGTGCTCAAGGCCGGCGGTGTCGTCGTGCTGACGATGCCGCTTCTGCGCTCGGGCGAGCTGGCCACGACCATCGAGCTGACGCAGCCTGACCTGGCGATCTGCGACCACCGCTTCCTCGACGACTTGCACACCGCCCGCGACGTCGCGCGCCCGGCGTTGACCGTCGTGCCGTACGGCGGCGACACCGAGAACGACCTGGTCCGGATCGCCGACGACGCCCACGGCGGGTTCGAACCGATGGAGACGGCCGCCGACGACGTCGCGCTGCTCGCTCTCACGTCGGGCACCACCGGCCGGCCGAAGGTCACGATGCACTTCCACCGCGACGTCATGGCCAACGCCGACACGTTCAGCCGTCACGTTCTCCGGCCGCAGTCCGACGACCTGTTTGCCACGACCGCCCCGTTCGCGTTCACCTTCGGCCTCGGCGCCGGGCTGGTGTTCCCGCTGCACGCAGGTGCCGCGACCCTGCTCATCGAGAAGGCGACGCCGGACGAGCTGGCCGACGCCGTGGCCCAACACGGCGTCACCGCACTGTTCACGGCCCCGACCGCGTACAAGGCCATGCTCACGGCCGGCAGGAGCGACCAGCTGCGTGGCCTGCGCAGCGCGGTGTCGGCCGGTGAACACCTGCCCGCCGCGACCTGGCACGCCTTCCACGACGCCACCGGAGTCCGGATCATCGACGGCATCGGGTCCACGGAGATGCTCCACATCTTCGTGGCGTCCGCCGGTGACGACATCAGGCCGGGCTCGACCGGGCGCGCTGTTCCCGGATACGTGGCGACGGTGCTCGACGAGGACGGACGTGAGTTGGCGCCCGGCACGCAGGGGCGGCTGGCCGTCAGGGGCCCGACCGGGTGCCGGTACCTCGCCGACGAGCGACAGAGGTTCTATGTCCAGCACGGCTGGAACATCACCGGCGACACGTACGTGCAGGACGAGGACGGGTACTTCTGGTACCAGGCACGCAACGACGACATGATCGTCTCGTCGGGCTACAACATCGCCGGCCCGGAGGTCGAGCAGGCGCTGTTCGGCCATCCCGACGTCGTCGAGTGCGCCGTCGTCGGGCTTCCCGACCCCGACCGCGGCCAGGTGGTCACCGCGTTCGTCGTCCTGCGCGACGGCGTCCCGCGCGATGATGCCGCCCGCCGCGCGCTGCAGGATCACGTGAAGGCCACGATCGCTCCGTACAAGTACCCGCGAACGGTCGAGTTCCGCGACGCCCTGCCGAAGACGCAGACCGGCAAGCTCCAGCGTTACAGGCTGCGCCAGGAGGATTGATCATCAGGGCGTACCCGTACAGGCTGATCGGAACCACGTGGGCAGAATCGGTTCGGTGCAGATAGGGATGCTGGGGCCGCTCGAGGTCCGAGACGACGACGGTGCGTCCATTGACGTTGCCGGCGCCCGGCTGCGCACGCTGCTGATCGTGCTGGCGCTGGATGCCGGCCGGCTGGTCCCCACGACCCAGCTCGTCGACGGAATCTGGGGCGACGACCCCCCAGCGGGGGCGGCGAACGCCCTGCAGGCTCTGGTGTCGCGGCTGCGCCGAGCGCTGTCGGGGTCGGCAATCGAGTCGCACCCGGCGGGTTACCGGCTGGCGATCGACCCGGACACCGTGGACGTCTCGCGGTTCGAGCGGCTGGTCGCATCCGGCCGGACTACGCCGGGCGATGCTGCGGCCACCACCAGAGCCTTGCGGGAAGGGCTGGCCCTGTGGCGCGGACCGGCCCTCGTGGAGGTCGCTGACGCCGCGTTCTTCCAGGCGCAGCGCACCCGGCTGGAAGAACTGCGCCTGGCTGCGACGGAGGAACGTGTCGACGCAGACCTCCGCCTCGGCCGCGGTGCCGAGCTGGTCACCGAGCTGACGGCACTCGTGGCCGAGCATCCGCTGCGCGAGCGATTGGTCGGCGCGCTCATGCGGGCCCTGAGCGAGGCCGGCCGCCCCGCGGAAGCGCTCACCGTCTACGAGCGGACCCGCCAGACGCTCGCCGACCAGCTGGGCGCCGACCCGTCGCCCGAGCTGTCCGCCGTGCACATTGCGGTGCTGCGCGGACAGATCGACAAGGCGCCGGCGCCCACTGTGCAGGCAGCACGGCGGACGAACCTGCGCACCCCGCTGACCAGTTTTGTCGGCCGGGACGCCGACGTCGCAACTGTGAGCGAGCTGGTCGACGACTATCGGCTTACCACGCTCGTCGGTCCCGGCGGGTTCGGAAAGACACGGCTGGCCGTCGAGGTCTCGAGGGCGCTGCTGGACATGATGCCGGACGGCGCATGGCTGGTGGAGCTCGCTTCGGTCGCCAATGGCACCGACGTGCCGGCAGCCGTGCTGGCCGCGATGGATCTGCGGGAGCCGTCGCTCGCCGTGCGCGAGGTGGCGGAGGACCCACTCGATCGTCTCGTCGCCGCGCTGCGATCTCGGAGCGCCCTGCTGGTCCTCGACAACTGCGAGCACGTGATCGATGACGCTGCCGCACTG
>DASRTE010000185.1:0-32822 GCA_035656095.1 Jiangellaceae bacterium
CGCTCGGCCACCGTGCCGCTGCGGACCGCGACCGCGTCGAAGAACCCACCGGCGCCGTAGACCTCGAAGTCAGCACGAAGCTGAGCCAGATTGTGCAGTGCCTCGTCCGGTGCGTAGGGCAGAGCCAGGAACACCGCATGCGGTGTGACGACACCGTCGCCGTATTCCGTGGGAGCCGGCTGAGCGGGCCGACAGACCGTGCCGTCAACCGTCACGAATCCGGGATCGATGGACGTCCGCTCCTGGTCGGAGGTGTAGCCGGGCTCGTCCATCCCCATCATGTCGACGCCGTACTCGCGGTAGCCGCCCGCAGGGTTGCTCGACGGCGAGAAGCCCCAGTAGCCGTAGCCCGCATCCTCCATGCCGTGCTCGATCTGGCCCTGGACGAACACCGGATGGTTCACCCCCCACGAGTCGGCACCCCAGGTGGCCTCGGGCACGAACAGATCCGGCATCAGCGCCTCGAACATCGACCCGCCCCAGGTCGGCACGACGTACATGCCGCGGTAGTCGTAGGCACCCTCCCAGACCTGCACGCCCAGGTACTCCCGCCACTCGCCGATACCGCCGTGGTCGCTCCAGGACCAGTCGCAGTTGTCGGCCGGGAAGGTTCGCCACGGTCCGAAGTAGTGCTCGGGCGGGATCTGGCCGTTGGCGATCCCGATGTACGACGCGATCCGCGGCTCGGAGTTGAACGCGCCGTAGTGGTGGCAGGTGTAGTAGACGTCCGGACCCCGGTCGCGGTAGTTGCCCAGGATCGAGCATCCGGGCGGCGGCTCGTCCCAGAACCCACCGCGGATGAGACCGACGTCGGCCTTGGCCGCCACGTCGTAGTAGAAGCCGAAGTCCATGGTCTTGTACAACGCGTCGGCTTCCTGGCGCAGCCGTGGTTCCGCAGCCGCGACGATCCGCAACGCCGCGGCCAGCCAGCCGTTGTCGACACTGGACAGGAACGGGTAGACCGTGTTGCCGTCCTCCGGCCAGACGCGGAGCACGTCGAGGGTCTGGGGGTCGTACCAGTTGTAGAACATCCCGCTGTCGTCGTGTCGGTCGAGACGTGCCACCGTTGCCACCGTGCTGTCCATCCGCTGGTAGGCCTCGGACCGGTCGATCAGGCCGAGGTCGCGGGCGACGATCGTGCTCCACAGGTATCCGCCGATGTTCGTGGGCGAGGTGTACCTGCTCCGCGTCGCCGGGTCCAGGTCGCCGTCGACGTTGTCGGCCGGCAGCGCGGTGGCCGGCTCGACCATCGCCTCGAACGACGCCCAGGTGTCCTGCGCATACTGAAGCAGGACGCCACGGTCGTCCGTCGGCGGCGTAGCGCTCGTGGCGGCCGATGCCGCCGCGGGTACGAGGGCGGCCACGACCGCGGCAGCGGTGATCCCGGTCAGGGCGAGTCTGGTGGAGCGCATGACGATCTCCTCCTACTTGATTCCGGTCATGGCGATGCCCTGGACGAAGTACCGCTGCACCGCAAGGAAGACGGCGATGACGGGGAGCACGACGACGACGGCGCCGGCGAGCAGCACCCCGTACTCGGTGGCGTTCTGCCCGACGGAGTACAGCGCGAGCGCCACCGGGAGCGTGTACCGGTCCTCGGTCTGCGCGACCACCAGCGGCCACAGGAAGTTGTTCCACGAGGCGAGGAAGGTCAGCAGCGCCAGAGTTGCCAGCGCGGGACCGGTAAGAGGCAGCATGACGTTCCAGAAGATGCGGAACTCGCCGGCGCCGTCGACCCGGGCGGCACTGATCAACTCGTCGGGCAGGCCGAGGAAGTACTGCCGCATGAGGAACACGCCGATCGGCGTGACCAGATAGGGCAGGAACAACCCGGGGAACGTGTTCGTCAGGCCGAGGTTGGTGACCAGGACGAACAGCGGGACGATGATCGCTATCCCGGGCACCATCAGCGTGCCGAGCACCAGCGCGAACACGACCCGCTTGCCGCGGAAGTCCAGCTTGGCCAGGGCGTAGCCGAGCATTGAGCAGAAGACGAGGTTGCCGAGCATCACCACGACGGCGACCACGGTGGAGTTGACGAAGTACGTGGGAAAGCTCAGCCGGTCGAGCAGCTGCTGGTAGTTGTCCGACGTCACGGTCTCGGGCAGCCAGGTGGGCGGCACCCTCCGGACCTCGGACTCGGGCTTGACCGAGGAGACCAGCATCCACACGAACGGCAGGCTCATCACCAGCAGCCCGACCCCGAGGACGGCGTAGAGCCACCACGAAGCGCCCCGCTCGGCGCGCGGCGGCCGACCACCGGCACGGGTGTCATTCGGACGTTCTGTTACGGCGGCCGCTGTGTCGGTGGGGGGCGTGAACGTGGTCATGGCAGGTGTGTCCTCACTCCGTCGGCCGCAGCGCGCGGAAGAGCACGAACGTCAGTGCCGCGATGGCCACGAACAGCACGTAGCTCGCGGCTGTCGCCACTCCGTAGTTGCCGAAGCCGAACTGGTCGTACACGTACATCGCCGTCGACCGGGTGGCGTCCAGCGGGCCGCCGTCGGTCATGACGAACGGCTCCTCGAAGAACTGCAGGTAGCCGATGCTCGTGATGACGGCGCCGAACAGCAGCGTCGGTCGCATGACCGGCACCGTGACGTAGCGGAACCGTTGCCATCGGCTGGCGCCGTCGACCTCGGCGGCCTCGAGCATCTCGCGTGGCACGGTCTGCAGTCCGGCCAGGAAGATCACCATGAGATACCCGAGGTTGCGCCACGTCGTCATGACGATCAGAGTCGGTAGCGCCAGCGTCGTGCTACCCAGCCAGTCGGGTCCGTCGATCCCGATCAGTCCGAGCACCTGGTTGATCGGGCCGGTGTCGGGTTGGAGCAGGAACCGCCAGACCACTGCGACCGCGACGATGCTCGTGACCACTGGCAGGTAGTAGCCGAGGCGGAAGAACGACCGCACCCGCGTGATCCCGTTCAGCCCGACCGCGGCGGCGAGCGCCAGCGCCATCGTCAGTGGGACGCCGATCAGTACGAAAATAGCGGTGTTGACCGCGACCTTGCGAAACAGCGGGTCGCCGAACAGGTCCACATAGTTGCTGAACCCGGCGAGGTCGATGGCCAGTGGAGAGCGCAGGTCGGTGCTGCGCATGTCCGTGAAGCTCATGAACAGAGACGCGAGCACCGGACCGACGGTGAAGGTGGCGAAGAGCAGGAGGAAGGGCAGGGCGAGCAGCCAGGCCGTCCTGGCCTGGCTGCGCCGCAACGGCGTGGCCCCCCGCCTCGCCGCGACGGGCGCCGGCGTCGTCGAGACGGTGGCCATGGCCCCTACAGCCCGGTCCCGATGGACTCTGCCTGTTGCTGCATGTTGGCAACCGCATCGGCCGGCTCGACCTGACCGCGCACCGCCTGCTCGATGTCGCTGTCGATCGAGGCTGCAACCTGCTCCCAGGTAGGAACAGCCGGCGGAGCAGCGGTTTCGCCGAGCTGCTCGCCGAAGACGGCGACGAGCGGGTCGTCGGTCAGCGGGCCGCCCTCCCATGCCGACTGCACCGATGGCAGGTCGTTGATCGTCTCGTACCACAGTTGCTGAGTCTCGGGCTGGCTCGCGAACTGGACGAACTTCCAGGCGGCGTCGCGGTTGTCCGACGCGTCGAACACGGCGAGGTTGCCACCGCCCACGAAGGACGTGCCGATGCCGCCGTCCTTGCCCGGCAGGGGCACGACGTCGAACTTGTCGTCGATCTCCGCGCCGCCGACGTCCCTGACCAGGCCGATATGCCACGGCCCGGAGATGAACGAGCCGATGGTGCCGTCGACGAAGCCCTGCTCCAGGGCGCCTGGATCCAGCGGAGTGTCCTGCGAGAGACCCTCCTCGAAGAACGACTTGTAGAACTCCAGCGCCTCGACCGTCTCGGGCGAGTCGATGGTGTACGCGTCACCGTCGGTCAGCTGGGCGCCGTTCTGCCAGGCGAACGGCATGAAGGTCTGCCAGGACCCGGTCTGGCCGGGCTGCATGTAGATGCCCTGCTGGGCGCCGCCCTGCTCCTGTAGGCCCTGAGCGAAGCTCTTGAGCTCGTCCCAGCTGGTCGGCGGCTCTAGGCCGGCCTGCTCGGCCAGGTCGGTGCGGTAGTACAGCGCGCGTGTCTCGACGTACCAGGGCACCCCGTAGGACGTGTCCTCCACGACGGTGGACTCCCATGGGCCCGGGAAGAAGTCGTCCGGGTTCACCAGGTCCTCCGGCGTCGGATCCAGACCGCCGGTCTTGGCGAACTCGCCCATCCAGGTCGTGCCGATCAGGCTGACGTCCGGCGTCTCACCGGCGGCGATCGCGGTCGCGATCTTGTCGTGGGCGCCCTCCCACGGCACCGGCGTCACCTCGACGGTGGCGTCGGGGTTCTCCTCGGTGAAGGCGGCACCCAGGACGTCGAGGTTCTCGCCCTCGGCGCCCATGGCCCAGACCTCGATGGTGCCCTCGGCCGGACCTTCGGCGACCGACTCGGTCTGCGCACCGTCGTCTGCCTCGCCATCCTCGTCTTCGTCACGCCCGCATGCGGAGACGACGAGCGCAGCCGCCGCCATCAGTGCGAGCGTTCTGGTGGTTGTGTTCACCGGTACTCCTCCTGTTGCCGGACTTGCGCTGCTATGTCGGTTCGTGCCGCCCGCACGTGTCGCGGACGACCAGCTCTGTCGTCAGGACCTCGTGGCGCACCTGGCCGCCGTCGCCGCGGATGCGAAGGTCGAGCATCCGGGCCGCCTGCGCACCCAACTCCCGCATCGGCTGCCGCACCGTGGTGAGCCCCGCGTACCGCGCGGCCATCACGTCGTCCCACCCCGTGACGGCGACGTCGCCCGGCACGGTCACGCCTATCGCGTGCAGACCGGCGACCAGACCCAGCGCCAACTCGTCGTTGGCGCACAGGACGGCGTCCGGGAGCCCGGTGCGGAGCAGCTCGTGCGCGGCGCGCCTGCCCTCCTCCTCGCTGAACCCGCCTCGCACAACGGCGGCGGGTGTCAGGCCTGCCGCGGCGAGCTCCGCACTGAACCCGGACCAGCGCTCGAGGGTGTCCGGCGATCTGTCGGCGTCGCCGAGGAAGGCCAGGTCGCGGTGCCCGTGCTCGAGCAGGTGGGCGGTCAGGGCGCGCGCGCTCTCGACGTTCTCCGCCTTCACCGAGTCGACCGCACCCGCCGCGGGACGCGCCAGCAGGACGATGGGAAGCCCTCGCGCGGACAATTCGGCGATCACGTCGTCGCTGACGGTGCGGCCGAGCAGGACGAGTCCGTCGACGCGCCCAGCAAGCTCACGGACCATCTCCGGCGCCGCGTCGCGCCCATGAGTGGACAAGATCAGGACGGAGCGTCCGAGCTCGCCGGCCTCCTCCTCGTAGCCCAGCAGCACGTCGGCGTAGTAGGGACCGGACAGGTCGGGGAACACGATGCCGTTGGCGGCGTGCCGGCCTTCGGCAAGCGCCCGGCCGAGCGGGCTGGGGGTGAAGCGCAGGTCGGCGACCGATGCCATGACCCGGTCGCGGGTGGCATCGGTCACGGGAGCGGTCCCGCGTAGCACGCGGGACACGGTCGCGATCGACACGCCGGCATGTGCGGCGACGTCGCGGATCGTGACGCCTGACGGCGTGGCCGGCCGTGCCGGTGCCGGTTCGGCCACCCGGTCGCTCAGGTCCGCCACCGGCCGCTCCTTGGCTCGTAACCGGTTACGTAACCGGTTACATGCCCTCGTTACCCACTTCGGCGTCGGCCAAACCCTCGAATCTGCCGCCGGCGTCAGACGGCGTACGGCTCCAGCGCAGCGGCCAGGCCTTCGGAGACCCGGGCCCGGACCCGGGTGCCGGCCGGCTCGTGCACCACCGACAGCACCTCTCCGGTCCGATGCATGCGGGAGACCAGCTCACCCCGGTCGTAGGGCACCAGGGCCTCCATCTCGACCGGCGGGCGCGGCAACCTGCGCTCGATGACCGTCCGGAGCTGGTCCAGCCCGGCACCGGTGCGGGCCGCGACCGCCACCGCGCCGCGCTCGACACGCAACAGCCGCGAGACCACCAGCGGGTCGGCCGCGTCGGTCTTGTTGACGACCACCAGCTCCGGCACATCCTGTGCGCCGATCTCGGCCAGCACCTCGCGGACCGCGCGCAGCTGACCCTCCGGATCGGCATGCGAGCCGTCGACCACGTGGAGCACGAGGTCGGCGTCGGCCACCTCCTCCAGCGTCGAGCGGAACGCCTCGACGAGCTGGTGGGGAAGGTGGCGGACGAAGCCCACCGTGTCGGCCAGCGTGTAGATACGGCCGTCGGAGGTCTCGGAGCGACGCACGGTCGGGTCGAGGGTGGCGAACAGGGTGTCGTCGACCAGGACGCCGGCCCCGGTGAGCCGGTTGAGCAGCGAGGACTTGCCCGCGTTCGTGTAACCGGCGATCGCCACGGCCGGCACCGAGCGACGACGACGCTGGGCCCGCTTGGTGTCGCGAGCCGTCCGCATGGCGACCAGTTCGCGGCGCAGCTTGGCCATCCGGGTTCGGATGCGCCGGCGGTCGGTCTCGAGCTTGGTCTCCCCGGGACCGCGGGTGCCCACACCGCCGGTGGCGCCGCCGGCCCGGCCGCCGGCCTGACGGGACAGGTTCTCGCCCCAGCCGCGCAGGCGCTGGGACAGGTAGTCCAGCTGGGCAAGCTCGACCTGGGTCTTGCCTTCGCGGCTCTTCGCGTGCTGGGCGAAGATGTCGAGGATCAGTGCGGTGCGGTCCACCACCTTGACCTTGACCTTGTCCTCCAGGTTGCGCAGCTGCGCGGCCGACAGCTCACCGTCGCAGATCACGGTGTCGGCGCCGGTCGAGAGCACGACGTCGCGCAGCTCCCCCACCTTGCCGGAGCCGATGAAGGTCGACGCGTCGGGTCGCGAACGACGCTGGACCAGGCCCTCGAGTACCTGTGAGCCGGCCGTCTCGGCCAGCGCCGCGAGCTCGACAAGGGAGTTCGCGGCGTCGTCGACACTGCCGTCGGTCCACACTCCGACCAGCACGACACGTTCGAGCCGGAGCTGCCGGTACTCGACCTCGCTGACGTCCTCGAGCTCGGTCGACAAGCCGCCGACGCGCCGCATCGAGATCCGGTCGTCGAGGTCGAACTCCCCGGTCGTCGGGTCGTCGGCGACGAGGTCGTCACGCTCGATGTCGTGCGGCGTGTCGCTCGTGCCCCGCAGGGCACCGTCAGCCGTCCCCCCAGCCTCGGAGCCGGGCGGGATCGCATCGTTGCCCGGGATCGTGGACGGCTCGTCCGCCCACCGTGGGGATGTCGTCATACTCCTGCTCTCAACAACCGGGACGCCGAATCACATCCCGCACATCCAGCGTCCCATGCCCGGCCCGGTCTGGGCACAGCCATTTCCGTGGGGAGTCAGCGGGAGGTCGAGCGGCGGGGTGCCATGGCCGCCGCAGAGCGGAGCGCAGCGGTCGAACGCAGGGCGGCCGCGCGCCGGCCGGCCCGCCCGCGGGCCCGTCGCCGGTACCGCAGCTCTGCCTGGGCGAGCACGGCCTCGCGGCGTTCGCGCTGGGAACCGCTCATGCCACCGCCCTGCTCGGGTCGATCTCACCGTCGTCGGAACCGTAGCCCGGGGCACCGACAACACTGCCTCGCCCGGACGTCGGCTTTCGACGTCCCTCTACGAAGGAGACGTCCCCGAGCTCCGTCCGGATGCTGTGACCTGCATCACATCGGGACTGTGATCCGCCCCGACAGCCCGAGGACGGCCGGACCGGTCAGGAGCAGCACGCCGTCCTTGCGTTCGGTGACCACCAACCGGCCTCCCGGCACGTCGACGGTGTACGACGCTCCCGGCGCGGCACCGTCACGACGCATCGCGACCCATGCGGCCGCACAGACGCCGGTGCCGCACGAGCGGGTCTCGCCGACGCCGCGTTCCCACACCCGCAGGGCGATGTGCCGGTCTGCCCGACCGACGACGAACTCCACGTTCGTACCCGCGGGGAAGGCCTCGTCCGGCTTGACCTGGGGCTGTTGCAGCAGGCGGCCCACGTCGTCGAGGGCATCGACGAACACCACGGCATGCGGGTTCGGCACGACGACCGCCTCCGCGGGCCACGTCCGTCCGCCTACGGACACCCGAATCGCCTGCTGCCGCACCTGCTCGGCCCTGCCCATCTCCGCCGTGATCGAGCCGTCGGTCTGCTCGCGAACCAGCCGGACACCTCCCCGGGTTCCGATCGGCAGATCCCGCCCCGTGGCCAGGCCCGTGTCCCAGAGGTACCGCGCGATCACGCGCACGCCGTTGCCGCACATCTCGGCCACCGAGCCGTCGGCGTTGCGGTAGTCCATGAACCACTCGGCATCGGCTGCGACATCCCGGCCGGCGGCGAGGTCGCGGCTTCGCACCACGCGGATGACGCCGTCGGCGCCCAGGCCCGTGTACCGGTCGGTCAGCCGCTGGACCGTGACCGCATCGAGATCGGGGTACTGCGTGCCGTCCGGATCGGGCAGAAGCACGAAGTCGTTCTCCGTGCCGTGACCCTTGACGAAGTGGACATCGCGCGCCACGGACGACGATCCTAGGGTGGGCATCATCGGCACCGGTCCAGGGCGAGTTCGACCAGGTCGGGGGGGTCGAAGGGCAGCCACGCGATCCGCGGGTCCTTGCGGAACCACGAGTCCTGACGGCGCGCGAAGCGCCGGGTCGCCCGGACGGTCCGCTCGCGTGCCTCCTGCTCGCTCGACTCGCCGGCGAGGAAGGCCAGCACCTGGGCGTAGCCGAGCGCCCGCGCGGCCGTGCGTCCGTGGCGGAGGCCGGGTTCGAGCCGGCGCACCTCGTCGACGAACCCGGCCTCCCACATCCGACCGACCCGAGCCTCGATCCGTTGGTCGAGCAGGTCGCGCGGCACGTCGAGGCCGATCTGGACCACGCTGTCGTAGGCATACACCTTCGCCGGCAGTGTCGCGGAGAACGGCTGCCCGGTCAGCTCCACCACTTCGAGCGCACGGACAACCCGTCGCCCGTTCGTCGGCAGGATCGCGGCGGCGGCCGCCGGGTCGACCGTGGACAGACGTGCGTGCAGTGCCGATGCACCGACTGCGGCGAGCTCGTCCTCCAGGCGCTCACGAACCGCGGGATCCGTGCCCGGGAACTCGAACCGATCCAGGACGGCGCGGACGTACAGTGCGCTTCCCCCGACCAGCACCGGCACGACGGCTCGGGCCCGGCACCGGTCGATCGCCGCCCTGGCCAATTGCTGGAACTCGGCCACGGTCGCCGGCTGTGTGACGTCGAGGACGTCGAGGAGGTGGTGCGGGACGCCGCGCCGCTGTGCCGTCGTCGGCTTCGACGTGCCGATGTCCATGCCCCGGTAGAGCTGCATGGCGTCCGCGTTGATGACCTCGCCGCCCAGCCGTCGGGCGAACTCGACCGCGAGGTCGCTCTTGCCCGCGGCGGTCGGGCCGACGACGGCGGCGACGGGCAGGGGCCTCGGCACGAGCCCAGTGTCGCAGCCGATCTCAGCCGTGCCGCTCCCAGACGGCCACCATGTAGCCCACACCGTAGGGTGCGGCGTCGTAGGCCACCTCGGCGTCGAACAGGACCTCCTCCGACGCTCCGGCCAGCACCTGCCAGGCCGCACGTCCGGCTGCCTGCAGGTCCGCGGCCAAAGCCGGATCGATCGCGAGTAGGCCGGCGGGATCGCCGGCCCGCAACGCCTCGACGACCTCGGCGTCAAACGGCTCGGCCCGGGGGTCGAGGTATCCCGGCCCCTCGGTCGAGCGGCACGCCGATCCGTCCCCCATGACCAGCATGCCCACTCGGTCGGCCTCCTGCGCCACGGCCGCGCCGAGGCGGCGACACTCCGCGGTCGAGGAAGCGGCGTCGACCTCCAGACCGCCGACATGCCCGGTCCAGCCGGCCGCCGTGAGCAGCCATGCGCCCACAGAGAGCGAGAGCGGCAGCTCGCGGCTGTTGCCACCGTGCGCGTCCCTGCCGGGCAGGGTCACGTCCAGGTCGACGCCGTACGACGCGAACGACCCACGGCTTCCGGCGGGGTGCCGGCGGGTCGCATCACCGGTGCCGACGACGACCAGCAACTCCGGCTCGGTCGCACGCACCGCGTCGATGGCACCCAGGCACGCCGCTCGCAGTTCATCCAGTTCTCGCGCATTCGCCTCGGCCAGTTGGGGGACGAGCAACGGTGGATGAGGGCACACCGCTGCGGACACGAGCACGCCCGGAGGCTATCTCATGATCATGTGGTCGAATGTCGTGCGTGATCGACACGGGCGACGCGTTGCGCATCGCCGGTGCCGCCGCGGTGGGGCTGTCCGGCATCGGGCTCGGTATCGCCTGGCTGCCCGCACTACGGCACGAGGGCGCGGCCACCGCGGTGGCCCGCCTGCTCCTCACCGCCGGATTGGTTGCGGCGATCCTGGACCTCGGTGGGCTCGGTGGGGTTCTCGGGCTCGGCCTGGCCGCCATGGCCGCGACTGCCATGTGGCAGAGCCAGCCCGCTCCCGAGGTGCCGCGCCCGCGCCGGAAGGGCATCCTCGTCGCGGCCGGCGTCAGCGGGTTCCTGATCGCGGCCGCATTACGCGGATGGTGGCTGTTCGAGCAGGTGCCCGACCAGGCCAGGCCCGTCGCCGCGGTGGTGGTCGGATCGACGGCCGGCCTCGCCACGCTGGCCGCTGCCGACCGGTCCCGCGTGCGCATGCGTGACGCCGTGCGGGAGCGACTGCCCTGAGCGGCAGGCCCTGGGTCAGACGGCCGCGCACTCCGCAGCCGGCCCGGCCTGTGCGGGAACGCCGATCGCCGGCATCCCGAGAAGTACCTGCTCCCCGTGCACAGGGGCGCCGGTCTGGCGTGCGTGCAGGTCTCCCGCTGCGGTGCGGCGGACCGCGTACCGACCTCCGTGCAGCGCGGAGTCGGCTACCAGGTGATGAGGGGCGGCATAGGTGATCCCCGCCGTCACGACGTCGCCCGGCATCGGTGACTCGCCGGCAGCGGGTACGGCGAAGTGCACGAGACGGTTGTCGCGGGCGCGTCCGGACATCCGGTGGGTCCGATCGTCCTTGCGGCCCTCGCCCTCCGCCACGAGGATCTCGACCTCGGCGCCGAGGAACGCGCGGTTCCCGGCCCAGGCAACCTCCTCGACCGCCTCCACCAGGCGCTCGTACCGTTCCTGGACCACCCGCTTCGGCACCTGCCCGCCCATCGAGGCGGCCGGCGTACCGGGCCGCTTCGAGTACTGGAAGGTGAACGCCGAGGCGAACCGCGCCTCGCGCACGACCTCCAGCGTCTGCGTGAAGTCGGCATCGGTCTCGCCCGGGAAGCCCACGATGACGTCGGTGGTGATGGCGGCGTCGGGCATGGCTGCCCGGACCTTCTCCACGATCCCCAGATAGCGGTCGCGGCGGTACGAGCGGCGCATCGCGCGCAGCACGCGGTCCGATCCGGACTGCAGTGGCATGTGCAGGGACGGCATCACCGCCGGGGTCTCGGCCATGGCGGCGATGACGTCGTCGGTGAAGTCGCGCGGATGAGGGCTGGTGAACCTGACCCGCTCCAGCCCGTCGACCGCCCCGACCGTCCGCAACAGTTTGCCGAAGGCGAACCGGTCGCCGAACTCGACGCCATAGGCGTTGACGTTCTGCCCCAGCAGGGTGACCTCGACCACACCCTCCTCCACCAGCGCTTGGACCTCGGCGAGGACGTCACCCGGCCGGCGGTCGCGCTCGCGGCCGCGCAACGCCGGAACGATGCAGAACGTGCACGTGTTGTTGCACCCGACACTGATGGCCACCCAAGCCGCGTAGGCGCTCTCCCGTCGCGAGGGCAACGTGGACGGGAACATCTCCAGCGCCTCGACGATCTCGACCTGCGCCTCACGCTCGACCCTGGCCCGCTCCAGCAGCGCAGGCAGAGACCCCACATTGTGGGTGCCGAACACCACGTCGACCCAGGGCGCACGCCGCACGATCGCGTCGCGGTCCTTCTGTGCCAGGCAACCACCGACGGCGATCTGCATGCCCGGTGTCCGCGCCTTGACCGGTGCCAGGTGCCCGAGGTTCCCGTAGAGCTTGTTGTCGGCGTTCTCGCGGACGGCGCAGGTGTTGAACACGACCACGTCGGCCCGGCTGTCACCGGATGCGGCGACGTAGCCCGCCTGCTCGAGCAGCCCGGCCAGCCGCTCGGAGTCGTGGACGTTCATCTGACACCCGAAGGTGCGGACCTCGTACGTTCGCGCGCTCATGTCGGGGCCCAGGGTACGCGCCCAGTCGTGTCCGGACCGTGACCGGATGACGGTGCGGAACGGTCGCGACCGTGGATAGGTTTCCTCGCATGACCGAGAGCAACGGGGACACGAACGGCTCCAGCGGCGCGCCGCTGGTCGTCCTCGACGGGGTCAACAAGTACTTCGGCGACCTGCACGTCCTTGTTGACATCGACTTGACGATCCACCGCGGCGAGGTGGTCGTGGTCATCGGCCCGTCCGGCTCCGGCAAGTCGACGTTGTGCCGGGCCATCAACCGGCTCGAGCCGATCGACTCGGGGACGATCTCCCTCGACGGCCAGCCGCTGCCGGCGGAGGGCAAGGCGCTGGCTCGACTCCGGGCCGACGTCGGCATGGTCTTCCAGTCGTTCAACCTGTTCGCCCACAAGACCGTGCTCGAGAACGTCACCCTGGGACCCACCCGGGTCAAGGGTGTCCCACGGCGCCAGGCGGACGAGGAGGCCATGGCGCTGCTGGAGCGGGTCGGCGTCGCCAACCAGGCACCCAAGCTGCCCGCACAGCTCTCGGGCGGCCAGCAGCAGCGGGTCGCGATCGCCCGTGCTCTCGCGATGAAACCGAAGGTCATGCTCTTCGACGAGCCCACCTCGGCGCTCGACCCGGAGATGATCAACGAGGTGCTCGACGTCATGACCGCTCTGGCCCGGGACGGCATGACGATGGTCGTGGTCACTCACGAGATGGGGTTCGCCCGGCGTGCGGCCAACCGCGTGGTCTTCATGGACGAGGGCGAGATCGTCGAGGAGGCGCCACCGGACATGTTCTTCACCCAGGCCCAGAGCCACCGGGCCCAGGATTTCCTCAGCAAGATCCTCACGCACTGATCCCTGGACACGAAGGAAGGATCCAGCAATGCGCAAACGACGTTTCACGTTCGCGGCGATCGCCGCCACGGCTGCGCTCGTCCTGGCAGCCTGTGGCGACGACGACGACGACGGAGAGGCGGCACCGACGGCCGAGCCGAGTCCCGAGTTCGCAGCCGGCTCCACCATGGCCGAACTCTCCGACGCGGGCTCGATCACGGTCGGCACCAAGTTCGACCAGCCGCTGTTCGGCCTGGTCGGCCCGGACGGGGTTCCGGTCGGGTTCGACGTCGAGATCGCCAAGATCATCGCCAGCGAACTCGGCATCGAGGAGGACGGCATCGAGTGGGTCGAGACGATCTCGGCCAACCGCGAGCCATTCATCCAGGACGGCCAGGTCAACATCGTCGTCGCCACGTACACCATCAACGACGAGCGCAAGCAGGTGGTCGACTTCGCCGGGCCGTACTACCAGGCCGGTCAGATGATCATGGTGCTCGAGGGCAACACCGACATCAACGGGCCCGACGATCTCGCCGGCAAGACCGTGTGCTCCGCCGAGGGTTCGACCCCGGCCGAGCGCATCCGCACGGAGTACCCCGACGCGACACTGCTCCCAGCGGGCGCCTACTCGGAGTGCCTCGAGCCGCTGCGCAACGGCCAGGTCGACGCCGTCACCACGGACAACGTCATTCTCTCGGGCTTCATCGACCAGAACCCGGGTGAGTTCAAGCTGGTCGGCGAGCCGTTCAGCGAGGAGCCGTACGGGGTCGGTCTGGAGAAGGGCGACGACGACTTCCGCAGCTTCATCAACGACGTTCTCGAGGAGTCCTTCGAGGACGGCCGCTGGGTGGAAGCCTGGGAGTCGACTGCGGGCGCCGTCCTCGAGACGCCCGAGCCGCCCACCGTCGACCGGTACTGACGGAGCACGAGTGAGGTGGGCCGCCCAGGTGGCGGCGGCCCACCTCTGCACGGGCGTCCGGGGAGGTGAACCGGCATGGATGCCGTCATCGACAACCTTCCGCTGTACTGGGCGGGATTCAAGACGACACTTTCCCTGACGCTGATCTCCGCGGCGATCGCACTCGTGCTGGGTACCATCCTCGGCGCCTTTCGAGTCTCGCCGGTCGCGCCGCTGCGCTGGTTCGGGACCACGTACGTCGAGTTGGTGCGCAACACCCCGCTCACCCTCGTGTTCATCTTCTTCGTCTTCGTCGGTCCCCAGCTGGGCTACACGCCGAGCTCCTTCTTCATACCCGCGGTCATGGCGTTGTCGGTCTACACGGCGGCGTTCGTCTGCGAGGCGGTGCGCTCCGGGGTCAACAGCGTCGGAGTAGGCCAGGCCGAGGCGGCGCGGGCGGTGGGGCTGACCTTCACCCAGACCCTGCAGGCCATCATCCTTCCGCAGGCCCTGCGCACGGTGATCCCACCGTTGATCAACATCTTCATCGCGCTGACGAAGAACAGCTCGGTCGCAGGCGGCTTCTTCGTGGCCGAGCTCTTCGGCGTCGGCCGCCAGCTGGCCAATGCGAACCCCGCCGACGTCGTCGCGGTGCTGGTCGGTGTCGGCATCTGCTACCTCGTCATCACGATTCCGGCCGGGATCCTGGCCGGCCGGGTCGAGCGAAGGGTGGCCTTCGCCCGATGAGCTCGGTCCTCTACGACGCCCCCGGGCCGAGGGCCCGCCGCCGAGCATTCGTCGGTTCCATCGTCGGTGGCCTGGTCGTGCTGGGAGTGCTCTACCTGGCGTACCGGCAGCTCGACAGCCGCGGACAGTGGGAGCCCGAGCGCTGGCAGGTCTTCACCGACCCACCGCTGGGCCAGACCGCCGAGGACGTCTGGCGTTCACTGGTCGTCACCGGCCTCGGTGCCACGCTCCGTGCCGCCGCCGTGTCCGCAGTGATCGCGGCCGTCGTCGGGCTCGTCCTTGCGATCGCCCGGATGGCACCGGTGCGGTGGGTGAGGTGGCCGACGACGGCCGTCATCGAGTTCTTCCGCGGTCTCCCGGTGGTGCTGCTGATGTTCTTCGGCGTCATCGCGCTGGGCCTGCCGATCTTCTCGGGAGTGGTCTTCGGCCTGGTCATCTACAACAGCGCGATCATCGCCGAGATCCTGCGGGCCGGAATCGTCTCTCTGCCCAAAGGGCAGTCCGAAGCGGCCTACGCGATCGGTCTGTCCCGAACCCAGACGCTGTTGACCATCCTCCTCCCGCAGGCGGTGCGGCGGATGCTGCCGTCGCTGGTGAGCCAGCTGGTGGTGCTGCTCAAGGACTCGTCGCTCGGCTTCATCATCGGCTACGCCGAGCTTCTGCGGCGGCTCCAGCAGAACACCCAGTTCTTCGGTCAGCGGTACTGGTTCCAGTTCTTCGTGGTCGGCGCTGCGATCTACATCGCGGTGAACTTCACGATCTCGAGGCTGGCCGTGTGGCTCGAGCGCCGAGGGACCAAGAAGGTGGCCGGCGGCGTCGCCGCTGCCGACCAGGCCGAGATCACCGGCACCCGCGCAGCCGGCGCCGAACAGTGACGCCCGTCAGCGGGCGAACTCGGTGGCGCGTGACTCGCGGACGACGGTGATGCGGATCTGGCCGGGGTAGGTCAGTTCCTCCTCGACCTGCTTGGCGATGTCGCGGGCGAGCACGCCGGCGGCAAGGTCGTCGACGACGTCGGGCAGCACCATGACCCGGATCTCCCGGCCGGCCTGCATGGCGAACACCTTCTCGACACCGTCGTGCGTCTTCGCGATCTCCTCCAGCCGTTCGAGCCGCTTGACGTAGGCCTCCAGCGACTCGCGCCGCGCTCCCGGGCGTCCGCCGGAGATCGCGTCGGCGGCCTGGGTGAGCACCGCCTCCACAGTGCGAACCTCGACCTCGTTGTGGTGGGCCTCGATCGCGTGGACGACGTCGTCGTGCTCACCGTAGCGGCGCGCGATCTCGGCGCCGATGATCGCGTGACTTCCCTCGACCTCATGGGTCAGAGCCTTGCCGATGTCGTGCAGCAGGGCGCACCGCTTCATCAACACCACGTCCATGCCGAGCTCCGCAGCCATCATGCCGGCCAGGTGTGCGGACTCGACCAGGTGCTTGAGGACGTTCTGGCCGTACGACGTGCGGTAGCGGAGGCGACCGAGCAGGGCGACCAGGTCCGGGTGCACGTCGGTGACACCGACGTCGACGAGCGCATCCTCGCCGGCCCGCACGCAGAGCTTCTCCACCTCGGCCTTGCTCTGCTCGTACTGCTCCTCGATCCGGTGCGGGTGGATGCGCCCGTCGAGCACGAGCTCCTCGAGCGTCAGCCGTGCGACTTCACGGCGGACCGGGTCGAAGCAGGAGAGAAGGACGGCCTCCGGCGTGTCGTCGATGATGAGGTTGACGCCCGTGACCTGTTCGAAGGCGCGGATGTTGCGTCCCTCGCGACCGATGATGCGACCCTTCATGTCATCGGCCGGCAGGTGCAGCACCGAGACGACCGACTCGGCGGTCTGCTCGGATGCCAGTCGCTGGATCGCGAGTGTGATGATCTCGCGGGCCCGGGCTTCGCCGTTCTGGTTGGCCTCGCGCTCGATCTCGCGGATGAGTAGGGCCGCCTCCCTCTTTGCCTGTGTCTCCACGGCGGCGACGAGTTCGGCCTTGGCCTGCTCGGCCGAGAGGTTGGCGGCACGCTCCAGCACGGCCAACCGCTCCTGCTCGACCTCGCGGAGCTCGAGCGTCTGGCGCTCGATGTCCGCCGCGATCTCGGCCAGCTCGCCGGCACGTTCGTCGTGACTGCGCGCCTCGGCGTCGAGGCGCTCCTCACGCTCGGTGAGCCGACTCTCCCGGCGCTCCAGGTCCAGGCGCTGAGCGCTGAGGTCGGCGCGGGCCGCGCGCATCTCCGCCTCGGTGCGCAGCCGCGTCTGCTGGGCGTCGTCGGACACCTGGGCGGCATGCTGCCGGATCTGATCGGCCTCCGCGTGCGCTCGGGTCCGTAGGTCGTCCACCTCGGCGCGGGTCTGCGCCCGCATCTCGTCGGCGTCTCTGCGAGCGGCGGCGAGCGTCGCGTCGGACAGTGACGCGCTGCCGTCCGCAGCGGTGCCCACCACGTTCGACGTGTGGCCGTGCCGGCGTAGAAGGGCGAAGGCAACGATCCCCAGCAGCACCACGACCAGGATTCCGACGACCAGTACCGCTGCCCCGATGCTCATCGTCGGCTCCCTCTATGTCGGCGCCCGCACGCGGACGGTCCTCATATGGGGTCCGTACCGCGGGCCGCGGCGACACCGGGTAGCACAACGCCCCGGCCACCCTCGACGGGGGTGCCGAGCATCTCCGGCGCGGTGCGCCGGCTCCGGCCCCTGGCAACCAGGGGCTACTGCTGTGTCAGACCTACCGGTCGGGGACCGGAGTAATTGCGGTGTCTCTCGTGCGTGTCGTGTTGTCTGCGTATTCCGCGGTAGCGGAGCGTTCCCCTCCTCTGTCGAGGCTACGAGGAGGTCACGAAACGGTCAAGGAGGCGGACCGCGCCGAACCGCGCGCCAGACGCGGAGGTCGTCAGTCATCCGCCGGCTGGTCCGGCATCTGCTCCTCGCCGACTCCTTCCGCGGTCAACGCGTCGCGGACGACACGGAACGCGAGACCGGGCGGGTATCCCTTGCGCGCGAGCATGCCGGCGAGTCGGCGTGTGCGGGCGGCCGGCTCGAGGCCGAGGGTGCCGGCCAGCCGCGCCGCGACCAGGGCCTTGGCGGTGGCCTCCTCCCGCTCAGGCACGAGCGCGGAGACCGCGTCGTCGACGACCGCAGGTTCGACCCCACGACGCCGGAGCTCGAAGGCCAGCGCCCGCTTGGCCAGACCGCGTCCGGCATGGCGTGACTCGACCCACGCCTCGGCGAACATCGCATCGTCGATCAGCCCGACTTCGCCGAACCGGTCGAGAACGGTGCTGCGGACATCGTCGGCGACACCGCGGCGGCGCATCGCGTCGTCGAGTTGGGCCCGGGTCTGCGGTGCGCCAGCGAGCCGGCGCAAGGCGATGGTGCGCGCGACACCCTCCGGATCGGGCTCGGGATCCGGGTCGCCCTGTCGGCTCGTCATATGCAGTCGGTCAGCCCCTAGAAGTCGACCGGAGGCTCGACTGGCGCATCGAGGCGCGGACCGACCCCGAGCTTCTCCTTGATCTTCTTCTCGATCTCGTCGGCGAGGTCGGGGTTGTCGCGGAGGAACTTCCGCGCGTTCTCCTTGCCCTGGCCGAGTTGGTCGCCCTCGTAGGTGTACCAGGCTCCAGACTTGCGGACGAAGCTGTGCTCGACCCCCATGTCGATCAGCCCACCCTCACGGCTGATGCCCTCGCCGTAGAGGATGTCGAATTCCGCCTGCCGGAACGGAGGAGCGACCTTGTTCTTCACGACCTTCACCCGCGTCCGATTGCCGACCGCGTCGGTGCCGTCTTTGAGGGTCTCGATCCGCCGGACGTCCAGCCGAACAGAGGCGTAGAACTTGAGTGCCTTGCCACCCGTCGTCGTCTCCGGGCTGTTGTGGACGATGATGTCGTCCGCGAGATAGTTATGCGAACCGTCTACCTCGATGTCGAACCTGTTCATGTTCTGAAGATCTCTCTTATGCGTGATCTCCACCACTCGTGCAGGTACTGGATGCATGGTTGGCTCAGCAAACTCTGGCTCGACGGCGAACCTCCCCCTGAACCGCGGGAGAAGTTTGTAATCCATCGTCGGGTGAATGTAGGACGCGACGATTTCCTGAAAACGTGCAGAAGCGGCAGTCGTGAACTGAATCACATTTATCTGGCGCTTTCCTGCTTGTCGTAGTTTAACGTCAAGATCATGCGTGTCACGCAGATAGTCAACAAGACGCCTCCGCGAGCCTTCCGACATCGCCTCGACGCATATCTCGATTCGTCCACTGCCGCCTTCAGTACGCCTCTGGAGCCCTTTGGATCGTATGGTCAAGCTACCGTCATCCTGGTACCAGATCGCCAAACCCAATGGAGTCAGTGCCTTGAGAAAGTCCTCCGTGATGTGCTTGTGCCGGCCGCCGAAATAGACCACCCGGCGCAGTTCGGCCAACTCCGCAAGCGGAGTGAAGTCCGCGAAGACGGCACCCTTGGCGTTGCTCGTCCGGCTATGCTGAATGTTGGCGAGTAACGCAACCTTCCAATCCAGGTAGTTCGCCTGCTTGGCTCCATGTCCCATGCGGAAGCGCGCGCACTCCGAGTCGATGCGGACAGCAGGTGACAGGTTCCCATCACCCATCAGCGCGCCGAGAATGACCTGCCATTGCATTGAGCTGAGAACGTGGCGCTGCGCCAGCATCACACGGTCGCCGACGCAGATCTCACCAGCCTCTCGCCAGCCACCTGGCGTTCGGACCAGGTGGTTGGACGTCAGATCCATCGCGGCGCGCCCACGGCCCGTGCCGCCTCCGGGACGCTCTACCCTGAAGTGCAGAAACTCACTGGCTCGGCCGTTGTTGAACCAATTGGTGACCTTACGAGGAACCAGTCTGCCGAGATTTGGATCGTACGAGAGAACCTCGACCTGCATTTTCTGATTAACTATCTTGCCAATGCATTCCTTCGTGCCGTCCGCAAGTGTCACCTTGGTATACCATGATCCGCATCCGAACATGACACCGATCTTTTCACGCAATTGATTGATGAATATGGCTGTTGTCTTGGTCTGATTCAACGCTCCAGCTATCTTGCGCAGCGCCTGGCTCATGAGTCGAGCTTGTAGGCCGACGTGGCTATCGCCCATCTCGCCTTCGATCTCGGCCCGCGGCACCAGCGCCGCCACCGAGTCGATCACGATGACGTCGAGGGCACCGGAACGGATCAGCGTGTCGGCGATCTCCAGTGCCTGCTCACCGGTGTCAGGCTGCGACACCAGCAACGCGTCGGTGTCGACACCGAGTGCCTTCGCGTAATCAGGATCGAGTGCATGCTCGGCGTCGATGAACGCCGCCACTCCGCCCGCTTTCTGTGCATTTGCCACAGCATGTAGCGCTAGGGACGTTTTGCCACTACTCTCGGGGCCGTATATCTCGACGACCCGGCCGCGCGGCAGACCGCCGATGCCGAGCGCAATGTCGAGGGCGATCGAGCCGGTCGGGATCACCTCGACCGGGACCCGGGCCTCGTCGCCGAGGCGCATCACCGACCCCTCGCCGTGCGCCCGCTTGATCTGGGTGAGCGCCGTCTCGAGGGCCTTGTCGCGGTCCGCGGGAACTGCCATGGATGCCACCTGAGGTCGACGGGCCGCGCTGCGACCCGGGGTTCGTCTGGTCATCACCTCGGACGCTACGCATCCGCTCCGACAATTCCGCAGAGGCGCGACGCGGGTTGTGGACGGCGCTCGCGTTCCGAGGTCACCTGTGGACCGTAGACCGAACTGGTGTTCGAAGAAACCCGACACGCCGACGGCTATCGGGCAGCGCCCTATCCGGCGCCGGACACGGCCACGGACCGAGAGGAACGAGCCGCCGGATTGGCTGCGGCGAGAAGGAGCGCCACCACCAGCACGGCCGCGCCCGCGTTCAGCAGTCCGTATCCCAGCGTCCCGACCACCACGCCGGCCACGGCCCCACCCGCGGCCGCGGCGAGGCCCATCAGCAGGTCGGAGGACCCCTGGGCGGCCGGCCGGTCCTCGACCGGCACCGCCTCGGTGAGCATCGTCGAACCGGCCACCAGGCACGCCGACCATCCCAGGCCGAGCAGGAACAACCCGACGGTCAGCCCGGCCGAATGCCCGGTGGCCGACGTCCCGGCGAGCACCACAGCCGCGAGCAGCGCGACGGCGCCGCCGATCACCACCGGGATACGGCCCACCTGGTCGGCCAGCCACCCCATGACCGGCGAGAACGCGAACATCCCGGCGATGTGCACGCTGATGACGAACCCGATGATCTCCAGGCTCGCCTGCCCGTGGTCCATGTGGATCGGCGTCATGACCATCACCGACACCATCACCGTGTGTGCGACGACGACGGCGGTCATGCCCAGGAAGGCACGCGGTGACCGGACGGTGGCGCTCAGGCCGGTGCGCAGGACGCCGTGCCGCCTCGCCGGGCGGTCGGCGTGCTTCACCTGCAGTGATCGGGCGACCAGCAACGGGTCGGGACGGAGGCCCGCGACGACCACCAGGGCACCGATGGCGAGCATGGCCGCGCCGACCAGGAACGGCCCGGCCAGCCGCTCGATCCCGAGCTGCTCACCGAGCCAGCCGGCCGGGCCGACCAGGTTCGGCCCGACGACCCCACCGATCGTCGTCGCCCACACCACGACCGACAGCGCCCGCCCGCGGCGCTCTGCCGACGCGAGATCGGTCGCCGCGTAGCGGGCCTGCAGGCCCGCCGTCGTGCCTCCCCCGAACAGCGCCGTGCCCAGCAGGAGCAGTGGGAACGACTGGACCTGCGCGGCCAGCACGGCCAACAGGCCGCCGATGGCCGCGACGCCGTAGCCGACTCCGAGCCCGGCCCGTCGGCCGGCGGCGAGGGCCAGCCGGGCCGCCGGTAACGCGAGCAACGCCGCGCCGAGCACCTGGGAGCTCTGCACGAGCCCGGCGAGGTCCTCCCGACCCAACACGTCGCTGGCGAGCAGGGCGCCCACCGCGCCGCCGCTCGACACGCCGAGGCCGCCCGCCACCTGGCTGGCGACGAGCGTGCGGACGGTGCGGCGCTGGACGGTCTCGACGGTGCCCGTGCCGGTGGTGGTCGCCCTCACGTGAGCAGCAACCGTTCGACCCGTCGGGCCGCGAGCACCGCGCCGACCAGGCCCATGACGGCAAGGTACGCGACGTGCACCAGGACGCCGGCGCCGACGTCGCCCAGCATGAGTTCGCGCACCAGCGCCACGCCCTGGTACAGCGGCGTCACCTGCACGAGCCACTGCAGCCCGTCCGGATACGTCGAGAGCGGGTAGAACGTCGCCGAGAACAGGAACATCGGAAGCAGGACGAGCTGGACGTAGTCGAAGTCCTGCCAGCTGCGCATGAACGTGGTCGCAGCCATGCCGACCGCCGCGAACGCGAACCCGATCAGACTGGCCGCGGGAATCGCCAGCAGCGCGGACCACGACGTCACCACGCCTGCGACGGTCGCCACGACCAGGAAGGCGATGGAGTACAGCAGGCCGCGGATCAACGCCCAGGAGATCTCACCCACGGCGACATCTCGCGGCCCGAGCGGCGTGGACAGCACCGAGTCATAGAGCCTCGCGTACTTGAGCTTGAAGAAGACATTGAAGGTGGAGTCGAAGACGGCTCCGTTCATCGCCGCCGACGCCATCAGCGCCGGCGCGACGAACACCGCATACTCGACGATCCGGCCGTCGTCCGTCGCGACGCTGCCGATCAGCGCACCGAGCCCGACGCCGAGCGAGAACAGGTAGAAGATCGGTTCGAACACGCCGCTGACCAGGACGACCCACACGTGCCGGTACGCTCGCGCGTTCCGCTCCACCAGGGTGCGGGCGAGCCCGGCACCCGCGGGGAGCGGCAGCGCCCGCGCCAGCAGGTGCGCCGGCCCACCGCGGCGCGAGGTGACGTCGGTGGCGGTCATACGACCAACCTCCGCCGGAAAGAGCGCACGGCCAGCCACAGACCGACGACGACCCAGAGCAGCAGGTAGGCGACGTGGCCCGATGCCGCCGCCGGTGTGGCCGTCCCGAGCGCGAGTGAACGGCACAGGTCGACCGCGTGCCACAGCGGGGTCACCCATGCGACCGGCTCGAGCCAGAACGGCAGCTGGTCGACGGGGAAGAACGTCCCGGAGAACAGGAACATCGGCAGGATCACGAACCGGAACAGCATCGCGAACCCGCTGTCGACCTCCTGGCGGACGGCGAACGCGAAGACCGGGCCTGCATGCGCCATGCCGCACAACGCGGCCACCGGCAGTGCCAGCACCGCCCAGGACGATCCGATCGCACCGAGCACCCAGGCCACGAGCAGGAACGTGGCGCTGGTGATGACCACCCGCATCAGGATGAAGGCCAGATGTCCCAGGACGATGTCGTACGTACCGAGCGGCGCCGCGAGCATGGCGTGGTACTGCCGCTGCCACTTCACCGCGCCCAGGACCGGGTAGGTCGACTCGATGACGGCCGTCTGCATCGCCTGCGCTGCGAGGACTCCGGGTGCGATGAAGGCGACGTAGCCCACGCCGGCGATGCCGTCGCCGGCGTCGACCAGCGCACCGAGGCCGAAGCCCATGGCCACCAGGAAGAAGACCGGCGAGAGGAACCCGCTGAACAACGATCCGCGCCACACCCGCCGGTAGGAGGTCAGCCAGTACGCGAGGGCACGGTGCCACATCAGCCCCGGTGCCGGTGGGGACGGGCGCGTCTCCAGCTTCGTCGCGGCGCTCATCAGTCGACCAGCGTCCGCCCGGTCAGGTGCAGGAAGACGTCCTCGAGCGTCGAGCGGCGTACGAGCACCGATATCGGCCGGAGCCCGCGAGTATGCACGGCGCCGGCCGCATCGTCACCGTCGTCGGTGTAGAGCAGGAGGCGGTCGGGAAGCACCTCGACGCGGGCGGCGAGATCGGCGACCTTGCCCGCGTACGGCGCATGGTCGTCGACGGCGAAGCGCAGCTCCAGCACCTCGCGGGTGGAGTGCTCCTCGATGAGCTCGCGCGGCGAACCGTGCGCGACGATCCGCCCCCTGTCCATCACCACGAGGCGGTCGCACAGCTGCTCGGCCTCGTCCATGTAGTGGGTGGTGAGGACGAGGGTGACGCCCTGCCGCTTGAGCCTGAACAGGCGATCCCACAGCGCATGGCGTGCCTGCGGGTCGAGCCCGGTGGTGGGCTCGTCGAGAAGCAGGATCTCGGGCTGGTTGACCAGTGCCCGGGCGATCGTCAACCGCCGCTTCATGCCGCCGGACAGCGGCTCGACCAGGCTGTCGGCCCGGTCGGTGAGCTGCGCGAAGTCCAGCAGCTCGACGGCCCTCTCGCGGACGACGGACCGCGGCAGCCCGAAGTACCGCCCGTAGACCAGGAGGTTCTCGCGGACCGTGAGCTCCTCGTCGAGCGTGTCGCGCTGCGGGACGACGCCGAGCCGGGCCCGGATGGCGGGCCCGTCGGAGAGTGGATCCAGGCCGAGGACGTCCAGGCGGCCGCCCGTCGGCGGTGACACGCAGCCGATCATCCGCATCGTGGACGACTTTCCGGCGCCGTTCGGGCCGAGGAAGCCGAACGCCTCGCCGTGTGCGACGTCGAAGTCGACGCCGTCGACGGCCGTCAGCCGGCCGAAGCGCTTGGTCAGGTCGCGAGCCCTGATGAGCACGTCGGCGGCGTTCGAGTCGGGCAGGACAGTCACGTGCATCGACGGTACCGGCACGTCATGACACGGCACATCTGCGTTTCGCCCAGGCTTCAACGTCGACCGCGCTCGACGTCAAGCCGGCAGCTCCGATTGGCGTGGACGACGTCCCGTCGGGGTAGGAAGCACCCATGGAAACGCACCGCCTGACGATGGAGGCCGACAACGGCGATGACGTCCTCTTCGCCTGCTCCGTCGACAGCTGTGGAAGGCGTCTGGTCGTGAAACGCTCTGGCGGCCTGGTCGTCCTCGAACGCGGCGACTTCTTCGCGCGCCACGTCGGGGGCAATGACGGCCTGGAGATCTCCGTCGGGCCAGGTTCTCCGCTTAGCAGAGGCTGAGTCGCGCAGCTCAGAGCTACCGGGGAGGTCGGTTCAGCCTTCCGTCCTACCTTGCGGAAGGCGGCCCAACCGGGCCCGCCGTCCTGACAGGGAGGCACCATCATGGACCAGTTCGATCCGAACATCCCCGGGCTCATCGAGGGCAACGTGACCAGCGTGGTCGTCACCGACCCACAGCCGTTCATCTTCGGCACGGGTAACAAGGTGATCGACCCCACCCAGCCATTCACCCTGACGGTCGAGTGGGAGCTCTTCGGGCAGCTGGTGCCGCTGTGGCTCGCAGCCCTGGCGCCCAACTGGGACGTCTCGGTGTACGCCGAGTCGCTGGGTGGCGGGAGCGAGGTACGGCTGGGTACGGCGATCGTGCCGAAGACCGCCACGCTCCCGTGCACCGTGAACCAGGCCCGGCCGAACTGCACGAAGTACACGGCGACGGTGACGGTCCTGCCGAACACTCTGCAGGGGCACGTGCCGGGCACCGACCAGGGCGGTATCTACAAGCTCGCGGTGGCCGTCTTCCTCAACAGCACTCTCGTCGGTGTCCCCGGCTACGACCTGATCGGGTTCAGCGAGGGGCCGATCATCCAGGCCGAGAACCCGGTCTGACCGCCCGCCGGATCCACACCTGCGAGGTGAGTCTCCAGATGAGCGACGTCCTGGCCGGCTTCCGCGAGCTGAAGGGCATCGGGCCGGCAACAGAGGCCAAGCTGCACGAGGCGGGTGTGTACACGTGGGCAGCGCTCGCGGAGGTCGTGACCGCACTCGGCCACGTCCGAGGCAGCAACGGCGACACGCTCCGCGACCTGTCGGCTCAGATCGCGGATCGGGCTTCGGCAGCGGGGGGCGCCACGGCCCCCCCGCTGCCGAGCGGTGAGCGCAGCGAGGCGTTCATCGTCAGGATGTCGCTCGATACAGACGGTATGCCGACGCGCTCCACGGTGACGCATGTACGGACCCAGACCGAGCAGCCATGGGCCGGCTGGTCACCCGACGAGGTGATCCGCTTCATCGAGGCGCAGGCAACGCCGGCGGTCACACCACCGCCGGCGCCCACCGTGCGCACCACGGCGCCCGCCCCGACGCGCGCGACGACCTCCTCACGGGATCACGTCGTCGCGCTCGACGTCGGGAACGTCATCGGCGGGAGGCGACGAAGCATCGATCTCGTCGTTTCGACCACGGAGGTGGCGCCCAGGGCGGAGTTCGAGTACCGGGCGACGCTTGCCGGACGGCCTTACGGCCAGGCCTCGTCGACCGGCCCGGCCTGGACCAACCTGGCCACACGCAACGGGCGCGGCCAGCCACCCGAACGCCTGCCGCTCCTGTTCGAGGCGGTCGAGCTCCCTGCGGGCATCCAGCGCCTGAGGTTGGAGCTGATGCTGCGGCTGCAGTCGCCGACCCGGCGAGCGCCCACGCTCGAGCTCGAGTAGCCGGCGGTCAGCCGGTCAGGGCAGGCGCTCGGGAGCCGGCCCTGACCGCGCGGTAGAGCTGGGTCGTCTGAAGGCCAGGTTCGGTCTGCAGCGTCGCGTTCAGCACCCGACGGCAGAACTCGTACTGACGAATCGCCTGGTAGACCCGACCCTGGCCGGCGTAGCAACGCATCAGCAGCCGGTGCGCGTCCTCGCGGCAATGGTCGACGTCCAGCATCCGGTGCCCGGTGGCGATGCAGTCGTCGAGCTGTCCCAAGCCGAGCTGGATCCCACTGAGCCGGTCGAGCGCATCGATGTACGCGATCCGTAGACTCTCCCGGGGTAGCAGCGTCCACTGCTCGTACGGCGCGTCGGAGGCGAAGTCGCCGCGGTAGTACCCGATGGCCTCCTGGTACGCGACAAGTGCGCCCTGCGTGTCGCCGGCGTGCTCGGCATCTCGGGCTGTCGAGAGCGCCGCCTCGAAGCGGTTGACGTCAGTCTTGACGCGAAGCTTCGGATTTATCCGGTATCCACCTTCGGCATACTCGATCACGTACAGGTTGGTGACCTCGAGCAGCGCTCGACGAACCCCGCTGACCGCCACTTGCAGGCGGTTGCGCGCAGCCGGTGGCGCCACGTCCGGCCAGAACTCGGCGAGCAGCTCGTCGCGGGGGCAGGCGTGGCGGCGACGCGAGAGCAGGTATCGAAGAACGCTCACGCCGCGCTGTCCGCTCCAGGTCGTGACACTCAGGCCGTCCACCCGAAGCTCGAAGGTCCCGAGGAGTCTCGCCTCCACCGTCGCCGGTGGGAGCGCGGCCCGCTCGGCCGGGGGTGAGGCCGGCGATCGGTCCGGTGCCGCAAGCGCGCTCGGCCGATGGGAGCGGGGTCCGAGATCCACCCGACCCTCGATGTGGCGTCCGAGCGACCGCGCCCAGATCGGGCGCAGCCATCCCCATCGGTGCTCGAGCGGCACGACCCACGGCCGCAGGTCCGAGGCCGATACCGGCTCGGTCGCGAGCTCGGGGTGCCAGTATCCGGTTGCTGCACACGCCTCCAGCGCTGCCAGCTGACCGGGGGTGCACAGGTCGAGCAGGTTGGCCGTCAGCCGATCGAGCATCGACCGCCCCCCGTTGGCCGCATCGAGCGCGTCGACGATGGCGTCGCGGGGCCATGCCGCGGCGGCATCGAGCACGTCCCGGACGACCGCTGCGCGACGCCCACCCAGCTCGAGGAGACGGTTGCGGCACCGGTCGGGGAGCCCGCCGAACGCCTCGATCGCGTTCGGACCGGCGAGATCCACCGCCGAGACGATGTGGTCCGCGCCGCGCCGGAACGCCATGGGATGGCGACACTCGGTGACCGCCACCAGGCTGACGCCTCGGTCGGCGAGGACGGGACGGATGCTCTCGACCAGGCGCCCGAGGTCGACCGTGAGCCGTCCGGCCAGCTCCAGCACGATCACGGCTCCGGTCGGAGACTGGCGCAAGGTCTCGTCCAGGCGGGTGCTCGGTGTCTCGTCGAGCCGCCCCTCGTCCAGTTCGGCGGCGTCGACCCAGCGATGCAGGCAGGCGCTCGCCAGTGGTCCGGCCAGTGCGTCGCGCCCGGCCTTCGGGGAACGAAGCCACACACACTGCTGCCACCGGTCCCAGCCCTCGATCAGGCCTGCAAGCCGCTCCGCGACGTAGGACCCGGGCGGCCCGCGCACGACCGAGAACGGCACGTCGCCCATGCGCTGGACGTTCGGCCTGGCGGACATGGCCATCGACGGGAGAGGACGCATGACCCGCGGCAAGAACACGGCTCCCCCTCGGCTGCGGCCGATCAGCCTCTGATGAGACGAGGCGGCAGGACGCGCGTTGATACGTCCTCGGCTCGGAGCTGCTCGCGGACGTGCGGCTCAGCGCTCGCTCGAGGGCAGCCGCAGCGCGTCGCAGACAGCGCGCCAGACCAGTTTCGGGTCCTCGCCCGCGTCCAGGGCTTCGTGCACCGTGCGGCTGCCCAGGCCCGCAAGCACCTGGTCACGGGCCCACGAATCGGCGTAGGCGGGCCCCAAGTGGTGCTCCATGCGCCGCCAGAACTCCGTCAGCCGCACGGACGTGAGCGTAGCCCGCGGCCCAGGACGGCGAACGACAGGTACATCGCTGCGCCCATCTCGAGGACGACGCCGAAAACAGCGGCGAAAGGGGACAACGCTGGAAGCCCTCGATGAACCAGGCCAGCCGCCCTCACAGGGCCTGTGGCAGGCCGAACGCCGGGAACAGTGCGTACCCGAACGTCGTGATCTCGGCGATCTTGCCGGCCTCGACGCGCAGCACGTCCATCTTGAACGCCCGGAACGCGCTGTCCCCCGGCCGGCGCAGATAGCTCGCGGCGGTGGGCATCCGGTTGGCGCTGGTCGGCAGCAGCCGCCAGTCGCCGTCGCGATCCTCGCCGAACGCGCGTTCGAGCAGCGGCGCGATGGAGTCGAGCCCCTGGAAGACGTGCGGGTTCGGCGGCATCGTGATGCGGATGTCCTGCGCGGCCGCGGCCACCGCGGCCACGGCGTCGCATCGCTGGTGCGCGTCGATGAACCGGGCGAGAACGTCCCGCTCCTCGTCGCTCAGCTCGCGGCCGGACCACTCCGCACGCCGCGCCGGCAGATGTTCCTGCATCGTGGCGCGAGCCCGCTGCAGCGCGCTGTTCGCCGCCGCCACGCTCGTCTCCAGCAGCGAGGCCGTCTCGGCAGCGGGCCAACCGAGCACGTCGCGGGCGACGAACGCCGCCCGCTGCCGTGGCGGCAGGAGCTGCATGGCGGCGACGAACGCGAGCTCGATCGTCTCCCGCTCGACGACGACGGCGTCCGGCTCCTGGTCGCTCGGCGCCACCTCGTCCAGCAGCCGGTCCGGGTAAGGCTGCAGCCACGGCACCTCGGCGAAGGACTGCAGCCTGGTCAGCTGTCGCGAGCGCTGCCGGAGCGCGTCGAGGCAGACGTTCGTCGCGATCCGGTAGAGCCAGGCGCGGAACTGGGCACTGCCGTCGAAGCGCTCACGGCCGCGCCACGCGCGCAGGAACGTCTCCTGCACCGCGTCCTCCGCCTCCTCGAACGACGCCAGCATCCGGTAGCAGTGCACGTGCAGCTCCCGGCGGTGCCGCTCGGTGAGCGTCGCGAAGGCACCCTCGTCACCGGCGGCCGCGGCCACACCGAGCTCGTCGGTGCGATCGATCGTCATGCCTGCGACGTCCTTCCTCGGACCTCCTGCACGACCCAACTGTTCCCGTCGGGATCGCTGAAAGCGAGGTAGGAGCCGTAGTCGGCGCGCTCTGGGTGCGGGCCGGACACCCGGCCTCCGGCGTCGAAGTGAAACGCCTCGCCGATGTCGACTCCACGCCCTGCCAGCTCCGCCCGCGCCGCGTCGATGTCGGTGACGACCAGGTGCAGGCCCTCGATCGACCCCGGCGTCGCCTTGGTGATCCCCAGCCCGATCGTGATCGAGCACGCCGAGCCCGGCGGCGTCATCTGCACAACGCGGAAGTCGTCGCTGGCGCGGTGGTCCACGTCCAGGGTGAATCCGCACCGCTCGGTGTAGAACGCCTTGGCCCGATCCACGTCAGACACGGGAACCAGCACGACCTCGAGCTTGTAGTCCATGGGTTGCAGCCTCCTCGGCTTGTGGGTCATCAGTCTCACGCGTACAACGTCGACGCCCACACAAACTCATCGGTGCTGCGATGACGGCGGCGGCGGGCACTTCAGCCGCGTTCGACGACTTCCTTGAGACCGGCGAGCATCATCTCCCAGTTGCCCTTCGAGTGCTCGGCCTCCTCGGCGCTCGCATTGTTGTCCTGACTCAGCGAGAGATGGGTCTTGCCCTGACGTGCCTCGATCTCGTAGGTGAGCGTGTGGTAGTTCTCGGGCACGTCGTCCTGGCCGCTCAAGGGACTGAAGTGGGTGACCTTCAGGCGCCGTTCGGGTACGACCTCGACGATCTCACCCTTGTCCTCGTACGCCTTGCCTTCGTACTCGCCCTTCCAGGTGATCGGGCTGCCCTCGCGCCAGTCGGTCTCCACATCGGTACCGAACATGTACTTCTTGATCTGCTCGGGATCGGTCAGTGCGCTCCACACCTGCGCAGGCGACGCGCTGATCTCCGCATCCGCCGTGGCGACGTAGTCGTCCATCGTGTCCTCCTCGGAAGGCTGTGAACCAGGCCCGTACCCCTTCCGATGCGCGAGGATGCCGAGCGTTGTCAGCGCCACGGGTGAGGATAGGGGCGTGAGTGACGTCCTCGAGCTGTTCGGGCCGGCGACCCGAGAGTGGTTCGCCGGCGTGTTTGCCGAGCCCACGGCCGCCCAGGAGGGCGCCTGGCGGGCCGTCGCGGCCGGACACCACGCGCTCGTCGTCGCTCCCACCGGGTCGGGCAAGACGCTGGCCGCGTTCCTGTGGGCGCTCGACCGCCTCGCCGCCGGGCCGAAACCGGACGATCCCCAGCAGCGCTGTCGCGTCCTCTACGTCTCGCCGCTGAAGGCACTGGCCGTCGACATCGAGCGAAACCTCCGCGCCCCGCTCGCCGGCATCCGTCAGGCCACCCAGCGCCTGAGGGTCCCTGAGCCCGACGTCACCGTCGCCATCCGGTCCGGCGACACACCCGCCGACGAGCGGCGACGGTTCCAGCGCACCCCGCCCGACGTTCTCATCACCACGCCCGAGTCGCTGTTCCTCATCCTCACCTCGCAGGCCCGCGAGTCCCTCCGGGGCGTCGAAACCGTCATCCTGGACGAGGTCCACGCCGTCGCCGGCACAAAACGCGGCGCGCACCTGGCCCTCTCCCTCGAACGGCTCGATGCGCTGCTCCCCCAGCCGGCCCAACGGGTCGGCCTGTCCGCCACCGTGCGGCCCGTCGACGAGGTCGCCCGGTTCCTCGGCGGCCAGCGCCCGGTCCACGTGGTCGACCCCGGCAGCACCAAGGAGTGGGACCTGCGCGTCGTCGTACCCGTCGAGGACCTCGGCGAGCTCGGCGGCCACGACACCGGCCCCGATAGCGGGCCCGAAGGACGCTCGTCGATCTGGCCGCACGTCGAGGAACGCGTCCTCGACCTGGTGGAGGAGCATCGGTCGACGATCGTCTTCGCCAACTCCCGCCGCCTGGCCGAGCGACTGACCGCCAGGCTCAACGAGATCTCCGAGGAACGTGCCACCGGCGAGGCCCTGCCCGCTCCCGGCGAGCTGCGGCCGTCGGAGATCATGGCCCAGGCGGGCGCCACCCGCGGCATCCCGGGTACCGTCGCCCGCGCCCACCACGGCTCGGTCAGCAAGGAGCAGCGCGCCGGCATCGAGGACGACCTCAGGACCGGCCGCCTGCCCGCCGTGGTCGCCACCAGCAGCCTCGAGCTCGGCATCGACATGGGCGCGGTCGACCTCGTCGTCCAGGTCGAGTCGCCACCGTCGGTCGCGAGCGGCCTGCAACGGGTCGGCCGCGCCGGCCACCAGGTCGGCGCCGTCTCCCGCGGCGTGCTCTTCCCCAAGTACCGCGGGGATCTCGTTCAGACCGCCGTCGTCGTCGAGCGCATGCGTACCGGCCAGATCGAGGAGCTGCATGCGCCGCGCAACCCGCTCGACGTCCTGGCCCAGCACATCGTCGCCGCGCTGGCAATGGACGAATGGCACGTCGACGAACTGCTCGCACTCGTCAGGCGCGCCCATCCTTTCGCAACGCTTCCCCGCAGCGCGTACGACGCCGTCCTCGACATGCTGTCCGGGCGCTACCCGTCCGACGAGTTCGCCGAGCTGCGGCCGCGGATCGTCTGGGACCGCACCACCGGCACCCTCACCGGCCGCCCCGGCGCCCAGCGGCTCGCCGTCACCAGCGGTGGCACCATCCCCGACCGCGGTCTTTTCGGCGTCTTCCTCGCCGGGTCCGAGCGCGGCGCACGGGTCGGCGAGCTCGACGAGGAGATGGTGTACGAGTCGCGGGTCGGCGACGTGTTCGCGCTCGGCGCGACCAGCTGGCGGATCGAGGACATCACCCACGATCGGGTGATCGTCTCGCCGGCCCCCGGCCAGCCGGGTCGCCTGCCGTTCTGGAAGGGCGACGCACTCGGCCGTCCCGCCGAGCTCGGCGCAGCCGTGGGCGCGTTCGTCCGCGAGATCTCCGCGTTGGACGACGTCGCCGCCCGCCGGCGGGCGGCGTCCGCCGGCCTGGACGAATGGGCCACCGGCAACCTGATCAGCTACCTGCGTGAGCAGCGTGAGGCCACGGGTCACGTGCCGGACGACCGCACGTTGCTGGTCGAGCGGTTCCGCGACGAGCTCGGCGACTGGCGGCTGATCGTCCACTCCCCGTTCGGGGCGCAGGTGCACGCGCCGTGGGCGCTGGCCATCGGCGCGCGGCTGCGCGAGCGGTACGGCGTCGACGTCCAGGCCGCGCACGCCGACGACGGCATCGTGCTGCGCATCCCCGATGTCGCCGACGACGCCGGCGTGCCGGGAGCCGACCTGGTGGTGCTCGAACCCGACGAGGTCGACGACACGGTCACCGCCGAGGTCGGCGGGTCGGCCATGTTCGCCTCCCGGTTCCGCGAGTGCGCCGCCCGCGCGCTACTGCTGCCCCGCCGCGACCCGCGCCGCCGTACGCCGCTGTGGCAGCAGCGGCAGCGCTCGGCCCAGCTGCTCGAGGTCGCGTCGAAGTACGGCTCGTTCCCGATACTGCTCGAAGCGCTGCGCGAGTGCGTGCAGGACGTGTACGACCT
>DASRTE010000186.1:0-5130 GCA_035656095.1 Jiangellaceae bacterium
TACCGCTCCCTCACCCAGGCCGCGGAGGCGGACGCACGTCTGGCCGGCGATCACGTCACCGCCGAGCAGCACGGCCACCAGCACGACGAACACTGCGGCCACCCGGGTGTTCCCCACGGCAACCACGTCGACTACCTGCACGGCGGCCACCTGCACGCACAGCACGGCCAGCACTACGACGAGCACTGAGGCGACCCGCGGCCGAAGCATCGCCGCAGGCTTCAGCCGAAAGGCAGGCGCGTGTGAGGCCGCCATCGCTCGCCGTCATACGAGTACAGCCAAGCCTCCTCGAGCCACGCGCGGACGGGCAGGTGCGGGGTGACCTCGCGTTCCACGGCGAAGAACGCCGCCTCGTCAACGTCGTGGGCGACGGTGAGGTGCGGGATGACCTCGGCGTAGACGCCCCCGTAGGGCGGAGTCTCCGGCCACTGCTCTGCGACTGCGGCCGTGAGCCGCCGGAACGGCTCGGACGGTTCCGGCTGCAGGTAGAGCACGTTGGGAAAGCGCCCCAGCCGCGGAAAGGCAACCTCCAGCGCCGACGTCGTCGCGCACACCGTTCCGAGCCGGGCCAGCACGCCGTCGTCGTGTCGGCTCTGGTGCAGGAACGGGTACAGCACCGTGACGTGTGCGGGCACGCCATACCGAGCCGAGACGTCGAACCGCCGTCGCCACCTCGACACCACCGGCTCGACTGGGGGCACCGGCACGATGACGGCGGACTGGCCGGGCTCGTACGGCACCTCAGACAGCCGTCGCGGACGGGCCCGCGCCTCCGTAGCGGCGGTCCCGACGGGCGTAGATCTCGACCGCCTTCCACAGGTGGCGCCGGTCGAAGTCGGGCCAGAGCGTGTCGAGAAAGACCATCTCCGCGTACGCCGCCTGCCAGGGCAGGAAGTTGGACGTGCGCTGCTCGCCCGAGGAGCGCACGAACAAGTCCACATCCGGCAGGTCGGGGTTGTAGAGGTGGCGGGCGAGCGCCTTCTCGTCCACCTTGGCCGGTCCGATCTTCCCGGCCGCCACCTCGGCGGCGAGCGCTGCTGCGGCGTCGGCGATCTCGGACCGACCGCCGTAGTTGACGCAGAACTGCAGTGTGAGGACGTCGTTGCGACGGGTGCGTCGCTCCGCGTCCTCCAGTTCGGCGATGACGCTCTTCCACAGCCGACGCCTCCGCCCGGCCCAGCGGACTCTCACACCCAGAGCGTCGAGTTCGTCGCGGCGGCGGTGGATGACCTCCCGGTTGAAGCCCATCAGGAAGCGCACCTCCTCCGGCGAGCGGCGCCAGTTCTCCGTGGAGAAGGCATACGCCGACAGGCAGCCGATCCCGACCTCGATGGCGCCGTGGACGACGTCGAGCAGCGAGGCCTCGCCGGCCTCGTGGCCCTTGGTGCGGGGAAGGCCGCGCTGCTTGGCCCACCGGCCGTTGCCGTCCATGACGACGGCGACATGGCGGGGAACCAGGTCACGGGGGATCTCCGGCGGTGCGGCGCCCGACCGGTGCGGCCGCGGGGAGTCGTAGCTCCGGCTCACACCCGCTCCACCAGCGGCAGCGACCGCAGCCCCCGCTCGAGGTGCCACTGGAGGAACGCGGCGACGATGCCACTGGCCTCCCGGCGGACCGCCTGCCCGCTGGCGTCGGCGACCGTCCAGTCGCCGGTGAGCAGGGCGGCGAGGAGCGCGACCGTGGAAGCCGAGGGCGCAATGGCGCCGGAGGGCCGGCAGGCGGCGCAGACCATACCGCCGGCGGAGACCGAGAAGAACGTGTGCGGACCGGTCGCTCCACACCGGGCGCAGTCGGCGAAGCTGGGCGCGAACCCCGCCACGGACAGGCCCCGCAGCAGGTAGGCGTCCAGCACCAGTCCCGGATCGTGGTAACCCTCGGCGATCGAACGGAGTGCACCGACCAGCAGGAGGTAGTGCTGTACGGCCGGCTCGCGCTCTTCGGCAGAGAGCCGCTCGGCGGTCTCGAGGACGGCGGTGCCGGCGGTGTACCGGGCGTAGTCACCGGTGATGCTCATGCCGAACGGCGAGATGGTCTCGGCCTGGGTGACCACGTCCAGCGATCGTCCGGTGGCCAACTGGAGGTCGACCTGCATGAAAGGCTCCAGCCGCGCCCCGAACCGACTGGTCGTCCGGCGCACCCCTTTGGCCACCGCGCGCACCCGGCCGTTGGAGCGGGTCAGGAATGTGACGATCCGGTCGGCCTCGCCGAGCTTCTGGGTGCGCAGCACCACACCCTCGTCCCGGTAGAGGCTCACTCTCACATTGTCGCGCGCCCACCGGTCCGGCGGGCGCGCGACCCGCGCCGGCGACCGGTGCTCTTGACCCGGGCCGCTGCGTGCCGTCCACTGATGGCATGGCCAGGCGGCGGCGCAGGCGCGGGCACCTCATCCCGTGGGGACCGCGACGTCGTGGCGGCGGGTCCGTCGACCCGGGCTGGCCGAGCGATCCGTCGGACGGGCCGTTCGACCGTCCCGGTGGCCACCCGCCGGACTCCGGTGGTGCCGGAGTCCGGGAGCCGCGCCGGCCCAAGCCGACGCTGCCCGGACTCTCAGCCGAAGCCGAACCGGCGATCGACCTGTTCATCGACGTCTCCGGCCCGCGGTAAAGATCAGGCCCGGCCCTCGACAGTCGATACGGATGCGACGTGGGCGGTGTCACCGCGGGATCCATCGACCCCCGAGCTCATCGCCGGTCGGTGGCCGGCCCGGGAGGGAGTCGCGCCCGCCGTCCGGCCGGAGGGCGTCCAGTTGCAGCGCCAGGTAGCGACGCCGCAGCTCGCGGGTGCGGCCGGCGTCCTCGAGCCGAACCGCAGTCAGCTGCTCGAGGATCATCGCAAGATCGTTGAGCACGAGGTCGGCGCGCACCGCTCCAGCTGCTTGCGCCCGCGTCAACAGCTCGGCAGCCAACGCATTGGCCCGCTCGGTCATCTGGTACAGCTCAGCCGACGGCATGAACGTGCCGGCCAGATTCACGGTGAGCGCGTGGACGTCGGCGTCGACCACGTCGCGCAGGAATCCGGCGAAGGCAGCCCACGGACCGTCGTCCCGGCCGAGGGCGATCTCGGCCGCGGCGATGTACTGCCGTAAGCCGTCGGCGCAGAGCCGGCGAATCATGTCCTCCTTGCTCGGGTAACGCCGGTACAGCGCGCTGATGCCGACACCAGCCCGCCTGGCGACGGCGGAAACGGGTGCGGATGCGTCGCGCATGAACACCGTGCGGGCGGCGTCGAGAATCGCCTCGTCGTTGCGCGCGGCCTGGGCCCTCCGTCCGCTCAGTGCCTTCGATGTCGTTGCCACGAGGACACGATAGCACTTGAACGGAATGCTCTGTTCCGCTATCGTGTCTCTCAGAGCGGAACGTTCCGTTCCGATTGTGAGCCAAGGAGGACCCGTGAGCACGAGCACCGAGATACGGCCGTTCCGCGTCGACGTACCGCAGACGGACATCGACGATCTTCATGCGCGGCTGGACCGAACACGTTGGGCCGACGAGATCCCCGGTTCCGGTTCGGACTACGGGGTCAGCCTCGACCGCGTCCGCCGCCTCGCCGACGTGTGGCGGAACAGCTTCGACTGGCGAGCATTCGAGGCCAGGCTGAACGCATACCCCCAGTTCACCACCGAGATCGACGGGCAGAACGTTCACTTCCTACACGTGCGGTCCGGCCGACCGGATGCGCTGGCGTTGATCCTCACCCACGGCTGGCCAGGATCGGTCCTGGAGTACCTCGACGTCATCGAGCCGCTCACCGACGCGGGCTTCGACCTCGTGATCCCGTCCATCCCAGGCTTCGGGTTCTCCGGTCCGACCACCGAACGGGGCTGGGACATCGCCCGCGTGGCACGCGCGTGGGTCGAACTGATGCGGCGCCTCGGATACTCGCGCTACGGCGCCGTCGGTAACGACAGCGGCTCGATGATCTCACCGGAGGTCGGGCGGCTCGACCCCGAGCACGTCGTGGGCGTGCACGTCACCCAGATCTTCTCTTTCCCGTCGGGCGACCCGGCGGAGCTCGAGAACCTGACCGAGGACGAGGCCGCGGCCGTCGAGCACCTGAACTGGTTCTGGCAGAACATGGGCGCGTTCAACCAGCTCCAGTCGCAGTCACCGCAGACTCTCGCGCACGCACTGGCGGACTCGCCGGTCGGTCTGCTCGGCTGGAACGGTCAGCTACTGGGTGAGGACCTCGACGACGAGTTCGTGCTCGGCAACATCGCCACGTACTGGTTCACCGGGACGAGTGGATCGTCGATGCGGTTCTACTACGAGATGGCGACGAGCGCGTACCGCCCGAGCGAACCGACGACAGTCCCGATCGCCCTCGCCGGGTCGAGCAGAGACTTCCTGTCGATCAGGCGACTCGCCGAGCGTGACCACGCCAACATCGCGAGCTGGAACGTCTACGACGCCGGAGGCCACTACACCGCACACATCGATCCCCAGATCCTCGTCGACGACATCCGCAGGTTCTTCGCCGACGTGGGCTGACCGGCGTGTCCTCAACCAGCCGATGACCGGTTGACGGCACTGACCACTGCCCGTAGCGACGCGGTGAGGATGTTCGGGTCGATGCCCACGCCCCAGTGGACCTCACCGCCGATCGCGCACTCCACGTAGGCGGCGGCCGTCGCATCGGTGCCGGAGGACAACGCGTGCTCCGCGTAGTCGAGGACCCGGACGTCGTACCCGATGTCAGCGAGGGCGTCGACGAACGCGTCGATCGGTCCGTTGCCGACACCGGTCAGGACCCGTCTCTCACCGCCGACGTAGACGCCCACCTCGAGCGCGTCGCGCTCACCGGCCGCCGACGAGGTGTGGACGGAGTTCAGCGCCAGCGGCTCGGCCCGATCGAGGTACTCGGCCTGGAAGATCTGACCCATGCGGCTCGGCTCGACCTCGCCGCCCTCGCCGTCCGTGACGGCCTGGATCACGCCGGAGAACTCGATCTGCAGGCGTCGCGGCAGGTCGAGGTGGTGCTCGGCCTTCATGACGTACGCGACCCCGCCCTTGCCCGACTGCGAGTTGACGCGGATCACCGCCTCGTAGGAGCGGCCGATGTCCTTCGGGTCGATCGGCAGGTAGGGGACCTCCCACCGGATGTCCTCCAGCGCGGTTCCGGACTCCTTCGCG
>DASRTE010000187.1:0-7006 GCA_035656095.1 Jiangellaceae bacterium
TGAAACCCGCGGTATCTGGCGTTGCTGCGGGTCGATGTGGCGGCCCTGCGTCGTGGCCGGGTTACCGGCGACGAACTGTGCGAGATCCGCGGCGTCGGCCCGGTGCCGGTGCCGGTCGCCGAGAGGCTGCTCGGGAAGGCCGTGCTGCACCTCGTCATCACCCGCGGGACCGACGTGCTCAACGTGACGCACCTGGGCCGCGGGCCCACGGCCGCGCAGAGGATCGCCCTGGCCTGGGCCAGTCCCGGCTGCACCGTGCTGGGGTGCTGGCGAACCCGCACCGAGAACGACCACCGCGAACCCTGGGCGCAGACCCGACACACCCGGCTGGACCAACTCGACCCGCTGTGTGACCACCACCACGACCTGAAGACCCGATTCGGCTGGGCGCTGGTTCACGGCACCGGCAAACGCCGGATGGTCCCACCCGACGACCCACGGCATCCGAGGCATCGTGCCAATCCGCGGACCGGTCGGGCCAGACCGGCAGGCAGCGCGGGAGGGGTCGCCGTGGCCGGCGTCACCGCAGCTCAGCCGAGCCTGGACCGGCCAGCCCAACCGAGCAGGGACCGGCCGGCCCAACCGACCTTGCCCGATCCACCCGGCGACCCGCCGCAAGCGGCTTAGCGCATCACACATGACGATCTTGAAAGCCGGATGCTCGCCACGGCCGAAGCAGTCGGGGTCGCCTCTCGCCGCCGTCGTTGCCGCGGTCGGCGCTTGATCCGAGCCCGACCCCGATGCGGTCAGGTGAGGCCGAGGCGGGTCTTCAGGCCGTCGAGCTCTGCCCACAGCAGCGTGGGCAGCTTGTCGCCGAACTTGTCGAACCATTCCGTGATGGCAGGGATTTCGGCCCTCCACTCGTCCGGATCGACCTGCAGGCACTGTTGGAGCTCGTCCGACGTGAGGCCGAGCCCGTCCACGTCCAGCGCCTCAGCCGTGGGGACGCGACCGATCGGAGTCTCCGCGGCGGTGGCTCGGCCTTCGAGCCGCTCGACGATCCACTTGAGGACGCGCCCGTTCTCGCCGAAGCCGGGCCACAGAAATCTGCCGTCATCGTCGCGACGGAACCAGTTGACGTAGAAGATCTTGGGCAGCTTGATCGCGTCGGCCTCCTTGCCCAGTGTGATCCAGTGGCCGAAGTAGTCGCCGCCGTTGTAGCCGATGAACGGCAGCATCGCCATCGGGTCGCGGCGGACCACCCCCACCTGACCGGTGGCTGCCGCCGTGGTCTCCGACGAGAGCGTCGCCCCCATGAAGACACCGTGGGTCCAGTCGCGGGCCTCGGTGACCAGCGGGATCGTCGTGGCGCGCCGGCCACCGAACAGGATCGCCGAGATCGGCACGCCGCGGGGGTCGTCGTACTCGGGCGCGATGATCGGGCACTGGGTGATCGGCGTGCAGAACCGCGAGTTGGGATGCGACGAGGGCTCGTCCGACTCCGGCGTCCAGTCGCGTCCCTTCCAGTCGGTGAGGTGTGCGGGCGGGTCCTCGGTCACGCCCTCCCACCAGATGTCGCCGTCGTCGGTGAGCGCGACGTTGGTGAACAGGCTGTTGCCCCGGTCGATGGTGCGCATCGCATTGGGGTTGGTCTTCCAGCCGGTGCCGGGCGCGACGCCGAACAGTCCGTACTCGGGGTTGAGTGCGTAGAGGCGGCCGTCCTCGCCGAATCGCATCCAAGCGATGTCGTCGCCGAGGGTCTCGACCTTCCAGCCGGCAACCGTCGGCTCGAGCATGGCCAGGTTCGTCTTGCCGCACGCGGACGGGAACGCCGCAGCGATGAAGTGGACGGCGCCCTCCGGGCTGGTCAGCTTCATGATCAGCATGTGCTCCGCCAACCAGCCCTCGTCGCGTGCCATGACGCTGGCGATGCGCAACGAGTAACACTTCTTGCCGAGCAGCGAGTTGCCGCCGTAGCCGGAGCCGTACGACCAGATCATCCGCTCCTCGGGGAACTGCGTGATGAACTTGGTGTCGTTGCAGGGCCAGGGGACGTCGTGCTGACCGAGCTCCAGCGGAGCGCCGACCGAGTGCAGGCAGGGGACGAAGTCGGCGTCGTCACGCATGGCGTCGAGGATGCGGGAGCCCATCCGGGTCATGATCCGCATGGACGCGACGACGTAGGGGGAGTCGGTCAACTCGACGCCGAACATCGGGTTCTCCGCCTCGACCGGTCCCATGCAGAACGGGATGACGTACATGGTCCGGCCGCGCATCGAGCCGCGGTAGTGCCCGACCATCTCGGCCTTCATCTCGTCGGGATCGCGCCAGTTGTTCGTGGGGCCGGCGTCGGCCTCGTCGACCGAGCAGATGAACGTGCGCTCCTCGACGCGGGCGACGTCGGTGGGGTCGGTGGTCGCCCAGAACGAGTTGGGCTTCTTGTCGAGGCGGACCAGGGTGCCGGCGTCGACGAGTGCGTCGGTGAGCTTTCGCCACTCGTCGTCGGACCCGTCGCACCAGTGGATGCTCTCGGGCTGGGTTAGCTCGGCGACGCTGGCGATCCACCCGAGTAGGCGCGCGTGGCTCGTAGGGGCGTCGCTCAGGTCGTACTCGGTGGTGGATGCAGTCATCGAGGTCACCTTTCGCACGTTGGCGCTCGGAACGCCCGGGGTCGCGACGGGTGTGCTGATCTGTCACCCGGCAGCAGGTCAGCGCTGCGAGGGCTTCACGACGCTGGGATACGGCGAACGGTACGGCGTCTGTCTCACGTGGCGGAATGCCAGCCTCGTGAAACGGGTCACAAACTCCGCCCGTCTGTGCTGATACGTGCTAATGGTACGGGCCGGACCGGACCGGTGCTGAGAACTGGTACGTACATCTGAGCCTTTACGGAGATCCACCGGCGCCATCGCCCCAGAGGCGGCCCTTTCCGGTACGTCGCGGGCTCGGACATGCTGAGCCACATGGTGCAGACCGATGCTGGCACTGGCGCGCCCATAGCGACGGACGCTCTCGAGCCCGCCCTGCGACCGTTCGGCAGCGGCACGATGTTGCCGGCCGTTGCCTACACCTCCGAGGACGTGCTCGGCTGGGAACGCCGCCACCTGTTCTCCGGCTCCTGGACGTGCGTGGGCAGGGGTGACGAACTGCGCCGGGACGTGTCGGGACGCCTGGTCACCCAACGCGCCGTCCTCGTCGGCGACGTCCCGGTCGTGCTCACGTTCCCACCTGACGGCGCCGTGCACGCGCTCGCCAACACCTGCCGACATCGCGGGCACGAGATCCTGCCGGCCGGGGCGACGGACGCCCGGCGGGCGTTGCTCTGCCCCTATCACGCCTGGAACTACTCGCTGTCCGGCAGCCTGGCCTCGGCACCCGGTTTCCGTGACGCCGACGGTTTCGAGCCGCACGACTTCGGACTCGTGCCGCTGCCCGTCTCGGTGTGGTGCGGCTGGGTCTTCGTCAATGCCGGCGGCGACGGACCGTCGTTCCCGGACCACATCGGAGCGCTCGACTCGCTGGTCGCGCCGTATCGTCCCGAGGCACTCACCCGGCTGGCGCGACACGACTACGAGGTCGCCGCCAACTGGAAGGTGATCGTCGAGAACTACCACGAGTGCTACCACTGCCCGCTGATCCATCCGGAACTGTGCCAGGTCTCACCACCGACCAGCGGCCACAACTACGATCTGCCCGGCGGCTGGGTCGGCGGGTCCATGGAACTGCGCGACGGCGCAGTGACGATGTCGCTCGATGGCACGTCTCCGGGCCGACCGATCGAGGGCGTCGAGCCGCGGGTCGTGCTCTATCTCGGGCTCTTCCCCAACCTGTTGATCTCCCTCCATCCGGACTACGTGATGACGCATCTGCTGACGCCGGTCGGACCCGCGCGTACCGGCGTCGAATGCTCGTGGTACTTCGTCGACGAGGACACAGACCCCACGTACGCGGTGAAGTTCTGGGACCTGACGAACCGGCAGGATTGGTCGGCCTGCGAATCGGTGCAGCGTGGACTGTCGTCACCGCACTTCCGGCCCGGACCGTTCGCGCCGAACGAGGACGCCGTCCACCGGTGGGTGACCATGGTTGCCCGGGCGTATCAGGGCATCGCCCCACACACAAATGGCGTAGAGCACTCCGTACCGTGAGAGACATGCCGGACGGTGTTGTCCGACTGCTGCTTGGCGGCGACGTGATGACGGGTCGTGGTGTCGACCAGATCCTTCCGCATCCCGGCGACCCGACCCTGCACGAGCACTCCGTCCGCGATGCGCGCCGGTACGTCGAGCTCGCCTCGGCGTTGAACGGCCCGATCCCACGTCCGGTCGGCTTCTCTTGGCCGTGGGGTGACGCCCTACGAGCGATTGATGAAGAAGCGCCCGACCTACGACTCGTGAACCTCGAGACGAGTGTGACCCGGAATGACGACTACGACCCAGGCAAGGGCGTGCACTACCGCATGAACCCGGACAACGTGGGGTGCCTGACCGTTGCGCGTCTCGACGTCTGCACGCTTGCGAACAACCACGTCCTCGACTTCGGGATTCGCGGGTTGGAGGAAACACTCGACGTGCTGGCTGCTGCCGCCGTCGAGACGACGGGAGCTGGCCGGCACGTGGACGAAGCGCGGCGGCCGGTGACCGTCGACGCCGGCGCAGGCAAGATCACGGTCTTCTCGGTTGGCATGCCCTCCAGTGGCGTTCCGGCGCGGTGGGCGGCGACCAACGAGCGGCCGGGGGTGAACTTCGTCGCAAGCGCATCCGACGCTGCGGTCGCCGACCTACTGGAACGGGTTCGGCAAGCCAAGCACCACGGCGACGTCGTCGTCGTGTCAATCCATTGGGGATCCAACTGGGGATACCGTGTCCCCACGGCCGACGTGCGGCTCGCTCACCTGCTGATCGATGAGGGCGTCGATGTCCTCTACGGGCACTCCTCGCACCATCCGCGGCCGATCGAGATCTACCAGGGCAAGCTCGTCCTCTACGGCTGCGGCGACCTGGTCGACGACTACGAGGGGATCGCCGGATACGAGACGTATCGCGACGACCTCCGCCTGCTCTACCTCGCGACGATCCACGTCGAGACGGGCCGAACGTCCGCGCTGCGGATGGTGCCGTTTCAGGCGCGGCAACTGCGCCTTCACCGGGCATCGGCGGACGACAGTTCCTTGCTCGCGAATGTTCTGGACCGCATCAGCCGCTCGTTCGGCCCCGAGGTCGATGTGGAGCCGGACGGGACGCTCGTCCTGAAAGCGAATGCCTAGTCCCACGTGATCGGCCGTGGTCGGGACTCGGCTCGTGAACCGCCGTGGCGGGTGAAGGGTCAGGACGTCGCGACCGGTTGCCGCGGAGTGGAGTCGACGGCCGTGACCTCGGGCAAGCCTTGAGCGGCGCACGGCCCGCTTCGGCCCGCCTTCCGGCCGACGATGACGTCCGCGCTCTCGCGCAGACCGCGGAGCACAGCGATCACGGGAAGCACCCCGACCAGGACGACTCCGCCGGCGACGTAACCGGCGGCGATCGACTCGGCCCGCGAGAGCTGACCCAGCCCGAGCTGGCCGCCGATGCCGCCGGCACTGCCAACCAGGGAGTCGAACGAGACCACGGTCGCTCTCTGCTCGGACGGTATGACGCCGTGCAGATAGGCCTGCTTCACCGGGCCGTAGACGCCCATCGAGCCCGTAGCGATGAGCAGGGCCACGACGGCCGGCCAGAACGATCCGACCACACCGACACCGACGACCGCTGCGGCGATGACTCCGGCCGACCACAGCATGAGCGTGGTGCGCCTGCCGCAGTAGCGGGTGAAGAACTCGACGATGCTGTTTCCTGCGATCGTCGACAGGGCGATGAGCGCCGCCACGACCCCGGCCACCCAGGCCGCGTCCCGGCCGAGAAGCTCGAGGAAGTAGGGCTGCCAGGCGTAGAAGCCCCACATCGTGAACGCGCCTTGGATGAACGAGGCGATCACGAGCAGCCGGACCGACCGCCGACGCCAGCCGTAGGTGATGCTCGCTCGGAGTACCTGCTGCGCTTCCGCTGGAATGCGGGCGAGGGTCGTCCGGCGCGGGACGAAGCCCGTGTCGTGCATGAGGCGCATCGCGACGAGGAACACGACGGCGAGGAGCACGGCCCGGCCGATGTACGGCCACGCCAGGTCGACCGTGCCGAGCAGACCGCCGCCCACGGTTCCGATCAGCATCGCCGCCCCGGAGAACATCGCCCCGCGCGCGAACACCTGGTCGAGTTGACCCTGGAAACCGGTGGCGTTCAACGCGTCGACCAGCCATGCCTCCACCGCACCCGAGTAGAAGCTGAAGCCGAGACCCAGGACGATCGAGGCGACGACGAAAGGCACCAGCCCACCACCCACGGCAGCGATCGACACATAGGCGATCGTCCCGACCATGATCGTCAGGGCGCTGAGCAGGAACGAGAACCGCCGCCCTCTGGTGTCGGCGGTCACGCCCGTCGGTATCTCGAAGATCACCATGCCGGCCGTGAATGCGGCGTTGGCGACGAAGACCTCGAAGATGTCGAGGCCCGCGTCGAGGAGGAACAGCGTGTTGACGCCCCAGATCAGGGATGCCGACAGCGTGTAGATGCAGGCGATGGCGTAGTACGTGCGGGTCACCGACGGTCCATGCTCGCGGATGGCCGAACTGCGTGGCGTCGACGCGCTCACCGGACCTCCGTAGGTTGCTCGAGCCTGCCGGATGCAACCGCCGGCAGCGGCGACGACATCCCGAACCGACATACCGATTCGTTGCGCCGGGCGCGCTCGGCCGCCATCACCGGCGGGAGCGCCTCTTGCCTCGATCGACGGGCCGGGCTCGGTGGTGATGGATTTCGGCCCACCGATGAGCGCCGGTACACTCAGGACCCGGTCATGGCAACCCTGCGCCCGTAGCTCAACGGATAGAGCATCTGACTACGGATCAGAAGGTTGGGGGTTCGAATCCCTTCGGGCGCGCTCCATCTACCTGCAGCGATGCGTCATCCCCCCTCCTCTCCGGCTAGTACTCCATGTCAACGGACAGTGGGACTTCCCTGTGGGCGGTCAG
>DASRTE010000188.1:0-3315 GCA_035656095.1 Jiangellaceae bacterium
CAGCACCGGCTCCTCCTGAACAACGAGCACCTGGTAGCCGGTGATGTCGATTCCGGCCGGCGTGGTGACCGGCGCCCACCGCACCACCACCTGGCCGGCGGGCACCTTCGAGTCGGCAGCCGGCGAGAGGATCTCGGGGCCGTCGGGGAAGTCGTGGGTGAGCGTGGCGGTGCCGGTCATGGGCACGCCGTCGATGGTGGTGCCCCGGAACGTGTACGCGCCCTCCGGGAACAGCGCCTTGAACTGTTCGAGCGGGAACTCCTCGAACGGTGGCTCGCTGCTCTCGGAGAACAGCTCGGTCAGGCCGTAGTCCTCCGCGCGGCCGGTCACGTCGACGTCCAGCATCGCGTTGCCCTGCGGGTCGAGCAACTCCACCGTGTTCCACGCCTCACCGTCAAGGAAGACCTGCAGACCGGCGTCACCGTCGGTCGCGTTGATCTCCACCTTGAGCCGGGCGTCGGTGAACTCGACCGACTTGGGGTCGGCGCCGGCGGCGCTGCCGAGGTAGACGGCGGGAACGGCGATGAGAAGGGCCAGTCCGACGGTGAGAAGGCGGCGTCCCATGATCGCTCCTTCGTTGCGGGCATCAGACGACGTACCTGGTACCACGACCCAGCTGAACCCGGCCTGAACGAATCGGCCCGGCAGCCGTCGACGTCGACGTGAGCAGGATCCATGCCTACAGCGGCACCCCGCTACCGGACCATCCTGGCCCTGGACATCGGGACCGATACTCCGTCGGCTGTTGCACTCGGCGCCGAACCACCCGGTAGGCACAGCCTGAGCGCCCGCCCGTTTCCGGCGGCCGCTGAACTGGACGGTTGCAGCCGCGCTTCTCGGTTCGCCCTCTCGGCGCGAACTGCCTGATCGGGGTCTGTGCCAAACCCCGCGATCAGCCTGGCGTCGACGTCGTTCGCGACATGATCAACACCCTCCCCGAGCTTGGTGGTCGAGGTCATCTCGAACTCGGGCAGCCATCTCCCGACGACTGAGCGGACGCGACCGAGGTCGCAGTCGTCGCTGCTCTCGACGACCATCCCCGCCGTGTCGCCGACCAGCAGCGCGCGCGCCCGCGCTTTCGAAGACGGCCGCGGTCAGCGCGTCGTATGCGGTGAGCATGGCCCACTGCTCGCCGAGATCGGTCGCCGCCTGCAGCTCGTGAACCGCGATCCTGCGATCCTGCGGCCATCCCGCATCAGACAATCACTCCGTTCGGCTCGCCACCCCATGGTTGGCGGCTCGGCGAGCGGCAGCGCCCGTTTATGCCGAGTCATTGGCCGGGTTCGCCCTCGGCGCGGCGTTTGACGCCTTCGGCCTCCATCTGCAGGTATCGGCGGATCCGCCCGCCTACGAGCTTGCTGAGCAGGCCGGCAAGTGGTCCGGCGTGGTCGAAGGTGAGCCGAGCGATGAGCGCGCCGTCGGTATCGGTTTCCAGATAGTGGCCGGCCACCATCCGCGTCCCGGTCGTCCGGGCGGTCCACACGAACGAGCGTTTGGGCACGGCCTCGGTCACCTCCCAGGTCATCGCGCTCATTCCGGGCTGTTTGACCCGAGCTCGGCTGCCGACGCCTGAAACCGCACAGGCGGGAGCCCCGTTGAGCGGAGGAATCAATCACAACCGAGTCGAACAGACGAATCGTGGAACGCTTCACCAGCGAGTTCCTCACCATGGATGACCCGGCCGAAGCCGCGCGGCTCGCCGAGGCGTGGATCGACCTCCTTCGTCGTAGATGTGGACACCCCAGCATCCGCCGGAGGATCACGAGGAGTGGAGGCCCCGCTCCTTCATCGCATTAGAGCAGGTATTGCTGGAGTTCCCGCTGGTCACGGAGGTGCCCGAATACTCGGATTCTCGAGTAAACGGTAAGTTGCGCGCGCGTAGGCGGCTCCTAGCCCGGCATTCCGCCGGCGGGCTTCGTTGGTGTGGCCGACGTGGTCGGCGTTTGTGTCGGCGTCGCCTGGGGCGTTGTCGGCTCGGCCGTCGAGGTGGCGTCGGGCGTGCTCCCTGTGGTCGGCATGCTTGGCGCTTCGGTCGGCGCCGGGGCAGACGCCTTCCCGGGCTCGGGGTTAAGTGTGGTGCCGCCGACATCCGTGCCACCCACCTGCGCTGCGAGGGGTTTGCCGGTCATCAGTTCGAATGCGGTGATCGCGACCATGGCGATCACGAATGCACCGAGGGCAGCCAGCCCCAGCATCCACCAGCGTGGCTTGCGGCGACGCTCACCCGACTGTTCGCCCTCATGGCCTTCCCCTGTGCCCTCCTTTTGGATCTCCTGGCCCGCCACTGCGTCGTCCGGCGAGGTCGGCTCGGCGGATTCGACCGCCCCGGCAGGAGGCTGACCCTTGCCGGCCCGCGACCGGGTGGTGGCCACGATGGTCTGCGCCTGCGTGCGCAGCCGATGGTGGGTCCGCTCCAGCGACCAGCTGTACCAGGCACCGCCTGCCGTAGCGACGACCGACCCGAGGGCCGCGCCCGCGATCGTGCCCTCGACACCCAGCGTCGAGGCGATCACCGCGGCCGAGAGTGCCGCCAGGGCACCGGCCATGACCTGGATCACGCTGACGTCGGGACGCTTCGCTCGTTCCTCCGTCATGCACCGACGCTAGCTATTCCGACCTGAAGAAGTCGACGGCCCAACCCTTGTCGGAAGGTTTTCGGCGCGGCGGGCCGTTCGATTCGGACGTGGAATCGGCCAGATCATGACGCTGATGGTCGGGTCGAGTGCTGGGGTGGCAGATGCTGGCGTGGACGCCCTCGGCGGGTCGATACGGAGCCCGCTTGGCGGATCAAGCCCAGCTGGTACCTGGTGGCGACCGAGGACCGGATGATTCCCACGCCGGCGCAGCGGGTCATGTCCGAGCGGGCGGCTCGACCGTGGTCGAGGTATCGGGCAGCCACGCCATCTACGTGTCGCAGCCGGCCGCGGTGGCCGCACTCATCGAGCAGGCCGCGGCCACGCTGCCTGCGCCGCAGTAGCCCGCCGAGACGGGCGGTTCGCGGTCGAGTGGTCGCGTGCGCCCGGTTGGCCCGTCCCGCAAGAGCGTCTGATCTCGGGACCGCCCAAGGTGCCACATGAGTTGGGGCGTTTCGACTGCGAGGTGACGGGCCGCCACGGCAAACTGCAACGTCGGAAGTTGACCGACGGTGTCCACCCGTGCTCAGTCGAGGGAACAGCAGCGACGAAGTGGGGCAGGAAGTAGCAGGGGTGGATCCCTGGCGACGATCTGGCGCGGCCGCCCGGTTAGCCCGCCGGATCGACTGTCGCACGTTCGAGCTCATGGGTGAGCTGGTCGAGCTCAGCTCCGCCGGACATC
>DASRTE010000189.1:0-3398 GCA_035656095.1 Jiangellaceae bacterium
GCGGGCAAGTCGACGATCGCCGCAGCCATCGTGGACGCTGTCGGCGCAGAAGCCCGACTGGTCGGCATGGATGGCTTCCATCTGGCTCATGCTGAGCTCATCCGACTCGGCCGCTTCGACCGGAAGGGTGCACCGGATACCTTCGACGCGCTCGGATACACCGCATTGCTACGGAGACTCCGCGACGACACCGAGGCCGTCGTCTATGCGCCACGATTCGAGCGCGCGATCGAGGATCCCATAGCCGGGGCCGTCGCCATCGAACGCCATGTGCCGCTCGTCGTCACCGAAGGCAACTACCTGCTCGTGGGCGACGGCGCCTGGGCTGAGGTACGGCACCTTCTCGACACGTGTTGGTACGTCGATCTCCCGGAGACGATCCGCCAGCGCCGTCTCACCGCGCGACATGAAGGCTATGGACGGTCCGCGGGCGAGGCGTTGGGCCGGACGTTGGGAAGCGACCAAGTCAACACCGAGGTGGTGGAGGCGACCCGGCATCGGGCCGACCTCGTCATCACCTCGGGAGCGGACTGACTGAGATCGCGGAAGCAGCGCACGGCTGTCGCCATCACGTCCTGAGAAGCACCTTTCCCATGTGCTCCCCGGCCCCGACGATGCGGTGCGCCTCGGCCACGGCAGACATCGGCACGATCCGGTCGACGACGGGGCGGATCTCTCCGGATTCCAGGAGCGGCCAGACGTGCTCGCGGACCGCCGCGACGATCGTCGCCTTCTCCTCGGCCGGACGGGCGCGCAGCGTCGTCGCGATCAGCGCAGCACGCTTCGCCATCAATGCCGAGAGGTCCAGTGACGCCTCCCGTCCGCCCTGCAGGCCGATCACGACCAGGCGTCCGTTGGCCGCGAGCACCGATACGTTGCGGGCCAGGTACGCAGCTCCCATGTTGTCCAGCACGACGTCGGCGCCATGCCAGTCCGTCGCCTGCCGGACGGCCGTCACGAAGTCGTCCTCGTTGTAGTTCACCAGCACCGACGCCCCGAGCGACCGGCACAGGTCGAGCTTCTCCGGAGTTCCCGCCGTTACCGCGACGGTGGCACCCACGACGCGGCCGAGTTGGACCGCCGCCGTTCCGACACCGCCGGCGCCGCCGTGGACGAGGAGCACCTCGCCGGGACGCAGGCCGGCTGTCATGAACACGTTGGACCACACCGTGCACATGACCTCGGGAAGGCCGGCGGCCGTGACCAGGTCGACGCCATGGGGGACGGGCAACACGTGCCCCGCCGGCACCGCGACCTTCTCCGCGTAACCGCCGCCGGAGAGCAGCGCGCACGCCTCCTGGCCGATCTCCCACCCGGTGACGCGAGAACCGACAGCGGAGACGGTGCCACTGCACTCGAGACCGAGCACGGCGGGCGCACCGGGTGGCGGCCGGTAACGGCCCTGGCGCTGCAGCAGATCGGCACGGTTGACGGCCGACGCCGCGACGTCGAGCACGATCTCGCCGGGCTGCGGTTTCGGGTCGGGGACCTCGGACCAGGCCAGCACCTCGGGGCCGCCAGGTGCGGTGGCCACCACCGCGCGCATCACCGACGGCCCGACGGGTCCGGGCCGGACCCGGATCCGCTCGCGTCCCCGTCGTCTCGTTCGCCGCCGTCCGCCCGCTTGCGACGCGAGCCCCGGTCGTCGGAGAACCATCCGTCGGCGTCCGAACCGTTCGAGTCGGCCTCGGCCCGGGCTTCCTCGGTCGAGCCGCCGGGACGCGGCGCCCATGGAAGCTCCTCGGCCGGACGTACGACGATGACGCGATCCCCTCGGACGAGGTGCCCGACGGCCGGCGAGTAATAAGGCAGCGCGTCTCCGTCACGAACAACGGCGATCACCAGGTCGTCGATCTGACGCGGTACCCGGCCCTCCTCTCGGGGGCGGACGTCGCGCTCGGCCACCTCGAGACCTTCCCCGGTCGAGATGAGGTCCTCGAGCACATTGCCGAGCGCCGGGCTCACGGTGGCCAGCCCGAGCAGGCGTCCGACAGCGTCCGAGGAGATGATCACTGAGTTGGCACCGCCTTGACGGACCAGACCGACGTTCTCCTCCTCGCGGATCGCCACGACGATCTCGGCGTGCGGGTTCAACTGACGTGCGGTGAGCGTGGACAGCACGCTGGCGTCGTCGCGACCGGTGGTGACGATGATCTGGGTCGCTTCCGGCACCCTTGCCCTGCGCAGCACGTCGGATCTGGTGGCATCGCCGAGGACACCGACCAGGCCCAACTCGTTGGCCTCGGCTATCGCTGCTGGAGACGGGTCGACGACGACGATCCGCTCGGGGTCGACCCCATTGGAGAGCAGCGTCGCGACGGCACTGCGACCCTTCACGCCGTACCCGACGATGACCATGTGTTCCCGCACTGTCTTCCTCCAGCGGTTGAGCCGCAACTGCTCGCGTCCCCGTGACGTGAGCGCCTCGAGCGTGGTCCCCACGAGGACGATCAGGAAAAGCACGCGCAGCGGCGTGATGAGGACGACGTTGACGATGCGCGCCGAATCGCTCACCGGAGTGATGTCGCCGTAGCCGGTGGTCGAGAGGCTGACGGTCGAGTAGTAGAGCGCGTCGAGAAGGTCGACCTCGCCATCGGAGGTGTCGTTGTACCCGGTGCGGTCGAGCCAGACGACGAACACGACGAAGACGAGAACGCCGAGCGCGATGAGGACCCGGCGTGCGATCGCCCGGACCGGGTCGAGCCCGATCGCGGGTAGGCGTACCGACCCCTCGACCTCCACAGAGTCCGACGCTAGCGGACTCCCGCGACCACCCCGGCCGTGTGTTCACGCGGCACGCTTACGTGCCCGGCGGCCGGGCCCAGTTGCGGGCCAGGGCCGCTGCCTCGGTCGTGGCCGTGCCGACCGCCTCGGTGCCGCCACCACGCTGTGCCGCTGCGTAGCCGACCACGAAGGTCGTGACCGGTGCCGCCGTCCGGTCGATGCTGTGCGCAGCATCGCGGGCGAGGTCGAGCAGGGCTGTGACGTCGACGTCGTCCGGCGGCACCCCCAGGGCCTGGCAGAGCACCTGCACCCACTCCTCGATCACGTTCGCTCCTCCTCCTTGTCAGGCGTCCACTGCGCCAGATCCCGCGGCGTGTCGATGTCGTTCGCCGCGCCGTCAATGTCGGGGATCGTCGCGAGCGTCAGGTGGTCCAGCAGCCGGCCGACCGGCAGGTCGCGAACATCGCCGACCGCGTTCAGAGCGTGCCGGAGGTCCGGCAGCCGGTACGCGCCCAGCAGCGGCTGCAGACGCCCCTTCTGGTCGGTCAGCACCACGGCGTCGACCCTCGATGCGCCCAGCGCCGCCAGCAGTCGTCCAACGGTTCCCGACTCGACGGCGGGCAGGTCGGCGGCAAGGACGACCACGACCTCGACGTCGGCGGAGAGCCGGCCGA
>DASRTE010000190.1:0-3250 GCA_035656095.1 Jiangellaceae bacterium
GCGGCGGCGCGGGCCTCCTCGGTCTCCAGGGCCAGGGTCACGACCATGTGCGGGAGCACAACGTCGTTGGTGAGGGGGAGGACCGGGAGAGTCAACGTGTCGAGATCAGCCATGTTGGGGGGTTCCTCAAATCTGAGCGCTCACAAAGTCGAGCAGTTCGGTCAACGTTAGGGGTGCATCGTGCATTCCCCACACCAAGAACCTTGAGTGCCTTGCGCTCAAGTTTGAGTCTAGGGCCCGGAGGGCAGTTCACGACCCGGACCGACGAACCTCGGTACCTTTGCGGCCATGGCGCTGCTGCAGACGCCCGAGCAGGTCGCCGACGCCTGCGGTGACGACCCGACGTGGATCTGCCGCCAGGTGCTCGAGTCCACCGACAGCGAGGGCTGGGCCCGCGCCTCCGACGTCCTGGTGGCGAAGCCCGCGCACATCTTGCTGATCGTGGTCGTGGCCTGGGTGGCCAACCGCCTCCTCCACCGCGCGATCCGCCGGTTCACGGAGCGGGTCGCCAACCCCGAGGCACAGGAGCGGATCCAGCGTCTGCGGCGCCACACTCCCGACGCGCTGCAGTCCCACGGCCCCGAGTCGCTGAGGTCGGCTGCCCGGGCCACCACCCTTTCCCACCTGTTGCGGTCGGCAACCACCGTTGTCGTGTGGACAATCGCCGGCGTCATGATCCTGGGCGAGCTGGGCGTCGCCCTCGGCCCGCTGATCGCCGGCGCCGGCATCGCCGGGGTCGCCCTCGGCTTCGGCGCGCAGAGCCTGGTCAAGGACTTCATCTCCGGGACCTTCATGCTGATCGAGGACCAGTACGGGGTAGGCGACATCATCGACGCCGGTGAGGCGAGCGGCACGGTCGAGGCCGTGAGCCTGCGCACCACCCGGCTGCGCGACGTGAACGGCACCGTGTGGCACATCCCCAACGGCAACATCCTCCGGATCGGCAACATGTCGCAGCAGTGGGCCCGGGCGCTGCTGGACGTGAGCCTGGCCACCGACACCGACGTCGACCATGCCCAGGACGTGATCAAGCGGGTGGCCGACAGCGTCTGGAACGACCCCGACTGGCACGGCGAGATCCTCGAGGAGCCCGAGGTGTGGGGGGTCGAGAGGCTGGGCCCCGACGCCATCGTCATCCGCCTGGTGGTGAAGACCAAGCCGGCCGAGCAGTTCACGGTGATGCGCGAGCTGCGCCGCCGGTTGCTGGAGGCATTCGCCGCCGAGGGCGTCGAGCTGCCCGATCCCGGGCGCGTGGTCTGGGTCCAGCGCGAGGCGGGCACGTCGCAGGAGTCCGAGCCGACGCCGGAGTGACCCGCCGTTCGTTACTGCTCTGGCGCCAGTGTCACCTCGACCGAGAACGCATCCTCCTCGACCATCACCAGTGATGCGACGTTGCCGGCGCTGCGGACGTCGTCGGCGGCCAGCGCCAGCAGCGCCAGGCGGTCGGCGCTGTCGGTCACGGTCACCGACGCGACGGGGGCTCGCATCGACCGTTTGGCCTCGCTCTTGGCCCGGCGGACCTCGCCCAGCACGGCGGCGGCGACGGCCAGCACATCCGGCTCGGGCTCGTCCGCGGCGCCCGCGGCGTCGGCCTCCGCGCTGTCGCGCAGCGCATCGGCATCGGGCCAGGACGAGCGGTGGATCGAACCCTCACGCCACCACGACCAGACCTCCTCGGTGACGAAGGGCAGGAACGGTGCGAACAGCTGGAGCTGGGTCTGCAGCGCCAGCCCCAGAGCGGTTCGGGCCGACGCCTGGGCGGCATCCCCGTCCGCCCCGTACGCCCGGTTCTTGACGAGCTCGAGGTAGTCGTCGCAGAACGACCAGAAAAACGCCTCGGTCCGCTCCAGCGCCCGCGCGTAGTCGAAGCGGTCGAACGCCTCCGTTGATGTCGCAACCAGGTCGGCCAGCGACGCCAGCATCGACCGGTCCAGCGGCGCGGTGACGTCGCCCGCGGCGGTTGCGCCGGTCCCCAGCGCGAAGCGCGAGGCATTGAGCAGCTTCGTCGCCAGTCGCTTGCCGATCTTCATCTGCCCCTGGTCGAGCGCCAGGTCCATGCCGGGGCGCCCACCGGCGGCCCAGTACCGGACGGCGTCGGCGCCGTAGGTCTCGATCAGCACGGTCGGGTCGTCCGGGGCGTTGCCGGCCGATTTCGACAGCTTCTTGCGGTCGGGATCGAACACGAAGCCAGAGATGGCGGCGTTGGCCCACGGCAGGCCGTCGTGCTCGTAGTGCGATCGGACCACCGAGTAGAAGAGCCAGGTGCGGATGATCTCGTGTGCCTGCGGCCGCAGGTCCATCGGGAACGTGCGGGCGAACAGGTCCGGGTCGTCGACCCAGCCGCTGACGATCTGCGCGCTCAGCGACGACGTCGCCCACGTGTCCATCACGTCGCGGTCGGCCGTGAACCCGCCCGGCTGGTTGCGCTGGCCCTCGGTGAAGCCCGGCGCCAGGTCGGTCGTGGGGTCGACCGGCAGCGACTCCTCGTCGGCCAGGATCGGGGTCAGGTAGTCGACGTTTCCCTGGTCGTCGATCGGATACCAGGCCGGGAACGGGACGCCGAAGAAGCGCTGGCGGGTGATGTTCCAGTCGCCCTGGAGGCCGTTGACCCAGTTCTCGTAGCGGACCCGCATGAAGTCCGGCCACCAGGCCAGCTCCTTGCCGCGTGCCAGCAGGACGTCCGTGTCGGGGTAGCGGATGAACCATTGGTGCGACGTGACGATCTCGAGCGGCCGGGTGCCGTTCTCCCAGAACTTCACGGGATGGGTGATCGGCCGGGGCTCGCCGTCGATGAGCCCGTTCTCGGCCAGCAGCGCCACGGTGCGGGCCTGCGCCTGCTTGACGGTCTTGCCGGCGAGCTCGTCGTAGTGGCGCTGCGCCGTCGGGGGGTCGGCCGACTCCCACCCAGCCTCGCCCCAGGCGATCGGGCGCAGGCGGCCGTCGCGTTGGACGACGGTGCGCAGGCCCAGCCGGAGCTCCCGCCACCACGTGACGTCGGTGGTGTCGCCGAACGTGCAGATCATGGCGAGGCCGGTGCCCTTCGCGGGATCGGCCAGGTCGTGTGCGACGATCGGCACCTCGGCGTGGAACAGCGGCGTGGTGGCGCGGCACCCGAACAGCGGCTGGTAGCGGTCGTCGTCGGGGTGCGCAACGAGGGCGACGCAGGCCGGCAGCAGCTCGGGACGCGTGGTGTCGATCCACAGCGGCCGCCCGTCCGGGCCCTCGAAGCGGATCTTGTGGTAGGCGCCGG
>DASRTE010000191.1:0-1902 GCA_035656095.1 Jiangellaceae bacterium
CTTCGCACGAGTGCGCGACCAGATCAAGGGCCTACGGGGTATCCACGCGGTGAATCCGTGACGTCCATCCCGCACCGGACACCAGGGACCACCGTGCCTTCCAGAAGCTGCTCGACATGGAAAGGAGGCCGACGGTGGCCCAGGTGACAGTGGATTTCAGCGGGACGACGGTGTTCGTCGCCGGCGGCACCAGCGGCATCAACCTTGGTATCGCCGAAGGGTTCGCCGCCGCCGGGGCGCGCGTGGCCGTGATGAGCCGGTCCCCGCAGAAGGTCGACGCCGCGGTGACGCGGCTGCAGGCGCTGGGCGCGGAGGCGACCGGTGGAGCGGCCGACGTGCGCGACCCGGAGGCCACCGGCGCGGCGCTTGGGCGCGCGCACGCGGCGTTCGGCGAGATCGACGTGCTCGTCTCCGGTGCGGCCGGGAACTTCCCGGCGGCGGCGCTGGACATGTCACCCAACGCCTTCCGCTCCGTCGTCGACATCGACCTGCTCGGGTCCTACCACGTGCTCCGGGCTGCCTACCCGCTGCTGCGCAAGCCCGGTGCGGCCGTCATCAACGTGTCGGCACCACAGGCGTTCGTTCCCATGGGGCTGCAGGCGCACGTGTGCGCCGCCAAGGCCGGCGTCGACATGCTGACCCGCGTGCTCGCCATCGAATGGGGAGGCGACGGCGTCCGGGTCAACTCGGTCGTCCCCGGCCCGATCGAGGGCACCGAGGGGATGCGGCGACTGGCGCCGACCCCCGAGGCCCATGAGCTGGTGCGGGCGACCGTGCCCGCCGCCCGTTGGGGCACACCTCGTGACGTCGCCGACGTCTGCCTGTTCCTGGCATCGCCCCTGGCGGCCTACGTCACCGGCGTCGTCCTGCCCGCCGACGGCGGCTGGTCCCTCGGCGGGGCCAGCACGGCGATGGCGGCGATCGCCGCCCAGTCGTCAAGGACACCGGGCGACGATTCCGGCTGAGCTCAGCGTCGACGCGCGGTAGCCACAATCCGCAGGTGGCGTTGGCTAGGCGGGGAGCATCAGGCTGAGCAGGTCGGCGACGACCGCGGGTTTCTCCTCGCCTTCGATCTCGACCATGCAGGACACCGTCAGCAGAACGGGCCCGCCCGGCTTCTCCTCGGCCGCGGCCAGCACGGTGTGGGCGCGGATCCGCTTCCCGGACCGCACCGGGGCAAGGAACCGGGCCTTGTCGATGCCGTAGTTCAGCGCCTGGGACACGCCATCGGGCACGATGCCGATCTGCATCGTCATGCCCGCCAGCGCCGACAGGGTGAGAAACCCGTGTGCGATCGTGGCCTTGGCCGGGCTTTCCCGCGCGGCCCGCTCGACGTCCACGTGGATCCACTGGTGGTCACCGGTGGCGGCGGCGAACTGGTCGATCCTGTCCTGGTCAATGGTGAGCCAGTCGGACACACCGAGCTGCTTGCCGACGAACTGGTCGAGGGTGTCCAAGGTGTAACCCGGTATCGGCATGTCGTCTCCTCAGTAGGTATGGCCGTGGGTGGATCGTCGCCACGTCGTCATTCCTGGCGCGGTAGGGTGTCACGCACTAGACGCCGGTGGCTTCCTCTTCCGAGATCTTCGCGATGAGTCGATGATCGCTTCGGCCTGCTCGTTGATCTTCGGGTCGGACATCCCCCGTCTTCTTCCTTGGTCGATGTCGGCTCAGCTCAGCCGTTCGATGATCATGGCCATGCCCTGGCCGCCGCCGACGCACATGGTTTCCAGCCCGACGGTCTTGTCCTCGGTGACCAGCCCGTTGAGCAGGGTGTTGGTGATGCGCGCGCCGGTCATGCCGAAGGGATGGCCGAGGGCGATCGCGCCGCCGTGGACGTTGAGCCGGTCCAGGTCGATGCCCAGGTCGCGGTAGGACGGGATGACCTGGGCGGCGAACGCC
>DASRTE010000192.1:0-68136 GCA_035656095.1 Jiangellaceae bacterium
GATGCTGCAGCCGATCGCCCTGGTGCTCGGCTGGTTCGTGCTGGGCTACGTGGCCTACGCCTGCCTGTCCGCCGCAGCGGCCGCGCGGGTCTCGCGGCAGGAGGAGCTCCAGAACGCCAGCACCCCGCTGACGATGCTCGCCATGGTGTCGTTCATCGCCAGCTTCTACGTCTTCTTCAACCCCGGCGGCGCCGGACCTACGGTCGTCTCCCTGATCCCGCCGGTCAGCGCGCTGGCGATGCCGATCCGGATGGCTCGCGGCGACGCCGCGCCCTGGGAGGTCGGCCTGGCCCTCGTCCTGATGGTGGGGCTGATCGCGGGCCTGGTCGTGGTCGCCGGCCGAGTGTACGAGGGCGCGGTGCTGCGCATGGGTGCGAAGGTCCCGCTCGCCGAGGCGTGGCGCTCGGGGCGCCGCACGCGCGCCTAGGGCGGGGAGGTGCTGGGCTCTCGTCGTTGTGGGATGAGCAGTTCATCCGGATCGCCATGAGAGTCCGTTCGGCCTCGCACTTCGCGGCCGACGTCCCGGTGGGGCGCACCCTCCGCGTCGTTCGCGGAAAGACGCATCCTCCGAAGCGGCCCCGGATCGCGGCTGCTTGTTGTATGCCTGCGGGCTAGGGTCCGGTCATGAGGTTCGGTGCGCATCTGCCGCTGATCGATTTCGATGGTGCGGGGACCCCATCGTTGGCCGGTTATGTGGATGCTGCACGCGAGGTGGGATTCAGCGCGATTGGCGCCAATGACCACCTGGTGTTCCAGAGGCCATGGCTGGATGGGATCGTCGCGCTGTCGACCGTCGTGGACCGCAGCGCCGACCTGACCTTGGCCACGACTGTGGTGCTGCCGGTGGTCCGGGGACCGGTGGCGGTGGCCAAGGCTGCCGCGGCGTTGGACATCGTGTCCGGTGGCCGGTTCGTGCTCGGTGTCGGTCCGGGATCCTCGGCCGTGGACTACGGCGTGGTCGGGGTGCCGTTTGAGGAGCGGTGGCCGCGTTTCGACGAGGCGGTTGGGGTCTTGCGCTCCTCGCTCGCTGGTGCGAGTGCAGCAGGGTCGAGCCGCTTCTACGACACGCCCGCTCTGGAGCCTCGGCCGGTCCGGCCGGTCCCGATCTGGATCGGCAGTTGGGGCTCTGCGGCGGGGCTTCGCCGGGTCGCCCGCCTCGGTGACGGATGGATCGCCTCGGCGTACAACACGACGCCGGACCAGTTGGCGGCCGGATGCGACGCGCTTCACTCGATGCTCCGGTCCGCGGGCCGCGATGAAGGGGAGTTTCCGGTCGCGCTCGCGACGATGTGGACGTATCTAACCGACAGCCAGGCCGAGGCGCAGGTTGCGCTGAAGGCTCTGGCGGCGGTGCTCAGGCGGGACCCGGGCACCCTGGCCGGCCATGTACTGATCGGGCCGGCCGAAACGTGCGCCGCGCAGCTGGCCCGGTACGCCGAGGCCGGCGTCGACACGGTGTTCATCTGGCCGGTCGGCGACCCGATCACGCAACTGCGCCACTTCGGGGCGTCGGTCATCCCGGATCTAGCCTGACTGGCCCGCCAACGATCGTGCCGTCCTCCGGTGCCTGGTCGCCCCCTGGAGGGTGTCGATCATGATCTGGGCAGCCGGCGGCGGGTAGTCGCCCTCGGACCGGGCCACCCAGATCCGGCGCACCAGGCTGGGTGGTCGGATCTCGCGGACCTCCACGCGCGGGCCGGCGGTGATCGTCGCCAGTCCGGGAAGGACGGCGACGCCCAGGGTCGCGGCGACGAACGCCTGGACCCCGATGTAGTCGTCGGAGGTCAATGCGACGCGTGGTTCGAACCCGGCTGCGCGGCAGGCTCGCCGCACGATGCGGAACCAGGCACTGCTCGCGCTGCCCCCGATCCAGGTCTCGCCAGACAGGTCACCCAGTGAGACCGCCTGGCCCTGCCGCGCCAGGTGGTGGCCTCGTGGAAGTACCGCTCGGAACTGGTCGTCGAACAGATGGACCCGCTCGAACTCCGGCGGTGCGAGGTCCTGCAGTGCCTCATGGTCGTAGACGATCGCGAGATCGAGTTCGCCGTCGCCGAGGCGGCGGAGCAGTCGCGGCACGTGATCGTCAACCACGCTGAGCGTCACCGCCGGGTAGAGATCCTTGAACCGGGCCAGCGCGGGTGGCACGAAGGTGGCGAGCGCGGTCGGAAACGCCCCGAGCCGCAACCTTCCGAGTCGCCTGCCGGCCAACGCGGCCAGATCCTGCTCTGCGGCGTCGAGGCGGGCCAGCATGGCGCGGGCGTGCCGCACGAGGGCGACGCCGGCCTCCGTCAACTGGGCCGGCCGACTCGTGCGATCGACGACCGCCATGTCGATCGCACGCTCGAGGGCGGAGATGTGCTGGCTGACTGCCGACTGGGTCATGCCGAGCCGGTCGGCCGCCGCCGAGAACGATCCGCGCTCCGCGATCTCGGCCAGCACCTGCAACCGCCGCACCTGTCCCATCAGCTGCACTAATGGATTGTAACGTCGATTCATTGCTGCTAATGCAGCGGCTCCGTAACTTGGCCGGATCCACCAATGCAGGGAGGCGCGTCACATGACCACCACCATCGACAACCAGACCCCCAATGGCGTCGATACGGCCGGCCTGTTCGCCACGATCGGCGCGGTCAAGAGCGATCCGGAACTGGCCAGGTTCACGTTCCGGGCTACGAACCGATGGGTGAGCGGCACCCACAATCAGTCCACCATCCACGGCTTCTTTGGCGCCAAGCAGGAGATGAGGCACAAGGCTGCCTGGACCTACGATGCCGACCATCCCGCGGTGCTGGTCGGTCGGGATAACGGGCCCACTCCAGTCGAGTTCCTGCTCCACGCGCTGGCGGCGTGCCTTGTCTCCGGTCTAGCGAACATCGCCGCGGCCCGGGGCGTGCAGCTCACCGACGTGACTGCCGAGGTGGAGGGCGACATCGACCTGCTCGGGATCCTCGGCCTGTCCGACGAGGTCCGCAACGGCTTCGAGCAGATCCGGGTTCGCTTCACCTTGCAGGGCGACGATCCGAACAAGCTGCAGGAGGTTGTCGAGCAGTCCCGCCGCCGCTCCGCCGTCTACGACGTGCTGACCAAGGGGGTCCCGGTGTCGCTCGAGGTCGAGGCGGGATGAGGTACGACGTTGTCGTGGTGGGCGCCCGCGTCGCGGGTGCCGCCACTGCGCTCCTGCTGGCGCAGTCGGGGCTGCGCGTACTGCTCCTCGACCGGAGCAGGTACGGCACGGACACCCTGTCCACCCACGCGCTGATGCGCGGCGGGGTGCTGCAGCTGCACCGTTGGGGGCTGCTGGACCGAGTCATCGCGGCCGGCACTCCGCCGGTGCGGCGTGCCACATTCCGCTACGCCCGCGAGGTCGTGCCGATCACGATCAAGCCGTCATACGGCGTCGACGCGCTGTACGCGCCACGCCGGACCGTTCTCGATCCGATCCTGGTCGACGCCGCCGCCACGGCCGGGGCCGACCTGTGCTTCGGCGTCGCTGCCAACGATGTCGAGAGGCACCCGTCTGGTGCGGTCACCGGTCTCACCGGCCGCACTCGGGGTGGCCGGGCGTTTCGGGTGCAGGCGCGCCTCGTCGTCGGCGCCGACGGGGTCTACTCCACGATCGCCGAACGCGTCGGTGCACCGCTCGAGCGCGTCGGTACCGGAGTCAGCGCAACGACGTATGGCTACTGGCCCGACGTCGGCGTCGAAGGCTACGAGTGGAACTTCCGCCCGGACGCGGCGTCAGGAGTGGTCCCGACCAACGACAGCCTGGCCTGCATCTTTGCCAGCGCGACCCCACGCCGGATCGGCCGCGGCGGGCTGGCCCCACTGGTCAGCATCCTGGCCGAGGCCGACCCCGCACTGGCGGCCCGGCTCGCGGCCACCCCGCCGACGCGGATGCGCACCTTCACCGGACTGCGCGGCTATCTCCGCCGCTCGTGGGGGCCGGGCTGGGCGCTGGTCGGCGATGCCGGATACTTCAAGGACCCACTCAGCGCGCACGGCATCACCGACGCGCTGCGCGACGCCGAACTGCTCGCCCGCGCGATCGTCGCAGTCCTCATCGACGGAACGGACGAGCGGGAGGCGCTCGCGAGCTACCAGGCAGCCCGCGACGCCCTGTCCACCTCGCTGTTCGAGGCCATCGACGTCATCGCCGGGCACGCCTGGACCAACGACCAGATCGGCGACCTGCTCCTCCGCCTCAACGCCGCCATGGCCGACGAGGTCGACACGCTCGCCGACCTGCCGTCCCCAAGGTCGGCGACCCCCGTTCCTGATCCATCAATCGGCTGAGGCAATGTGCATTCGGTCTGCGCGCTGGGCATCGGGCGGATATGGGGGGACGGACTCCAGACATCGATCAGCACCACGGGTAGCCCACAGTGGGCGGAATGCCGCAGGGCTCGGAAGTGCGGCGGCTCAGGTGCTGCGCCGACGCATTGGGCACCCGGAAGCGAACGTCCTGTCATCGGGCATGTCCGCGAGTCCGGGTTCACGCACACAATCGGTGGAACACACCTGGCGTCCCCGGGCCCGAACAACGGTCACACGGGCATCGGCGTGCTCGGCTTGTGGCCTGTCGTCGCTTCGTCAAAAGCACTGCTTCGTCCTGGCGTCGCCTAGGCTGCGTCCGCCCGCGCGCGGTAGTGGAGGTGGACCATGCCGTTGCCGAAACGGCGTTCGTCCACCAGGTCGAGCCGCACGCGGACGTGGTCGGGGAACGACTGAGTACCGCCTCCCACCACGATCGGCGCGACGAACAGGTGGCACTCGTCGACCAGCCCGGCCTCGAACGCTCGGGCGGCCAGGTCGGGGCCCGCCACGGACAGGTCACGTGTCTGGGACGCCTTCGCCCGCCAGACCGCTTCGGGGTCGAATGCCCGCTCGATCCTGGTCCGCGCGGTGGACACCCTCTCCAGCGTCGTGGAGTACACGATCTTGTCGGCCGCCCGCCATATCTGAGCGAAGTCCCGCATGAACGGCGACTGGTCGGCGAGCGCCATGGTCTCCCAGCCGGTCATCACCTCATACATCCGGCGTCCGTAGAGGTAGGTGCCGACCGATCGCTCGAGGTCGTTGATGAAGCCGTGCACCTCCTCGTCCGGCACCGCCCAGTCGAACCTGCCGTCCTCGTCGGCGATGTAGCCGTCGAGGGACGCGATCGCCGTGTAGATCAGCTTGGCCACGGTGTTCCCTTCAGCCGTCGCGACTGGCACCGAGCGACGCCAGCAGGTCGTGCAGCGCCGGGAACAGGGCCGGGCCGGCCGCGATGACGATCTCCGGGCCGGGTGCGGCACCGCCCAAGCCCTCGACGAGCACACCGGCCTCCTCGGCGACCAGTGCGCCCGCCGCGAGATCCCACGGCGCCAGGCCACGTTCGTAGTAGGCGTCGAACCACCCCGTCGCCACACCGCACAGGTCGAGCGAGGCCGCGCCGAGGCGGCGGACGTCGCGGACCCGCGGCAGCACGGCGCGCAGCACATCCGCCTGCGCCGCCCGGCGGGCCGAGTCGTAGCCGAACCCGGTGGCCACGAGCGCGCGGTCGAGCCGGTCGCACCCGGACTCGCGGACCAGCCGTCCGTCCAGCCGGGCGCCACGCCCGCGCGTGGCCGCCCAGGTCTGACCGCTGGCCGGGTTGTGCACCACGCCGGCCACGGTCCGTCCGTCGACCTGCGCCGCGATCGACACCGCGTACTGCGGGATGTCGTAGAGGTAGTTGACGGTGCCGTCGATCGGGTCGACGACCCACGCGACACCCGACCCGCCGGTCACGGTCGCACCCTCCTCCCCCAGCAGGCCGTCGCCGGGCCTGGCCGAGAGCAGCCGTCGGCGGATCAGGGCCTCCGCGGCCGTGTCGGACTCGGTCACCACGTCGGTGGGAGTGCTCTTGGTCGCCGACACGGTGATGCGGTCGACCGCGTCCCGACGGTCACGGACCAGGCGGCCGGCCTCGTGGGCCACGTCGACCGCGAGGTCGAGCAGCGCGCCGGGGTCCGGCGTCACCGCACGTCTCCCATCGCCCGAGTCGGATCGACCCCACCCAGCGCCGGACGCGGGCCGCGGGCGTTCGGGCAGCATCCCGCCGGACACACATCGTGCGAAGGCCCGGGCGGCCCAATGCTCGCCCGCACGACCGCGAGCCCTCGCTCGACGGCTGCCCGCTCGACCAGCAGGTCGCGGATCGCCGCCACGAACGCCGGGTGCGTGCCGGCGGTGGCCGCCCGCGAGGTCGGCAGGCCGGAACGGGCAGCGGTGTCGCATGCCTCGGTGTCGAGGTCGAACACCACCTCCATGTGGTCGGACACGAACCCGATGGGTGCGAGGACGGCTCCCGGCACACCATCGGCGGCGATCGCCGCGAGGTGGTCGTTGACGTCGGGTCCGAGCCACGGCACCTGCGGCGGGCCGCTCCGCGAGCAGTACACGAGGTCGTGCTCGTGCCGGACGCCCGTGCGCGCGTCGACGTCGCGCGTCACCGCCGCCGCGACCGCCCGGTGCTGTGCCTCGTACGCTCCGCCACCCGGGCCGGAGGTCGCGGCCATCGTCACCGGGATCGAGTGCGTCACGTAGACCAGCCGGGCACCGGCCGCCGCCGCCGCGGGCAGGTCACCGAGGGCTCCGACCACGGCGTCGGCGTTGGCCCGCACGAAACCGGGATGGTCGAAGCTGTACCGGAGGCGGTCGATCCGGGGTGCCCGCGGACCCACGACGGTGGCCGCATCGGCGAGGTCCTCGCGGTACTGCCGGCAGCCCGAGTAGGACGAGTAGACGCTGGTGACGAACGCGGCCGCGCGACGGACGCCGTCGTCACGCATCCGGGCGAGCTCGTCGGCCAGGAACGGATGCCAGTTGCGGTTGCCCCAATAGACCGGGACGGACAGTCCGGCGTCGGCCAGTTCGTGCTCGATCGCCGCGACCAGGGCCCGGTTCTGGTCGTTGATCGGGCTGCGCCCCCCGACGGCGTCGTAGTGGTGGGCGACCTCCGCCAGCCGATCGGCCGGTACATCGCGCCCGCGCGTGACGTTCTCCAGGAACGGCACGACGTCGGAGGCAGCCTCGGGGCCGCCGAAGGAGACCACGAGCAACGCGTCGTAGGGCTCGACAGAGGTCGGACCGGCGCTCACGGCCCCGATCCTGCCAAACCGTACCGACGCCCGCTGTTCGGCATCCGATACGCGGCGGCGACCATCACGACCATCGGGCAGGGTGGGGGGATGCTCGGTCCGTATCTGCGGGTGCTGCGCACTCCCGGGGCGCTCGCATTCTCGGGCTCGGGGCTGGTCGCACGGCTGCCGATGTCGATGTTCGGGATCGGCATCGTGCTCGCGATCTCCGTGACCGAGGGCACGTACGGGCAGGCCGGTCTGGTCGCGGGCGCAGCACTGCTGGCCCAGGCGGCGGCCGCACCTCTACAGGCGCGGGTCGCCGACCGGATCGGCCAGCGGCGGATGCTGCTGCCCGTCTTGGCGCTGCACACCGTGGGCCTGGGTTCATTCATCCTCCTGGTAGGCCGGGCTCCGGTGGTCGTGCTGCTCGCCACGTCGGCCCTGGCCGGGGCCACCCTGCCGAGCTTCGGCTCTCTGGTCCGTGCGCGGTGGGCCCGCCTGCACACCGGCACGCCCTTGCTGCACACCGCGTACGCTCTCGAGTCCGTCCTCGACGAGGTCGTCTTCGTCGTCGGACCGGTACTCGCGACGATCCTCGCGACCGGTGTCCACCCGCTCTCCGGCCTCGTCACCAACCTGGTGCTGACCGTGGGCGGCGGACTGTGGTTCGCGGCCCAGCGCGCGACCGAACCGCCGCCGCGGCCGCGGACCCGAACCTCGGGGGTCGAGCGACTCTCGCCTCGGTCGCTCGGGTGGGTCGTGCTCACGTTCGTCTTCATGGGCGGGATATTCGGCAGTGTCGAGGTCGTCGCCGTCGCCTTCGCCGACCACGCCGGTGCCACCCGGGCCGCGGGCGTGGTGCTCGCCCTCTACGCGCTGGGCAGCCTGCTCTCCGGGCTCGTCGTCGGTGCCGTCCACTGGCGGTCCGGGCCACGGCGTCGGTTCGCGCTCGGTCAGCTCGTCATGGCCGCGGCGTTGGTCCCGCTCCCGTTCGTGGGCTCGATCCCCCTGCTGGCGGTCGTCATGTTCGTCGCCGGCCTGGCGATCTCACCGACACTGATCGCCGGCTTCTCCCTCGTCGAAGCCGAGGTGCCGGCGAGCCGCCTCACCGAGGGGCTGGCCTGGATCTCCACCGCGCTCAACATCGGGGTCGCGATGGGAGCTGCGGTGGCCGGTCCGGTCATCGACGGCGCAGGGGCGTCACCGGGGTTCGTCGTGGCGCTGTCCTGCGGCCTGCTGGCCGCGGTGGTCTGCGTCACGGGAGCACTGGCCCGTCCACGGGTCCGTGAGAGCGTATGACCCCGTGACGGCCGCTCGACCCACCGCACGCGAGCTCCCCTTGCGGCGCCGGCTGTGGCGGAACTGGGCCCGCACCGTCGAGGGACGTCCAGCGCGGATTGTCGTGCCAGCCGACGCCGCCGAGGTGGCCGCGACCCTGGTCGCTGCGGGCCGCGAAGGCCTGCGGGTCAAGCCGGTCGGCTCGGGGCACAGCTTCACGCCGGTCGCGCTCACCGACGGTGTGCAGATACGACTCGACCGGCTCACCGGCATCCTCGACGTCGACGTCGACCCGGCCACCGGTCGCGGCCTGGCGACCGTCGCCGCCGGCACGCCCATGCACGCCTTCAACGCGGAGCTGGCCCGGCACGGGCTCGGCCTGGCCACCATGGGCGACATCGCCGTCCAGACCGTGTCCGGCGCGGTCGCGACCGGCACCCACGGAACCGGGCGTGACGTCGCCGGGCTCGCCGCCCAGGTCGCGGCCCTCGAGATCGCCCTGCCCGACGGATCGCTGGTCCAGTGCTCGGCCGACCGCGAGCCCGACCTGTTCCAGGCGGCGCGGCTCGGCCTCGGCGCCCTGGGCGTGGTCACGACACTCACCTTCCAGGTCGAGCCCGCCATCCGGCTCCACGCCGTCGACGAGCGCGGCAGCCTCACCGAGATCCTGGACCGCTTCGACGAGTACGCAGCCGGCGAGCACGTCGACGTCCACTGGCTGCCCTTCACCGACACTGTCCAGCTCAAACGCAACCGCCGAACCACCGAACCGGCCCGCCCGCTCGGTCGGTTCCGGGCCTGGTGGGAAGGCGACGTCCTCGAGAACCTGGGCGTCGGGCTGGTGCAGCGCGTCACTCGGGCCGTCCCACGGTGGACCGCACCGGTAAACCGCGCCGCCGGCGGGCTGATCTCGCGGCGCGACTACATCGACGCCGCCCCCGCGGTGTTCACGAGCATCCGGCGGGTGCGATTCCACGAGATGGAGTACGCGCTGCCCCGCAGCGTGGCTGTCGCGGCGCTACGGGAACTGCGCCGGATCACGGACGAGGGACCATGGCGCGTCGCATTCCCGGTCCAGGTCCGGCTGGCTCCGGCCGACGATGTCTGGCTGTCCACGGCGTACGGACGCGACACCGTGTACGTCGCATGCCACGCCTACCCGCGCACCGACTACCAGGGCTGGTTCGCCGCCGCCGAGAGCCTGTTCGTCGCCTACGGAGGTCGCCCGCACTGGGGCAAGCTCCACACCTGCGATCTCGCCTACATCAGGGAGGTGTACCCGCGCTTCGACGAGTTCCGTGCCGTCCGGGACCGGGTCGACCCCGACCGGCTGATGGCGAACGGCTACCTGCACCGGGTGCTCGGCCCGTGACGTCGGCGCGAAGAACCCCGAAGGTTTCCCAGCGCGTCCCGGCATGGCGGCTTGGTCCGGTGGGTCGGCCGGGTGACGATGGGCTCAGCCGTGCACGGGAGGTGCGAGGATGCGGGAGCTGCGACTGGTCGCGATGAGCGAGAACGGCACGCACCTCGTCCTCCGCACCGATGGGGAGGACTCCCCCTTCGCCCTGCCGATCGACGAACGCCTCCACGCTGCCATGCGTGGCGACCGTGCCCGCCTGGGGCAGCTGGAGATCCAGATGGACAGTCAACTCCGACCACGCGACATCCAGGCCCGGGTGCGGGCCGGCGAGAGCGTCGAGTCCGTGGCCGCCGCCGCAGCCGTGCCGCTCGACAAGGTCCTGCGCTATGCCGGCCCGGTGCTCGCCGAGCGCGAGCACATCGCCGGGCGCGCTCGCCGGGCAACGGTCCGACGGGCGGGCGGCGACCCGTCGGCGCCCGAACTCGAGGTCGCGGTGTCGCAGTGGGTCGGGAGTTCCACGGTCGACCCCGACGACGTGGTGTGGGACGCCTGGCGGCGCGACGACGGACGATGGCAGGTCGAGGCGTCGTGGCCGGACGGCTCGGATGTGCGCTCGGCCCGATTCGCCTTCGACCCTGCCGGCCGCTCGGTGGCTCCCGACGACGACGAGGCGCGCGCGATCTCCGGGGACCGGATGCCGGAGCCCGACCTGCCGGCCGGACCCGCCCGGCTCTCGGTCGTGGGCCGCTCCGTCGCCGACCTTCCACCCGACGACGATGCCGATGACCTCGTGGCACCGGAAGCGGCGGCCGCCGACGACAACGGCTCCGGCGACGAGCGCGACCCGGCCGACGACGAGCCGACCGGGCCGCTGCCGGTGACCCGCCGTCCTCGCCGTGACGCGCCGCGCAGTGGTCGTGGCGAGCGGCGGCGCACCGCCGCCCACCCGGACGAGCCGCGCACCGATCCCTGGGCCCAGCCGACGTGGTCCGGCGACGCCGACAGCGACCGGCTCCGGCTCACCGACATCGCCAACCGGGTCGAGGTGGACGACGGCGCTCCCGCGACCGACAACGGTTTCGACCCTGGGCAGGCGGCCGGCACCGCCGGGAAGCGACCCGCGTCCTCGCGCTCCCGTCGGCCCACCGTGCCGAGCTGGGACGAGATCATGTTTGGCCGCCGGCGTAAGCCGGACTGACCCGGATCCTCCCGTCCCGACGTATCAGCAGGCCGGCCGCCCGCTCTCTACGGGTGGATGCGTGAGCGTCCCGCGGTCGGGCCAGCCGTCCGTCGTCGGTCCGGACATCGGAGGTCATGGTGACGTCTCTGCGACGCTCCGTGCTCGCCGGCGCCGGCGCCGACGCGGTCGACGTCTCCGACCGTGAGCGGGCCCATCGTCGGGACCGCGTCGTCCAGATTCTCGCGGTTCGATGGCGGCGGCGGGGGCGGCGAATCCTCGTCCGTCCGCTGTAAGGGGCCGGCCATGAGGTCTGCGATCACGGGGGGTGGCGGGTGCGTCGGCGCCGCTGCACGGCGGTCGCCGTGGAGCGAGCCCGGGGGCGCGCACCCGCCACTGACGGCTTTGCCATCGCTGCCTGGTTTGACCGGTATGGTCGGAGCGTGGCCGACCCGTCGACCAGCGACCTGCTCCGCGACGCCGCCGGAGGCGACCAGCGGGCGTGGGACCACCTGGTCGAGCGCTACTCGCGGCTGGTCTGGGCCGTCACGCGTGGCCACCGGCTGGCCTACGCCGACTCCGCCGACGTCTTCCAGACCACGTGGCTACGACTGGTCGAGCACCTGGGTCAACTGCGGGATCCCGAACACCTCGCCGGCTGGCTGTCCACCACCGCCCGCCACGAGTGCCTTCGGGTGCTGCGCATGGGCCGCCGGGAACGTCCCGACGAGGACGTCGCCGCCGGCGCCGACCCGCAGTGGTCGGCCGGGCCCGGTCCCGAGGCGGCGCTGCTGGTGGACGAGGAGCGGGCGACCGTGGCGGCGGCCTTCGCCCGGCTGTCCGAACGGTGCCAAGCGTTGTTGCGACTCGTCGTGGCCGAACCTGGGCTCTCCTACACCGAGATCTCACTGGCGCTCGGTGTTCCGGTGGGAAGCATCGGACCGACGCGCGGCCGGTGCCTCCGTCAGCTCAAGGACCTCCTCGGGGAGCGTGGATGACGATGGCTGAGATCGAGCCCGCCGACCGCGAGTTCCTCACCCTGCTGCGTGGCGTGCTCGAGGAGATCGACCCGGTGCCCGCTCCGCTCGTCGAGGCCGCCCGGGCCGGCTTCACGTGGCGCACCGTCGACGCCGAACTTGCCGAGCTCACCGCCGACTCCGTCCTCGACGGCGCCGCCGTGCGGGCCTCGGACGCACCCCGACTGTTGACGTTCACCGCCGGCGCCGTCTCTCTCGTGGTCGAGGTCGCCGCGCCCACCACCCGTGTGGGCGATGTCGCACGTCGGCTGATCGGCCAGATCGTCGGCCCTCGCCCGGCCGAGGTCGAGGTCCGCCACGCCGACGGATCGCTGACGGTCCCGACCGACGACTACGGTCGCTTCCGGGCCGCGCCGGTTCCGCCGGGTCCGGTGAGCCTCGCCCTGCGCTTCGCCGGCCGCCGGCCTCCGCTCGTGACCAGTTGGGTCACCGTCTGAGAACGCACCGCAGAATGATCACGTTAAGAGGGTGTCTGGGCCCGATGCCAGCTCTGCAGGCCTGGCAACGGGGGGACACACCCTCTTAACGTGATCATTCTGGAGTCTCAGCCTTCCGATACCAGGAGCGGCACGAGCATCTCGTCGGCGGTGAGCGCACCATGCAGGCCGATCAACGACGCCTCGATCGGGAAGACGCTGCGCATCTCGACGGCGCAGTCGCCCCCCACCGAGGCGACCACGTCGCCGATGCGGTCGAGCACCCGCGCCTCGACGGCACCGAACCAGCCCGCGGTGACGGCATCCTCGCGTGAGAACACGTCGGCGCGCCCACCGAGGACACTTCGCCACCGGACGAGCACGTCGTTCTCCGCGCCGGGTTCGGTGTAGACGTGCCGGAACCTGGCCTCCCCACCGACCAGGGCGACGCCGTCGCGCAGCTCCGGGAGGTCGTCGACGTCCACCCTGCTGTCGGGCCCGACGTCGACCATGCCGTGGTCGGCAGTGACGACCAGGGCCGTGCCGGGCGGCAGCGACTCGTCCAGCTCCTCGGCGAACCGGTCGACGATGGCCAGCTGGTGCCGCCAGGCCGCCGACGCGCAGCCTGCCTTGTGTCCGGTGAAGTCGAGGTCACCGTCGTAGACGTAGACCAGGGCCGGTTCCTCGGCGGCGCCGACCGCCGCGGCCGCGACCCGCTCGCCCAGGCTGTCGGCGCCTCGGAAGCCAGGGCCGCGCAGCCCCACCGTCGTCAGACCCGACGTGCGGAACCGGCGCTGACCGACGATCGTGACCGCCACCCCCGCGCGGCCGGCCCGCTCGAAGACCGTGGGATGCGGTTGGTAGGCCACCGGGTCGACCGACGGGTTCCACTTGAGGGCGTTCAGCAGCTCCGTCGTCCCCGGCAGCCGTGTCGTGTAGCCGAGAACGCCGTGGCGCCCCGGCGGCAGGCCGGTGCCGAAGCTGGTCAGGCTGGTCGCCGTCGTCGTCGGGCTGCCAACGGTGATGGCCCGCCCGGACAGGGACGCCAGGAACGGGGCCTGCGCCTGGTGCGACCGCAACAGGTTCCAGCCGAGACCGTCGATCAGCAGGACGCAGTACCGCCGGGCGGGCGGCAGTCCGAGCAGATCGTGCTCGCCGGTGACGCCGAGTGCGCCCAGCACGGAGGGCAGGAGATCGGTCAGCGACGCCTCGCCGTAGCGCGGCAGGACCAGTGCGTCGGAGGGCTGCCCGAGCCGGCTCACCGCACCTGCACGGTTGCCGCCGAGAGCGTCCGGGCGAAGGTGAGCATGTCCTCGACCCGGCTCCCCCCGTCGGCAGCCTCGCTGACCCGCAACGAGAAGTCGTCGGAGGTGAGCGCACCGGTGTAGCCGTGGTCGGCCTCGCAGTCGGGGTCGCCGCAACCGGCCGGCTCGAGATCGACCCGGCTCATCGCTCCCCAGCCCACCGTGAGCACGACCTCGCGGGCCGGGTCTCCGGTCTGGTACGACGCCGGCGAGGTGACCGTGCGGCTGACCACGACGGACGAGACCCGGTCGAGCGGCACGGCCTCCGTGGAGGTCGTGGCGTACGGCAGTGGGTGGCTCTCGTCCGACGGGTACTCGTCGGTGTGCCCGACCACGAGGCGGGTCGGCGTGAGCACGAGGACGCTGACGTGGCGACGTAGCTCGTCGCGGTCGAAGTGGGGTTCGTGGTGCACGACGTAGGAGTGGACGGGCTCGCCCGCCAGCGCGGTCTCGAGGGTGTCCGCGACCAGGTTGGGGTAGTAGCCCGCCTGCTGGATGGCCAGGCGAAGCCCATCACGGGTGCCGGTGTCCGCCATGGCCTCATCCTTGCACGCGGGTCAGGCCAACCGCCTCGTGTACCAGGTCGATCGGGGGTCCGGAGTCGCCACGTGGGCGGACGCGTTGACGACGGCGAGTCCCTCCGTTCCCACGAGCACAGGCCCGAGCTCGACGTCGGCGACCTCGGGAAGGTCGTCGATGAGCCGGGAGACGCGGTGCAGGAGGTCCTCGACCGCCCGCACGTCCGCCATCGCTCCCCCGCGGTAGCCGAGCAGCAGGGGCGCCGCCTTGATCTCCCGCACCATCGCGGCGGCGTCGACGTCGGTCAACGGCGGAATCCGGTACGAGCGGTCACCGAGCAACTCGGTCGTCACGCCGGACACCCCGAACGACACCACGGGGCCGAACAGCGCGTCCTCCTGGGCCCGGACGGTCACGGGGACGCCCGGCGGTGCCATCGGCTGTACGACGCACCCGGCCGTGGCCGGATCCGTAAGCGTGCGGCACATGGTGGCCCACGCGTCGCGCATCTCGTCGGGGGTGTCGATGTTGCGCCAGACGTCGGCGAGATCGGGGCGGTGGCGCAGGTGCGGTGCGGTCGCCTTGAGCACCACGGTCCACCCCAGCCGCTCACCGGCCCGAACGGCGTCGTCGACCGTCGCCACGGGCACCATCTCCAGCAAGGTGATCCCGTAGCTCGCCAGCAGTTCCGACAGGGCCGGCCCTTCGAGTGGGCCACCACCGGGTCGCCCCGCACGTTCGGCGGCGACCAGCTTCCGGGCGGTCTCGGCATCGCATCCGTCGATCACCGGCACGTCACCCCGTGGCCGGACCCGCCACTGCGCGTACGACGTCACGTGCGCCAGCGCCCGTGCCGCCTCTTCCGGTGACGGATAGGACGGCACCGATCCACGGCCCGGGACGCCGCGGTCGTCGAGCAGGCGCAACGCCTCCGGCACGCCCCCGCTGCCGAGGAACGTGGTCACCACCGGCTTGGTGCCGGGTGCGGCCACGGCCGCCAGCACGCGGGCCACCTCCTCGGCCCGGCCGGACTCCAGGGTCGGCACATACACCACCACGACCGAGTCGACGCCGGGGTCGTCGACGAGTCGGGTGAGCGCCTGCTCGAAGTCGGCCGCGGTGGCCCTGGGACCGAGGTCGTCCGGCGCTCCGACGACCTCAAGGCCCGCGGCAGCGGCCGCATCCGCCGCGAGAAGTCCCAACGAGTCGGAGTTGCCGACCACGGCGACTCTCGGTCCCGCCGGCAGCGGCTGGAGGGCGAGCGCCTGCGCGACGTCGAACATCTCGGCCAGCGTGTCGACGCGGATCACGCCGGACTGACGGAACATGGCGTCGAGCGCGGCGACCGGTGTGTCGGTGACGCGCACGGTGTGCCCGAGCGGCACGCCCTGCGTCGACCGCCCGCTCTTCACGGCGACCACCGGTTTCTCGGCCGCGACCATGCGAGCGAGGCGAGCGAACTTGCGTGGGTTGCCCAGCGACTCGAGATAGAGCAGCACGACCTCGGTGGCCGGGTCGTCGTACCAGTACTGGAGCAGGTCGTTGCCCGACACGTCGGCCCGGTTTCCCGCAGAGACGAACGTCGACAGGCCCAGACCGCGCGCCGCCACGGCTTCGAGGATGGCGATGCCCAGAGCACCGGACTGGGAGAAGAATCCCACCCGGCCCGGCGGCGGCACGACCGGCGCCATCGACGCGTTGAGTGAGTACGCGGGATCGGTGTTGACGATCCCCAGGCAGTTGGGCCCGACGACGCGCATGCCGTGCGACCGCGCGATGCGGACCAGTTCGCCCTGCCGTTCCCGGCCGTCCGGGCCGGTCTCGGCGAAGCCGGCAGACACGACCACCAGCCCCTTCACCCCTCGCGCCGCACAGTCGAGCACCACATCCGCCACGGCATCGGCGGGCACTGCCACCAGGGCGAGATCGACCTCGCCCGGCACGTCGCGGACGGTCGGGTAGGCCGGCACGCCGGACACCGCCGTGGCGTCCGGGTTGACCGCGTACACCGGACCGGTGAAGCCGCCGCGGACCAGGTTCCGCACCAGCGCGTGCCCGACCTTGTCCCGCGACCGGCTGGCCCCGATCACCGCGACCGAGCGTGGGGTGAGCAGCCGCTGGATCGAGCGGGCCTCCGCTCGGTGCTCGCGGGCGGTCATCACATCGATCGAGTCGTCGGTCGGGCGGATCTCGAACTCGACGTGGACGATGCCGTCGGTCAGCCGGCTGGCAATCGTGTAACCGGCCTCGCTGAAGACGGTGATCATCTTGTGGTTGTGAGGCAGTACCTCGGCGACGAATCTGCCGATGCCACGCTCGCGGGCGGCTTGGGCCAGGTGCTCGAGCAGGACGCTGCCGACGCCTCGGCCCTGGTGATCGTCTTCGACCAGGAAGGCGACCTCAGCCTGGCCCGCGTCGATCCGCTCGTATCGGCCCACGGCGATCATCTCGTCGCCGATCAGCACGATGAGCGCGACCCGGTCGGTGTGGTCGACCTGGGTGAAGGTCTCCACGTCCCGGGGGGACAGCGTCGGATACGGGACGAAGAACCGGAAGTACTTCGAATCGTCGCTGACCCGCCCGTAGAACTCGACCAAGCGGTCGGCGTCGTCGGGACGGATCGGCCTCAGGTGTGCCGTCGCCCCGTCGGACAGCACGACGTCGGCCTCCCAGTGCGCCGGGTACGGCGCGACGGGCCCGTCCACGGCACCGACAGTAGCCGCTCGGCTCCGGTCCCGAGGTCAGCTGTCGGCGGCGACACCCGTGAGCCGGCAGGCCTCGGCCCAGGCCGTCCCGGCGAACCGTTGCGGGCGGTCGGTCGGCGGCTGGGTCCTCACCGCAACCGCGTCGATCGCCTGGACGAGGACTTCGCGAAGCCTGTCGTCCGGGTCGGGTACGCATGACCGCGCGATGCCGTCCACGGCGCACCGGACCGCATGCGGAGCCGCACGGCGCCGGAAGCCCTTGAGGCGGGTGCCGATGTCGCCGGTGAAGCTCTGCGCCCATTCGGCCGCGTGCGGAACCTCCTCCAGCACCCGGCGGCTCTCGTCGTGCAGGCTGCCCGCCGGTCGTCCGTCGAGCTCGGCCAGCACCCGCTCGCACACCAGCACCGACACCGCCATGACCCGCTGCCGTTCGGCCGACACGACCGGCAGAGCCAGCCTCGACGAGCGCAGTGCGATCAGCGCGTCGACGTGAGGATCGTCACTGGTCAGCCCGATCACGGAGGGAATCAGCCCGGCGAGGCTCGGCCGGGCCTCGTCCGAGGTGTAGTCGTTGACCAGCCGGGCGACGCTGGCCAGCAGCGCATGGGTGCAGTCGGGATGGTCGCTCCAGCGCTCACCGGCCAGGTAGGACGCCAGCTCCATGAAGCACGCGCCCTTGCGCGGATTGCGGTGCTTGCCCCGCGACAGCATCGGGAGCATCTCGGGCACGTGGTTCTCGTCGGTCGACATGACGCGTCTCCCAGGATCGCCAGACCTGATGCGACCAGTCTGCGCCCCGACCGGCCTCCACGCCACTGTCCACGAGCCGCACCTCGTCGCGGGTCGGTCCGCGCCGGTCCGAACTCGGCGGGCCAGAATGGGCCACGACCCCCCGACCGCCGTGAGGAGCATCGCCGCGATGGCCCGCCGCACGACCAGGAACCCACCGCCCGAAGACGTCGAGGAGACCATTCTCGACGTCGACGTTGCCGAGGAGATGCGCGGCAGCTTCCTCGAGTACGCCTACTCGGTCATCTACTCGCGCGCCATCCCGGACGCTCGCGACGGCCTCAAGCCGGTGCAGCGGCGGATCCTGTTCCAGATGAACGAGATGGGACTGCGCCCCGACCGCGCGCACGTCAAATGCGGCCGGGTGGTCGGCGACGTCATGGGCAAGCTCCATCCCCACGGCGACGGCGCCATCTACGACACGCTCGTGCGGATGGCCCAGCCCTGGGCGATGCGCGTCCCACTGGTCGACGGGCACGGCAATTATGGATCCTTGGACGACGGTCCGGCTGCCTACCGGTACACCGAGTGCCGGCTGGCGGAACCGGCCACGCTGCTCACGGCGTCGCTCGACGAGGACGTCGTCGACATGGTCCCCAACTACGACGGCACCTACGAGCAACCCGAGGTGCTGCCGGCCGCGTTCCCGAACCTGCTGGTCAACGGGGCCAGCGGGATCGCCGTCGGCATGGCCACCAACATGCCGCCGCACAACCTCGGCGAGGTGATCGAGGCTGCACGGCACCTGCTCGCCCACCCCGATGCCACCCTCGACGACCTGATGCGCTTCGTACCGGGGCCGGACCTACCCACCGGCGGCCGGATCATCGGCCTCGACGGTGTCCGCGAGGCCTACGAGACCGGGCGCGGCTCGTTCCGCACGCGGGCGGCGGCACGGATCGAGAACATCACCGCCCGCCGTCAGGGCATCGTGATCACCGAGCTTCCCTACGCCGTCGGCCCCGAGCGGGTCCGCGAGCGGATCGCCGATCTCGTGCGCAGCAAGAAGCTCCTCGGTGTCAACGACGTCGAGGACTACACCGACCGCAACACGGGCCTGCGTCTCGTGGTCGAGCTCAAGAGCGGCTTCGTCCCCGAGGCCGTGCTCGAACAGCTCTACCGGCTCACTCCCCTCGAGGACTCGTTCTCGATCAACAACGTCGCCCTGGTCGACGGTCAACCTCGGACGTTGGGCCTGCGCGAGCTCCTCGAGGTCTTCGTGACGCACCGCCTCGCCGTGGTCCGTCGTCGGTCCGAGCACCGCCGGAACAAGCACCGGGACCGGCTTCACCTGGTCGAGGGCCTGCTCGTCGCGCTGCTCGACATCGACGAGGTCATTCAGGTCATCCGGACCTCCGACGACGCCACGGTCGCGCGCGACCGCCTGATGACGGTTTTCGACCTGTCCGAGGTCCAGGCCCGGTACATCCTGGACACCCCGCTGCGCCGGCTGACCAGGTACGACCGGCTCGAGCTCGAGGGTGAGGGCGAGACACTGCGGCGCGCCATCGCCGAGCTGACCGAGATCCTCGAGGATCCGGCCGCGATGCGGCAGCTGGTCTCCGACGAGTTGGCGGACGTCGCCGCCGCCCACGCCACGCCCCGCCGCACGGTCCTGCTGGAGTCGGCCGGTCAACCCGCCGTGGCTGTCACGGCCGCGCTCGAGGTGTCCGACGACCCGTGCCGGGTCCTGCTGTCGTCAACCGGGTTGCTGGCGCGCACGACGTCGGTGGACCCACTGCCGTCCGGCGGAAAACGGGCGAAGCACGACGTCGTCATCTCGGCCGTCGAGGCCACGGCTCGCGGTCACATCGGAGTGGTCACCAGCGCCGGCCGGCTGGTGCGGATGCCCGTGCTCGACCTGCCGGCTCTGCCGCCGACCGCACAGGCGCCGTCGCTGGCCGGTGGCGCCCCGCTCACCGAGTTCCTGGAACTGGACCGCGACGAGAGGGCCCTGTGCCTGACCTCGCTCGACCCTGGCTCCCCCGGCCTCGCGCTCGGCACCGAGCGCGGCGTCGTCAAGCGAGTGGTGCCCGACCACCCGGCCAACAAGGACGCCTGGGAGATCGCCCGGCTCGACGACGGTGACCCGGTCGTGGGAGCCGTCGAGCTGCGCGCGGGCGACGAGGATCTCGTCTTCGTCACCTCCGACGCCCAGCTACTGCGCTTCAGCGCTGCGACGGTGCGGCCACAGGGGCGCGCCGGCGGGGGGATTGCCGGAGTGCGGCTCGCCGCCGGGGCTCGAGTGATCCACTTCGGGGCGGTCGGCACCGGCAGCGAGGCGGTTGTGGTGACCGTCGCCGGCTCGTCCACGGCCCTGCCGGGCACCCAGCCGGGCACGGTGAAGGTCACCCCGTACCGGTACTACCCCGCCAAGGGCCGGGCCACCGGTGGTGTCCGTTGCCACCGCTTCCTTCGGGGCGAGGACACTCTGCTGCTGGCATGGGCCGGTGGGTCGCCACCGAGGGCCGCCGCCGGGAGCGGGGTGCCCATTGCGCTGCCCGAGGCCACCGGACGACGCGACGGCTCCGGGACGCCCGCTCCGCAGGCCATCGCCGCGGTCAGCGGTCCCGTGTGAGGCCGCTGCAGATACCGTCACCGGCTGAGGTAGTCGGACACCCGGCGCTCCATCTCTTCCGGGCTGACGTCCTCGACGTGCTGACCCAGTCCCCACTGGTGGCCGAACGGGTCCTCGATGCGCCCGCCCTTGTCGCCGTAGAACTGGAGCTCCAGCGGGAAGATCTGCGTGGCTCCGGCGGCGATGGCCCGCTCCCACATCACGTCGACGTCTTCGGTGTAGATGAACATCACCGCGGTCGTGGCACCGGCAGTCCGCGGCGACCGGGTCGGTGACTCGGGAGACTCGTCGGAGAGCATGACGATGGTGTCACCGATCCGGATCTCGGCGTGTGCCACCCTGCCGTCGGGCCCGGTCATCCTGGGCGCGGTCTCGACGGCTGCGAAGGCGCGCGTGTAGAACTCGATGGCTTCGGCGCAGGGGCTGACCGTCAGCGATGGCGTCACCGAACCGTACTGTTCCGGCACCGGGTCGACAGGCACGATGGGCGCTCCTTCCGTGTCGTCGCATCGACGCTACGCCCCCGAGGGCTCGTCGGGTTTGTAGGTGTTGACCGTGAACACCCCGCCCTGCGGATCACTCAACACCGCGGCCCTGACCGGACCGGCATCGAACGGCGGCGTCACGACCCGGCCGCCGAGCTCGACCGCCGTGGCCGCGACGGCGTCGCAGTCGGCGACCGAGAACGTCACACCCCAGTGCGACGGGACGTCGTCGGCGAACCGGTCGCCGGTCATCGGCTGCATCCATGCGATGCAATCCGAGAAGCCCGGTGGCGCGCCATGCTCGGCATGCCGGTGCCGCAGCTGTGGATCGAACCGCTCGAGGAAGTCGGCGTACCCCGGAAGCCGGACCATGGTCGACTCGCCGAACCCCATGTCGAGCGTGTCGGTCTCCCACCCGAACACCGACGCGTAGAAGGCCTTCGCGCGGTCGATGTCACGAGTGTTGAGGTCGCTCCAGTTCCACGCGCCGGGCTCGTTGACAGCCTCGGCACCCCGGTGAGTTCCCGCCTGCCACAGGCAGAACACCGCGCCGGACGGGTCGGCACACGCCGCCATCCGCCCGGCGTCGACGAGGTCGAACGGCTCGGTGATCACCAGACCTCCGGCTGCCCTCACCAGTGCGGCCGTGTCGTCGGCGTCGTCCACCCAGATGTAGGTGTTCCAGACCGGTACGGGCGGACCGACCTCCGGCTGGGACGAGACTGCGGCGACATCGCGTCCGCCCAGTCGGGCGACGAAGTACCGGCCCGGCGCGTAGGCCGGCATGCGGTCCTCGAACTGCCACCCGAACACACCACGGTAGAAGTTCACGGCGGCCTGCGGGTCGGGCTGCACGGTGTCGACCCAGCACGGAACTCCAGGCGGGTATCCATCTCGTCTCACCATGTGCGACCCCCTCCTCACGGCGTCACGCGCACCGTATCGATGCGCACCGACATTGTTCTGCGGGCGCGAGTCCGGGTCGGGCGCCCCTGGAAGACCTTCGCCTGGCAGGCTGCGAGCCATGTGCGCGGATCCATGTCGCTCGAGGCTCGCGTGAGCGCGTGCTCCGAGATCAGCCGCCGACTCGACGAGCCCATCGTGGGCACTGCTCCCGTGGCAGCGTCGTGGATCGTGCTCGAGCAGCCGGGGCCCTGGGGACGCGATGCGCTCACCGAGTCCCACCTGGATCCGGTTCTCGGCGATGCGCTCGGTACGGCGTCGAATGCCCACGGTGCTCGGGTCGCATTGGTTCGCCGGCCCGGACGGCACCCGGACGTAGGAGATCGGGCGCGCCGGGTCTGGATCGCGGCCACCCGTCCGGGACGGACCTGGCTGCTGGGCGGATCGGTCGAGGAGGTCGCCGAGCTCGGGTCGCTGTCGTGGACCGGCATAGAAGCCGGCGACCGCTCGCTCGTGCGGGCGTCGCTTCCGGTTCTGCGACCGGAGACCGAGCCCTTGCTGCTCGTCTGCACCAACGCCCGCCGCGACGTCTGCTGTGCCAACCTCGGCCGCCCCCTCGCCGCGGCACTCCGCGAGCCATTGGACGGACGCGTGTGGGAGACCACCCACCTCGGCGGCCACCGGTTCGCCCCCACGGCGGCACTGCTCCCCTACGGCGTCGTGTACGGGCGGCTCGATCCTGCCGATGCACTGCACGTGTACACAGAGGCTCGGGAAGGACGCCAGCCCGTCCGTGGCTACCGCGGCCGCAGCACGTTCGGCCGGGCCGGCCAGGTCGCTGAAGCGGCCGTGCGCAGACACAGCGGCGCCGACGGTCTGGACGACCTCGACGTCGCAGCCGTGAGGGAGCGTGAGGACGGTTCCTGGCACGTCCTCGTGACGCACCGTGACGGCCGGCAGTTCGCCGTAGAGGTCAGGCCGGTTGCGCTGGAACCACCACGCCCGGAGTCGTGCCGCAAGGCCGCCGTCCGGCCCGTGGCCTACGTCGCAGATGCACCCCTTCGGTGCGAGTGACGTGGCCTTCGCGCACTGCGATCGGCAAGACTGCGCGCCATGACATCGACCTATGTCGCGGCTGACGGCCGCTACGACCGCATGACCTATCGGCGGGTGGGAGACAGCGGCCTTCACCTGCCGGCCGTGTCACTCGGCCTGTGGCACAACTTCGGCGACACCACGCCGACCTCCACCCAGCGGGCGATCCTGCGACGGGCATTCGATCTCGGCGTCACCCACGTCGATCTGGCGAACAACTACGGCCCGCCCTACGGCTCCGCGGAGACCAACTTCGGGCGGATCTTCGCCGAGGACTTCGCGCCTTATCGCGACGAGCTCGTGATCTCGACGAAGGCGGGCTACGACATGTGGCCGGGTCCCTACGGGGAGTGGGGCTCGCGCAAGTACCTGCTGGCCAGCCTCGACCGGTCGCTCGACCGCATGGGCCTGGACTACGTCGACATCTTCTACAGTCACCGATTCGATCCCGACACGCCGCTCGAGGAGACGATGGGAGCGCTGGACACGGCCGTGCGGTCGGGGCGGGCACTCTACGCCGGCATCTCGTCCTACTCGGCGCAGCGGACGGCCGAGGCGGCGTCGATCCTGCGCGATCTAGGCACGCCGCTGCTGATCCACCAGCCCTCGTACTCCCTGCTCAACCGATGGGTCGAGGAGGGTGAGCCGAACCTGCTCGAGACGCTCGAGGCCGAGGGCGTGGGCTGCATCGCGTTCTCGCCGTTGGCCCAGGGCATGCTGACCGACCGCTATCTCGACGGGATACCGGCAGACTCGCGGGCCGCACAGCACACGTCGCTGTCGCCTGACCTGCTGACCCCGGAGGCATTGGGCCACATCCGCGCGCTGAACGTGATGGCGGCAAAGCGGGGCCAGAGCCTGGCGCAGATGGCCCTCGCATGGGTACTGCGCGACGAACGAGTCACCTCGGCCCTGGTCGGTGCCAGCAGCGTCAGGCAGTTGGAGGCCAACGTGGCCGCGATCGACAACCTCGGTTTCACCGACGACGAGCAGGCGACCATCGACCGCCACGCGGTCGACGCCGGAATCAACCTCTGGGCGTCATCCAGCGAGGGGTGACCGACGAACCACCCGGCCTGTCGAGCCTCAGACCAGAGCTCGGCAGGCCGGGTGCGTCGGGTGTCCTACTCGGCCAGGGTGGCGGTCACGGTGTCGTACCACCTCGGCGTGCTCCACGACGCCGGACTGGTCATGCGCAGCAGGCACCGTCGTCTGGTCCTCTACCGCCGCAGCGAGCAGGCGACACGGCTGCTCGGGGAGTCCTCCACCGCCTCCTGACGGCGATCAGGCGTCGATGCGGGCGCGGTCGAGCTCGGCTGCCCCGGCGACGATGAAGTCCTTGCGGGGGGCGACGTCGTTGCCCATCAGCAGCTCGAAGACCGCGTCGGCCGCCTCTGCATCGGTGGCGTTGATGCGCCGCAGCCGCCTGGACCGGGGATCCATGGTGGTCTCCGCGAGCTGGTGGGGATCCATCTCGCCCAGGCCTTTGTAGCGCTGTGGCGGCTGCTTGTACCGCACCTGCCGGCGATCGAGGTCGCGTAGCGTGCGCTGCAGTTCGGCATCGGTGTAGGTGTAGATGTAGCGCTCCTGTCCCTTACGCGGGTTGGACAGCTCGATCCTGTGCAGCGGCGGCATGGCGGCGAACAGCCGTCCGGCCTCGACCAATGGGCGCATGTAGCGGAAGAACAAGGTGATCAACAGGGTGCGAATGTGCGCACCGTCGACATCGGCGTCGGTCATCAGCACGATCTTGCCGTACCTGGCCTGGTCGAGCTCGAAGCTCCGGCCGCTTCCGGCGCCGACGACCTGGATGATCGCCGCGCACTCGGCGTTTCGGAGCATGTCGCCGACCGACGCCTTCTGGACGTTGAGGATCTTGCCCCTGATCGGCAGCAGCGCCTGGTACTCGGCGTCGCGGGCCGCCTTGCCCGTACCCAACGCGGAGTCGCCCTCGACGATGAACAGCTCGGAGCGGTCCAACGCACCCGAGCGGCAGTCGACCAGCTTGGTCGGCAATGCGCTGGTCTCGAGTGCGTTCTTGCGGCGGACCGTCTCCTTGTGCAGCCGCGCCGCGACGCGCGCCTTGGCCGCGGCGACGACCTTCTCGAGCACGGCGGCAGCCTGCGCCTTGTGGCCTCGCTTGGTGCTGGTGAGCTGGGCGACGAGCCGGCGCTCGACGACGCGGGCGACGATTGCCCGCACCGCGCTCGTGCCGAGCACTTCCTTGGTCTGGCCCTCGAACTGGGGCTCGGCGAGCCGAACGGTCACGACGGCGGTCAGGCCCTCGAGGACGTCGTCCTTCTCGATCTTGTCGTCGCCCGCCTTGAGCCGGCGTGCGTTGCCCCGGACCAGGTCGCGCAGCGCCTTGAGCAGGCCATGCTCGAAGCCGGCGACGTGGGTGCCGCCCTTCGGTGTGGCGACGACGTTCACGAACGAGCGCAGCTCGGTGTCGTATCCGGCTCCCCAGCGCAGCGCGACGTCGACCTCGCACTGCCGCTCGACCTTGCGCGGGGTCATGTGCCCGGCATCGTCGAGCACCGGCACGGTCTCGGTGAACGACTCGGTGCCGTGCAGGCGTAGCACATCGCTGACCGCCGGGTCGGCGGCGAGGAACCCGACGAACTCGGCGATGCCGCCGTCGTGGCGGAACCGGTGCTCGTCCGGTTCACCGCCGGTATCCACACGACGCCGGTCGCGCAGGACCAGTTCGAGACCGGGGACCAGGTAGGACGTCTGCCGGACTCGGGTGACGAGCTCGTCGACCGCGACGGCGGCCTCGCGCAGGAAGATCTCAGGATCGGGCCAGAACCGGATCCGGGTGCCGGTGACGCCCTTGCGGACCCTGCCGGTGACGCGCAGCTCGGAGTGGTCGGTGAACGGCGTGAAGGCGGCATCGGGTCCGGCCGCGTCGAAGATTCCGGGCTCCCCCCGGCGGAAGGACATCGCGTAGGTCCGGCCGTCGCGGTCGACTTCGACGTCGAGCCGGGCGGAGAGCGCATTCACGACGCTGGCACCCACCCCGTGCAGGCCGCCGGAGGCGGTGTACGAGCCGCCCCCGAACTTGCCGCCGGCGTGGAGTTTGGTGAACACCACCTCGACGCCGGACAGGCCCGTGCGCTGATGGACGTCGACCGGGATGCCACGGCCGTCGTCGTGGATCTCGACCGACCCGTCGTCGTGCAGTGTGACCTCGATGGTGGAGCAGACGCCGGCCAGTGCCTCGTCGACGCCGTTGTCGATGATTTCCCACAGGCAGTGCATGAGGCCACGGGAGTCGGTCGAGCCGACGTACATGCCGGGGCGTTTGCGGACCGCCTCGAGGCCCTCGAGCACGGACAGGTGCCGCGCGGTGTACGGCTGGACACTGCCGTTTCCGGACCCCTTGGTGCGCGTGGTCCGGATCGGCAGCTCGGCCGGCTGTGCGGTCACGGGTCGGGCTCCTCCGACGAGGGTGCGCGCCGGGCCGCTCCTCCCGGCGCTGCCAGGGTAGTCGGCGCTGCCGACCGGATAGCCGTGGCACGCCGCGAGCGGCACGTCGCTGTGACCAAAGTCGCTTCGCTCATAGCGAAGTGCCTGTGCACGACATCTCAGGAACAGGGTGGGTCTGTTTACATGTTCTACGAGAGACAGAACGACCCTGCGAGAGGAGCACCGTGACCACTGCCGTCGTCAGCCCACTCAAGGCCGCCGACCGCTGCGATCGCTGCGGCGCTCAGGCATACATCCGCGTCGTCCTGGCCGGCGGTGGCGACCTGCTGTTCTGCGGCCACCACGGGCGGCGGCACGAGGGCAAGCTCCGTCCACTCGCCGCCGAGTGGCACGACGAAACCGACCGACTGATCGACACACCCGCCACGGCCATGGCCGACGAGCGCTGAATCTGATCGCACGACACGGCGAAGGGCCCCGGTCACGACCGGGGCCCTTCGCCTTTTCCTGGCACGATGCCCCCCGTGGAGCCCATCGGACTGGTCCTCGTCGGCGCGGCGATCGTCGTCGGCCTGGTCGGAATCGTGCTGGTCGTCATTCCCGGACTGCTGCTGGTCTGGGGCGCGGTCGCAGTCTGGGCACTGGTCGAGCGCACCCCCCTGGCCTGGGGTGTGCTCGTCCTGGCCACTTTGCTCGCGCTCGCCGGCACCGTGGTCAAGTACCTGCTGCCCGGGCGCCGCATGCGCGACGCCGGCGTGCCGACCCGCAGCATCGTCGTCGGGTCCCTGCTCGGCATCGTCGGCTTCTTCGTCATCCCCGTGGTGGGGCTGTTCATCGGGTTCGTCCTCGGCATCTACCTGGCCGAACGGGTGCGGCTGCCCGGCCACGCCGAAGCGTGGCCCGCGACCGTACACGCCCTGAAGGCGGTCGGCCTCTCCATCCTCATCGAGTTGCTCGCCGGGTTGCTCATCGCCGGATCCTGGTTGCTCGCCGCGATCGTCGGCTGACCTCGTCCTCACCGCCGGTGGACGATCGTCGCCGACGCCTGCGCACCGGCCAGGACGACGACCTCGGCCACCTGGACGTGCGCCGGGCGGCTGACCACCCACAGGACGGCGTCGGCGATGTCGGCTCCGGTCAGCGGATCCAGACCCGCGTAGACGGTTTCGGCGCGCTCGGCATCTCCGCCGAAGCGGACCATGGAGAACTCGGTCTCGACCAGGCCGGGCTGGATCACCGAGGCCTTCACACCGGACCCGACGACGTCCATCCGCAGGCCGGCGGTGATGCGGTCGACAGCCGCCTTCGACGCGCAGTACACCGCTCCGTTGGGGTAGGTCTCGCGGCCCGCGATCGAGCCGATGTCGACGATGTGGCCGCGGCCGCGCGCGAGCATCCCGGGCAGCACGGCGTGGATGACGTTGAGCAGACCCGTCACGTTGGTGTCGATCATCCGGTCCCAGTCGGCCGGGTCGTTGTCCGGCAGCGGGCCGAACCCGACCGCGAGGCCGGCGTTGTTGACCAGCACATCGACGTCGGCCCAGCCCGGCGGCAGCCTACCGATGGCGGCGTCGACCGCCGACCGTTCGCGGACGTCGAGATCGACCGGGAGCGTCGGCACGGGCAGTGCGGCCGCCAGATCCTCCAGCCGGTCACGTCTGCGTGCCGCCAGCACCAGCCGGCAACCCTCGGCAGCGAATGCTTCCGCGCACGCGCGGCCGATCCCACTCGATGCGCCGGTGATCAGGACGCAGGCGTCGCCGAGACTCGTCGCGGCCATCTCAGTACGGACCGGGCGTGAGGCAGGACCGAGCGGTGTACATGGTCAGGCGCCTCTCCGTCCGGTGGACCGTCCTCGGCCGACGACCTTACCGCCGGACCATTGCGGGTCTATGGCCACCGACAGTTCTAGCCGTCTTGACAATATCTCTCGTCGGTGCGAGGCTCTGGAACGACACAAAGTCGTTTCGTTCAAGACCGAGACGAGTCGACCGGCCAACATGGGCACATCCCCGAGACCGTCGACTCCGGTCCGGAACCCCGACAACACACAGGAGATCACCGTGAGAAAGATCGTCGCAGGGCTGTTCGTCTCTCTCGACGGCGTCGTCGAGGCGCCGGAGACCTGGCACTTCCCCTACTTCAACGACGAGATGATGCAGGTGGTCGGATCGCAGATCGCCGATTCGGACACGATGCTGCTCGGCCGAGTGACCTACCAGGAATTCGCCGGCTACTGGCCCCACCAGGGCAGCGACGTCGAGATGGCGGACTTCATGAACAGCACGCCCAAGCTCGTCGCCTCGACCACCCTGGACACCGTGGACTGGGAGAACTCGACGCTGATCAAGGGCGACGTTGCCGAGGAGCTGGCCGCGCTGAAGAAGCAGCCCGGCAAGAACATCTCGATCACCGGCAGCCCCACCCTTGTCCGGTCGTTGCTGCGGGACAACGTGCTCGATGAGCTCAACCTTCTGGTCCACCCGATCGTCGTGGGCCACGGCAAGCGCCTGTTCGAGGACGGGTCCGACCAGATCCCGCTGAACCTCGTGAGCTCCACGACCTTCAGCACCGGCGTACTCTCGCTCGCCTACGCGCCTGCAGGTGCACAAGCGCCGAGCTGAGGGGCACGCGGTGAGCGCAAAGTCCGTCGCCGAGAAGCTCCAGATCAAGCCGAACACAACCGTGTGGTCCTCGGACCCCGCACATGTCGGTCTCGTCGATCCGCTGCCCGAGGGTGTGCGCATCGTGGACGGCTTGGACCAGGCGACAACGGCGCTCGTCTTCGCTCCGGACGCCAGGTCGCTGCGCTCCGTGCTCACCGCGAACCAGGACGAGCTCGCCGGTCCGGCCCTCTTCTGGGTCGCCTATCCCAAGGCGAACCGGGCCGACATCAACCGCGACACGCTGTGGCCGATCCTCGGCGAGTACGGAATGCGGCCGATCACACAGGTGGCGGTCGACGACGTCTGGTCAGCGCTCCGATTCCGCCCGCTCAAGGAAGGCGAACCACCGTTCACCGGTGGGCGCTGACGGACGGTTGGCCCTTCCCGCCGGGCGGCTAGAGCGCGGGTGGCGGCTCGTAGAGGCGCGCCGCACGTCCAGTAGTACCAGGTGCGGTGAGCTTTGCTTCAGCACCAGCGGGTTCCAGCGATGAGTTCGATCCTCGGCGTGCGTCTGATCCGATGACGGACCCAGGATGACTCAGGCCCCTGCGAGTGCGTCGCGACTGCGAGCGCACCACGGGAGAGAGGAGCGGATCGATGGACCAGCCAACCGCAGAGCAAGCGTTGCGCCAGCTCGAGCCTCTGGTCGGCCAGTGGACCTTAGAGGCGAACTGGCCCGACGGGCAGCCGTGGCCGGGCGGCGGAATGGTCAGTTTCGAGTGGCACGCCTCGGGGGCACATCTGGTCGAGCGCGGGACGGCCGAGCTTCCCGAGGCGCCCGACAACGTCTCCATCATCGGATGCGACGCGGCCAACGGGACGTACTACCAGCTGTACTCCGACGCGCGCGGCGTGTGTCGCGTCTACCAGATGAGCATCGGCAACGCCCAGTGGAAGCTCTGGCGCGACGGCCAGCCATTCTCCCAGCGCTTCACGGCAACCTTCAGCGACGACGGGAACACGATCACCGGACGCTGGGAGATCGCCGAGGACGGCACCGACTACACCACCGACTTCGACCTCATCTACCGCAGAGTCGACACCTGACGCCGGGACCGGGGTGAGCTACGGCGCAGGGTGTCGGGTCGCGCTCGGTGACGCCAGCCAAGCGCTCGATGTATGCGGCGTCCGCAGCCTCGAGCCCGGCCGGTACCAGCGACGCTGGAGCCTCAGTCGAGGTAGTCGCGCACGAGGGACGCATGAACGCTGTACGTCTGAGCGTCGTAACCGTGCGGGTCAGGAACGGTGTGGTGGGAAATATCCCCGACTGAGTCGGGGCGGTCCCGGCGCGACGACGACACCGCCGGCCGCTCGACGGGCCGGAGCCCCGCCGTGTCCACCACTTCCCACCACCCGACCCCGGCCGTCACGGCTGGGCGGCACTGCTCGCCCTGGTCGGCGACCTCAGGCACCTGGCCTGCGACCGCTCGCTCGACGACGCCGACCGCGCCCGCCGCATCCGCGACAGGTTCGGCGTGTACGACGGCATCATCGAAGAGAACCGAGGGGAGGGGCGCTGAGCGACCCGCTGACACGGCGACCACAGCACCCCCGGACCGAGCGGCGATCATACCTGGGCGAAATGCTGGGCCTGATCGGCGCTGTGCGCCGGCTGGCGTTCGACCGCAACCTCCCGCCGTCGGAGGCGATGGGCAGGATCAGGGATGCGTTCCACGACTACGACCATCAGGGGGCCATCAGTGAGTGAGCGACTGACCCGCGAGCATGCGGGCGGTGAGGCAGCGTCCACGGCCAGCACGCATCCGCGGCTAGGACACACCTAGTTTGGCGGCCCGGACACGGAGATAACTGCTCCGCGCCATTTGCGACCTGCTGCGGGTGCTACAAGGGTCCTGGCATGTCACCGTTTGTTCGGGACAATGGCATTTTCGATCGGGCGTCAATACGGCGTCGTTCAAAGGGGGGAGTGGATGTGAAGCGATTGCTTGCGATCGCGTTCTGCGCGGCCGCCGTTGTGGGTGTCTCATCTGGTGCAGCGCTCGCTGGCGAGGTGAAGGGCCCTCCAGGCATTTCTGACAACACCAATGAAACGGGGGCTCTGGATCATGCCAACTCGGCCTGTGCCGCCAGCGGGCTGAATGACCTCGACTCGGAAGAGGGACAGAACGTGTCCCAGGTTCAAACCGCGGCGGACTCTTGGAAGTACTACGGACTGCCAAAGGGCTCGCCAGGCACGCTTGGCCTCTGTAGGGGCGGAGCCGGGGAGTAGGTGAGGGTCCGGGCGGACGTGACGGAAGCCCGGTTGAGCCGATAGCCACGGGGCGTGTGGCGGCTTGTACATGGTCACGCCGCAGGTCCGGCAGTACCAGGTGCGGTGCGCCCTCGACGCGGAGGCATGGTAACCAGCCGCGGGTGACCGTGTTCGGCCCGAGCGCCCGGTCCGTCACCGTGACCCTCGCCGTCGGCCAATCATGGCTCGGGAGCCCGTCCATGAGCGCCCGCCCGGTGGCGCCAGAACCCTCGGGGGCCTGGGACACACCCGCCACGGCGGCATGACCCCGCACCCACGTGAGCTGGCACAGCGGCCGAATGGCAGCGCGGGCACTCGACGGTAACCTCGTCGCGCGCGCTCACAGGTCCCCAGGTTCAGCGCACGGGCTTCCTCGGCGGCACGTTCGGACGCACGAGCCTTCGTGTACCTGAGCAGCATGTCGGGGCGGGTCCACCCGGCCACGGCCATCAGCCCGCCCTCGGAACCGCCGGCGGCGAGCCAGCGGTGCGCCGCCGTGTGTCTCAGCGTATCGGTCGATGCTGCGACTTGTGAACGGCCCGAACGGCACGATGCGGCCAGTGCCGCCCTTGCCGCGGCGGACGATGGCGGTCCCGGCCATGAGGTCAACGTCGGCGACGAGCAGTCCTCGTCTCGACGATCGCGCATGTCCGGCCCGGCGCACGCCTTCAGCAGCGCGCGCAGGTCGTCCTCGGTGAGCGGTTCGACCACCTTGGCGTCGAGCTTGGGTGGGCGCGACCCGTACAGGCGGTCCTCGTCGGCCTCGCCCTCCTCAACCAGCCACGCCGAGAACCGGTGAAGTGACAGGTGCCGGGACCGGGCCGTGGCGCGCTCGTTGCCGCCGTCGAGCAGGTCAGCGACGAAGGCGGCCACGGTCGCCCGGTCGAGGACGGCGGCCCGGTCGTGCTCGGTCGCCAGGACAGGAACCGCCGCACGCCGTCGCCGTGGCTCTTGACGGTCTCCGGACTCTTGCGCTCGGCGCGTAGCGCCAGTTCCCACGATGGGAGCAGTAGGGCGAGGTCGGGCGGCGTCGGCACGCGCGTCAGACCACCGGAATATCTCGACGAGAAGCGCTGTGCGGCGCTGGTGTGTCGCGGGTCAGGCACCATAACGGCGTCTGACCTGCACGAACGGCGAGAGCGACGGTAGAGCCTCAGTCGAGGTAGTCGCGCAGCACCTGCGAGCGCGACGGATGGCGCAGCTTGCTCATCGTCTTGGACTCGATCTGGCGGATCCGCTCGCGCGTGACCCCGTAGACCTTGCCGATCTCGTCCAGCGTCTTCGGCTGCCCGTCGGTGAGCCCGAAACGCATCGACACCACGCCGGCCTCCCGCTCGGACAACGTGTCGAGCACCGCGTGCAGCTGCTCCTGGAGCAGCGTGAACGAGACGGCCTCGGCGGGGACGATGGCCTCGGAGTCCTCGATGAGGTCGCCGAACTCGCTGTCGCCGTCCTCGCCGAGCGGGGTGTGCAGCGAGATGGGCTCCCGGCCGTACTTCTGCACCTCGACGACCTTCTCCGGAGTCATGTCGAGCTCCTTGGCGAGCTCCTCCGGCGTCGGCTCGCGACCGAGGTCCTGGAGCATCTGCCGCTGCACCCGGGCCAGCTTGTTGATGACCTCGACCATGTGCACCGGGATGCGGATGGTGCGGGCCTGGTCGGCCATCGCCCGGGTGATCGCCTGGCGGATCCACCAGGTGGCATACGTGGAGAACTTGTAGCCCTTGGTGTAGTCGAACTTCTCGACCGCGCGGATCAGACCCAGGTTGCCTTCCTGGATGAGATCGAGGAAGAGCATTCCGCGGCCCGTGTAGCGCTTGGCCAGCGACACCACGAGTCGCAGGTTGGCCTCGAGCAGGTGGTTCTTGGCCCGGCGACCGTCCTGGGCGATCCACTGGAGCTCGTTGCGGAGCTTGGGTGCCAGCGAGTTGGCGTCGCGGGCGAGCTTCTCCTCGGCGAATAGACCGGCCTCGATCCGCTTGGCCAGCTCGACCTCCTGCTCGGCGTTGAGCAGGGGGACCTTCCCGATCTGCTTGAGGTAGTCCTTGACCGGGTCGGCGGTGGCACCCGCGACGGAGACCTGCTGCTCCGGCTCGTCGGCGTCGTCGGCATCGGAGTAGACGAAGCCCTCGGACTCCTCCTTGGCCACCGCCTCCTCGGGCACTGCCACGCGGGCCAGTTCGCTGGGATCGGGCTCGACGTCGTCGAGGCCGACCGATGCCGGCTCCGGCGGGAGGCCAGGGTCGGCCGGCGCGGGCTCTGGCGCCCGGTCGGGCTCCGCGGCAGCCGGTTCTGCCGGCTTCGCTGACGCGCTCTTCGAAGCCTTGGCACCGGCCTTGCTCACGGGCTTGGTGGCCGGCTTCGCGCCGCCCCCCTTCCGCGGATCGTCATCGGCCGCAGTCGCCGGCTTGGGCTTGGCCGTCGTCTTCCGGCCCGAGGCCTTGCGCGACGGCCGACCGCTCGCGGCCTCGGGTGCGTCGACGGTGGCCGTGGCCGCCGCGCGCCGCGCGGTCGCCGCAGCGGCCCGGGAGGCGCGTGCGCGAGCCGCGGCGCCCGCGTGGAGGTCCTGTCCCTCAGGCAGCTCGAGAATCCGGGCGTGCTTCGGGCGCGACGAACTCGACGACACGAATGACCTCTCGACGAACGGGCTGATGGGTGCTGCGGACGCACCCCACAGCAGCAGAACAACATTCTGACACGGCGAACACTTCCCGCGTGCGGCGAGCCTCACCTACCCGTTCACCGTAACCCGAGCAACGGTGTCGTTGCCGTCGCGGCTCGCCCCGTCAGGTGTTCGTTGTCTTGGCGGCCGCCTTCTGCTGTTTCTTGTACGCCCGGACCTCGGCCAGGCTCTCACCGTCGACGACGTCGGCGACCGACCGTCTGGAGCCGTCGTCTCCATACGCACCCGCCGCCTCGCGCCAGCCCTCCGGCCGTACGCCCAGCTGCTTGCCGAGCAGGGCGAGGAAGATCCGAGCCTTCTGGTCGCCGAAGCCGGGCAGCTGCGCCAGCCGTCGCTTCAGCTCCGCGCCGGAGCCGGCATCCGCCCACAGGCGCGACGCGTCGCCGTCGTAGTGCTCGACGACGAACGCGCCGAGCTTCTGGACCCGGGCACCCATCGACGTGGGGTACCGGTGCACGGCCGGTGGTCCACTCATCACGGCCACGAACGCGTCCGGGTCGTGCTCTGCGACGACCCTCGGGTCGAGGGAGGACGTACCGAGCCGTTCCGCAATCGTCCAGGGACCCGTGAACGCCCACTCCATCGGGATCTGCTGGTCGAGGAGCATGCCCACCAGGAGAGCGAACGGGTCTCGGGAGAGCAGGGCGTCTGCGCGCTCGTCCTGGGCGAGACGCAAGCTCGGGGTGGCGCTCATCGCGGTGAAATCCTCAGGTCAGTCGGATTCCGCGGCCTTGACCGCGAGCACCGGACAGGGCGCGTCGAGCAAGATGCGCTGGGCGTTGCTGCCGAGGATCAGCTTGCCCACCGGCGAGCGGCGGCGGAGCCCGATGACGATGAAGTCTGCCGAGGTCTCCTCGGCCACGGCGATGAGGTCGTCCGCGACATCCATGCCGCGCACGAGCTGGCGGACCTCTGCCTCGATGCCGGCCTCCGCGAGCTCTTGGCGCACGGCGTCGAGTTCAGCGTCGGAGCGGACGGCGTCATCCGCGTCGAACTCGCGGCCCCCGCGGGCCGAGTTGATGACGACCAGGCGTGCCCCGCGCAGCCGGGCCTCTTCGGCCCCGCGTCGCAGTGCCGCGTGGCCTTCTGCCTTGGGGACGTACCCGACGACGATCGTGGTCATCGCGACCTGCTCCTCTCCCGATGCCGCAAGCGGCGGCGTGGCGAACGCTACCCCAGGTGGCGCCGAAGCGGCATCGATCATGGGACCATCACGCCGTGCCTGATGTCGCGTTCGTCCTCGGCGGTGGCGGAGTCCTCGGGGCATCCGAAGTCGGCATGCTCCGCGCCCTCGTCTCCGCGGGCGTCGCACCCGATCTGGTGATCGGCACCAGCGTCGGGGCCGTGAACGGTGCGGTGTTCGCCTCCGCTCCGACCGGCGGGACGGTTGACCGGCTCGAGACCATGTGGACCAGGCTGTCCGATGACGACATCTTCGGCGGCTCCCCGTTGCGGAGGGTGTCGACGCTGGCCCGCACGCGCACCCACACCCATGCCAGCGCTCCCCTGCGGGACCTGTTGACCGCCGAATTGGGAGAGGAGCGCCGGATCGAAGACCTGCGGGTGCGCTTCCAGTGCGTCGCGGCGAGCATCGAGCGCGCCGCCGAGCACTGGTTCGTGAGCGGACAGGTGGTCGACGCCGTGATGGCCAGCAGCGCGGTTCCCGGGCTGCTACCGCCCGTGGAGATCGACGGCGAGCACTACCTCGACGGCGGGCTGGTCCATTCGATACCCGTCGGGCGGGCGATCGCGCTCGGCGCACGCACTGTGTACGTCCTGCATGTCGGCAGGATCGAGCGCCCGCTCGAACCCCCGCGCCGTCCCTGGGAAGTGGCGATGGTGGCCTTCGAGATCGCCCGCCGGCATCGGTTCGCGGCCGACATGGCCGCAGTTCCGAACGACGTCACCGTCCACCTGCTGCCGACCGGCGATCCCGATCCGCCTCACTATGCCGACCGGTCGGTGCTGCGCTATCGCGACACCTCGCGTGTCGCCGAGCGGATCCGGCTCGCCGACGAGGCGGTCACCGCCTACCTGGCCAGGGTCTGACATGCTGCCCCCGCGGTGGTTCCGTCGGGTCGTCATCGCCCCCGTGGTCGGCGTCGCGATCTGGATCGGCCTGATCAGCGCCCCGTTGTGGCTGCTCGGCGCCGCCGCCGTGTCCCCCCTGTTGCCCGGCCGGTGGCGGCCGCTGCGGTTCCTGTGGTTCCTCACCGTCTACGCCGCCCTGGAACTGGTCAGCCTGCTGACTCTGTTCGGTATCTGGATCGCGACCGGCTTCGGTGTCGCCATGAGCGCACCGTGGTCGACAGACACGCACTATGCGCTCATCCGGTGGTTCCTGCGGGTGCTGGAGTGGGAGGCGCGACGCGTGCTCGGCGTACGCATCGTCGTCGAGGGCCCGCAGCCGTCGGACTACCAGGGTCGGCCGCTGGTCGTCATCGCACGCCACGCCGGTCCCGGCGACTCGTTCCTGGTCGTCCACTCGCTGATGAACTGGTACCGGCGCGATCCGCGCATCGTGCTCAAGGACACTCTGCAGTGGGATCCGGCGATCGACATCGCACTCAACCGGCTGCCCAGCCGGTTCATCACGCCGAACCCGGGCGCCGGAGGCGCGGACGTGGAACGGAGCATCGCCGAATTGGCGGTCGGGCTCGACCACGACGGCGCGCTGGTCATCTTCCCCGAGGGGGGAAACTTCACCGCCGGCCGCAGGGTCCGCGCCATCGAGGCGCTGCGGCTGCGGGGCCACTCGAACGCGGCCGACCAGGCCGAGCGGATGGTCAACGTCATGGCACCGCGCCCGGGTGGTGTGACCGCCGCCCTGCAGGCCGCGCCCGACGCCGACGCGGTTTTCGTCGCCCATACCGGACTCGAGCACCTCGTGACGGTCGCCGACCTCTGGCGAGAGTTGCCCATGGACACCGAGATCCGGATGCATTGGTGGCAGGTTCCCGCAGACGAGGTCCCGCGTGACGACGGCGCCGTACCCGAGTGGCTCTACGGCTGGTGGGAGCGGGTGGACGCCTGGATCGGCGCGCACCGGCCGTGAGGGACCACCCCAGCGTCCTGCACCTCGACCTGGACGCGTTCTACGCCGCCGTCGAGCAGCGGGACAAGCCCTCGTTGCGCGGCCGGCCGGTCGTCGTCGGCGGGCTCGGCCCACGCGGTGTCGTCGCCACCGCCTCGTACGAGGCCCGCCGCTTCGGCGTGCGGTCGGCCATGTCGATGGCCGAGGCCAGAGCCCGGTGTCCGAACGCGGCGTTCCTCGCCGGCCGGTTCGGCGCCTACCACGCGGTGAGCGACGTGGTCATGGCCGTGCTGCGCGACCTGTCGCCGCTGGTGGAGCCGATCTCCCTGGACGAGGCGTTCGTCGACCTGTCCGGCGGGACGGCACCTGATCTGTCGCCGGCCGGAGTTCGCATGATCGCTGAGTCGCTGCGCGCCGACATCCGCGAACGCACGCGTATCACGGCCAGCGTCGGCGCGGCCACGTCGAAGCTGCTCGCGAAGATCGCCTCGGAGCAGGCCAAGCCCGACGGCCTGGTCGTCGTCGATCCGGGCACGGAGGTCGAGGTGCTGCATCCCCTCCCGGTGCGGGCCTTGTGGGGAGTGGGCCCGGCCACGGCCGAGCGGCTGACCCGCCTGGGGGTCCGCACCGTCGGTGACCTCGGCCGGATCACGGAGGCCGAGTTGGTGGACGTGCTGGGTGAGGCGCACGGCCGCTCGCTGCACCGGCTGGCACGTGCCGAGGACGACCGGCCGGTCTCCTCCGAGCGCGAGTCGAAGTCGGTGAGCGTCGAGGACACCTTCGACCGCGACATCGCCGATGCCGCCCTGCTGTCCGCGCTGGTCGAGCGGATGGCTGTGCGTGTCGCGGACCGGCTGGTACGGGCGCGCCTGTCCGGCCGTACCGTCACACTGAAGGTCCGCTTGCACGACTTCACCACGCTGTCGAGGTCGGCGACGTTGCCCGCGCCCACCGACGACGCGCGGGTCGTCGCCAGGATCGCGGCCGGCCTGTTCACGGAGGTCGACACCTCCGCCGGCGTCCGCCTGCTCGGCGTCAGTGTCTCCGGTCTGGCCGACTGGGTCCAGGAGGACCTGTTCGCCTCCGCCGAGCGGGTGGCGGTGTCGGGGTCTCCCGAACCCGCCGAGGCACTGCCCGTCCCGCGCCGGTGGGTTCCCGGCATGGACGTCGTACACGCCGTCCACGGGCGGGGGTGGGTGTGGGGCAGCGGCCGAGGGCGGGTCACGGTGCGCTTCGAGACTGCGGACACCCCGCCGGGCCCGGTCCGCACGCTCGCCGCCGACGACGCCGGCCTGTCTCCGGACCAGCGCTGACGGCCCGACGACGGCCCCAGTTCGTCGTCGCCTTCTCAGGCTGGTCTCAGCCGGCCCGGGCACACTGGCGGCATGCGTGTCCTCGTCGTCGACGACGACCCTGCGGTCCGCGAGTCGCTGCGCCGCTCGCTGGTGTTCAACGGCTACCAGGTGGAGCTCGCGGCCGACGGTGAGCAGGCGCTGCGGGCCGTCGCGGACTCGCGGCCGGACGCCGTTGTCCTCGACGTGATGATGCCCAGGCTGGACGGGCTCGCGACCTGCCGCGCCCTGCGCGCCGCCGGGGACGACGTCCCGGTGCTCATGCTGACCGCACGCGACGAGGTCGCCGACCGCGTGGCCGGCCTCGATGCGGGCGCCGACGACTACCTGCCGAAGCCGTTCGCCCTGGAGGAGTTGCTCGCCCGGCTGCGGGCGCTGCTGCGGCGGATCGGAGCGGGCGACTCCGGCCCGGTCCTCCGCCTTGCCGACCTCACCCTCGATCCGGCCAGCCGCGAGGTCACGCGCGGCGAGCGGCCGATTCGGCTCACCCGCACCGAGTTCGCCCTGCTCGAGTTGCTTCTCCGCAACCAGCGCATGGTCCTCCCCCGCGAGCGCATCCTCGAGGAGGTCTGGGGATACGACTTCCCCACGACCGCGAACTCCCTCGAGGTCTATGTCGGCTACCTGCGGCGCAAGACGGAAGCGGAGGGCGAACCACGCCTGATCCACACCGTCCGCGGCGTCGGGTACGTGGCCCGGGAGACGCCACCGTGACGGCGCCCGCACATCCCGGCCGGGCCGTGCCGGCGAGAATTCGCGAATGGATCGGCCAGCTCCCGCTGCGCCGTAGAGTCGGCGCCCTCGCCGCGATCGGTGTCGGCCTCGCCGTCCTTCTCACGGCCATGGCCGCGTACGCCACGGTCCGGGTCCAGCTCACGCAGAGTGTCGACGACAACCTCCTGGACCGCGCGCACGCAGCCGTGTCGAGTCCGCTCGGCGACCCGTCGACGCTCAGCCGGATTCCCTCCGACGCGTTACTCGCCGCTGACCTGCGGGTCGCGCTACTCGGCGCGGACAACGTGGCCCGCTCCCCCGAGGGCACCCGGAGTGCCCCGCCGCTCGGCGAACAGGAACTCGCGGTCGCCCGCGGGCAGGACGACCAGAGCGTCCGAACGGCCCCCCTGGACGGCGAGTCGTACCGGGTCGTGGCGGTCCCGGCCGGCCCCGGCCTGGCTCTGGTGCTGGGCCAACCCACCGAGACCGTCGACCGCGTCCTCGGCACGCTGGGCTGGGTGTCTCTCGTCGCCGGCCTCGGTGGCATCGCGCTGGCCGCCTGGGCCGGAGCGTCGATCGCCCGCACCGGCTTGCGACCCGTGGAGCGGTTGACCGCCGCGGCCGAGCACGTGGCCGAGACCGGCCAGCTCGACCCGATCGATGTCGAGGGTGAGGACGAGATCGCCAGGCTCGCCCATGCGTTCAACGCGATGCTCGCGGCCCTGGACGAGGCGCGCCTGCGGCAGCGCCGCCTGATCGCCGATGCCGGCCACGAGCTGCGGACCCCGTTGACCAGCCTGCGGACCAACATCGACCTGCTCGCGCAGAGCGAACGCGAGGGCGGGCTCGACCCGGCCGAGAGGGCCGGCCTGATCGGCGATGTACGAGCGCAGATCGAGGAGATGTCCACGCTGGTCACCGACCTGATGGAGCTCGCCCGCGAAGATCCTCCCGATGCCGATCGCGACACGGTGGACTTCGCCGATGTCGTCCGCGACGCGCTCACCCGGGTCCGCCGCCGGGCGCCCGAAATCACGTTCTCCGCCGACCTCCGCTCGTGGACCGTCGAGGGCGACCTGTCCCTGTTGGCCCGCGCCGTCACGAACCTGCTCGACAACGCCGCGAACTGGAGTCCTCGGCCCGGGACCGTCCACGTCCGGCTGCGCGAGGGTGTACTCGAGGTCGGCGACGAGGGGCCGGGAATCGCCGACGCCGACCTGCCACACGTGTTCGAGCGCTTCTACCGGTCCACCGAGGCACGCGGCCGACCCGGTTCAGGGCTGGGCCTGGCCATCGTGCGCGCGGCCGCGGAACGCCACGGCGGCACGGTCAGCGCCGGCCGGTCCGAGCACGGCGGCGCCAGGCTGACCATGACGGTGCCGGGGAGCGCATCCGGCTCCGTGCCCGCCGAAGGTTCTTCGCCGGCTCTTGCCTGACTCTCAGCATGCTCTCAGCCGGACAGGGCAGCGTGGTGGCATGGACGAGACCACGCGCAGCACCCAGCCCTCCGGCGCCGCCCTGAACGAGGGCCGCGCTCCTGACGCGCCACCCGGCTCCGGTTGGTCGACGCCCACGGGCTCGGTGCAGCAACCTCCCCGACCGACCGATCCCTGGACGGCCCGCCCGGACGACACCCGCCCAGTTGCCCGTCCCGAGGACACCCGGACCTTCGCAGCGCCGGCGTCGTCGCCGAGCGGACAGCCTCCGTTCGCCGGCCCGGCTCCCGAGGCCACGGGTGCGAAGCAGCCACGGCGCGGCACCGCGCTGATGGTGGCACTCGCGCTCGGCGCCGGACTGCTCGGCGGCGCAGCCGGCGCCGGTGTGGTGAGCGCACTGGACGACGACGCGGCACCGGCGGAGACCAGCAGCCTCGAACCCGCGCCGTCCGGCCAGCAGACGTCCACGCTGTCCGACGTCGAGGACGTGGCGGCGCAGGTGCTGCCAAGCGTCGTGTCGATCGCGGTGAGCGGCCCGCAGCGGATCGGGACCGGGAGCGGCGTCGTCATCTCCTCGGACGGCCAGATCCTCACGAACAACCATGTGGTCGAAGGTGGCGGCGACCTCAGGGTCACGTTCCACGACGGCACCACCGCCGCCGCCGAGGTCGTGGGAACCGACCCGACGACCGACCTCTCCGTGATCCAGGCCGCGGACGTCTCCGGACTCGCCGCCGTCGAGCTCGGCAGCTCGGGTGACCTGCTGGTCGGTCAGCAGGTCGTCGCCATCGGTTCGCCGTTCGGCCTCGAAGGCACCGTGACCACGGGCATCGTCTCCGCACTCCAGCGGCCGGTGTCGGCCGGCAGCGGCACGGGCAGCAGCGCGGTGATCGACGCCATCCAGACCGATGCACCGATCAACCCCGGCAACTCCGGTGGCCCGCTGGTCAACATGTCCGGCCAGGTCGTGGGCATCAACAGCGCGATCTACGCGCCGAGCGCCCAGGGCGGGTCGGTCGGCCTGGGCTTCGCGATCCCGATCGACCAGGCCCGGCCCATCGCGGACGAGCTGATCGAGTCCGGGCGGGCCACCCACGCGCGGATCGGACTCAGCGTCGGCGACGCCACGGGCGACACCCGCGGCGCCCTGGTCGCCGGCGTCGAGGACGGCAGCGGCGCGGACGGGGCCGGACTCGCGGACGGCGACGTCATCACCAAGATCGATGACCGGGTGGTCACCGACGGAACCTCGCTGGTGGCGGCAGCCCGCTCGTATCGTCCCGGCGACACCGTCACGCTGACCTACGTGCGCGACGGCGACACCCAGACGGTCGAGGTCACTCTGGGCAGCGACGCGCCGTCGACCTGACCAGCGCCCACGACAGACTCACGGGCCCCGCGGAGCACCGCCTCGCTCCGCCGGGGCCCGTGCTCCGTCCGTTGATCACGTTCACCATGGTCGCGGACGGTTCACCAGGCTCCTGCGCCTGGTGAACCGACCGCCAGGGTGGTGAACGTGATCAACAGCCAGGCGCCGGATGGCGTGTCGGTGGGCCTTGGCAGACTCGGGATGTGCTATTGGACGACGTCGCGCAGACATCGGCGGCCGTGGCGGCCACCTCGGCGCGGCTGGCCAAGACGGCGCTGCTCGCCGAGTGCCTCGGGCGGGCCGGTCCTGACGACGTGCCCGTGGCCGTGGCGTACCTGTCCGGCGAGCTGCGCCAGCGCCGCACCGGCCTCGGCTACGCCGCCCTGCGCGACCTGCCTCAGCCCGCGCAGCGGCCCACACTCGAGCTGACCGAGGTCGATGCCGCCTTCGCCGCGATCGCCGGTATGTCCGGGCCAGGCTCGACCACGGCCCGCCGGTCCCGCTTGGTCGAGCTGATGGCCCGGGCGACGGCGGCCGAGCAGCGCCTGCTCGCCGGGCTGATCAGCGGCGAACTTCGCCAGGGCGCCCTCGACGGCGTTCTCACCGAGGCGGTCGCGGTCGCTGCCGGCGTGCCGGCCGCCGAGATCCGGCGGGCGGTCACCGTCGCCGGCACGCTCACGCCGGTCGCCCAGGCGGTGCTGGTGGAGGGCACCGACGGTCTACAACGGTTCCAGCTCGCCGTGGGGGCGCCGCTGCGCCCGATGCTCGCCCAGAGCGCACCGGACCTGGCCGACGCCCTCGGCCGAACCGGTCCGGCCGCGATCGAATGGAAGCTCGACGGAATCCGGGTGCAGATCCACCGCGACGGCGACCGGGTCACCGTGTTCACCCGCACCCTCGACGACGTCACGAGCCGCGTGCCCGAACTGGTCGAGGAGGCGATGTCGCTTCCGGTCGCCTCGATCGTGCTGGACGGCGAGGTCATCGCCCTCGGGCCCGACCGACGGCCGCTGCCGTTCCAGCAGACCGCGTCGCGCGTGGGTCGCCGCCTCGACGTCGCGACCGCCCGCTCGGCCGTCCCGCTGTCCACGTTCGTGTTCGACTGCCTCCACCTCGACGGCCACGACCTCGTCGGCGCACCCGGTGAGGAGCGGTGGGCGGCTCTGGCCACCGCCGTTCCGGAGACTTTGCTGGTTCCGCGGCTGGTCACAGACGACCTCGCCGCAGCGCAGGCGTTCTTCGACGACGCGCTGGCCCATGGCCACGAAGGGGTCGTGGTCAAGTCGCTGTCGGCTCCGTACGACGCCGGGCGCCGTGGCGCCGGCTGGGTGAAGGTGAAGCCGCGACACACTCTCGACCTCGTCGTGCTCGCTGTGGAGTGGGGTCACGGCCGGCGCCAGGGGAAGCTGTCCAACCTGCACCTCGGAGCCCGCGACCCCGACGGCCGGTACGGACCGGTGGGCGGGCTGGTGATGCTCGGCAAGACGTTCAAGGGCCTCACCGACACGATGCTCGCCTGGCAGACCGAGCGGCTACTCGCGCTGGCCGAGGGCCCCGCCGACGGTTGGGTCGTCGCGGTTCGCCCCGAACTCGTCGTCGAGATCGCCTTCGACGGCGTCCAGCAGTCGCCGCGTTATCCGGCCGGGCTGGCGCTCCGATTCGCGCGGGTGCTGCGCCACCGGCCCGACAAGCCCGCGGCCGAGGCCGACACCATCGCGTCGGTGCGCGAGATCCACGAGCGGCACTGAGCCGGCTTCATCCCCGGCGTATGTCGGCGAGCCGCTCGACACCGTCGGCCAGCACCTGGACGCCGGTGTGGTCCGACGATCCGAGCAACAGGCCCGCAGCTTCCCAGAGGGCACCCTGCACCGCTTCGTGCGCCTGCTGGTCCGCCTCCGGGTCGTGATCGCGAGCCGAGATCTCCTCCAGCCGCGTGGTCGCTTCGACCAACCGGGTCCAGGCCGGCGGCGCGAATCGCCCCGTGACCACGCGGACCCGGGCGTCGGCGAGCACGGCCGCCCTGGCCCGGCCGAGCTGGTGGTCGGCGACACTCGCCCCCACGATCGCCCCGCCGATCGCTGCGAGAACGGCAACCACGAGTACCAGCGCCCACCCGGCCCCGGCCAGCGCGGCCACGATCGCCGCGACCACGGACAGTGCCACAGCCCCGAGGACGCTGGCGCTGACCTGGTGTTCGCGGATACCGAAACCGGCGATCCGACTGACCGGGGGGCGATCGGTGAGCATGTCGACAACTGCGGTCTGGACTCGGCGATCGGTGACGTCGGGCCGAATCACGGCGAACGACTCGGCGACGGCCTGCCCGGTCATCGACGCATGTGCCGGCCGCCCGGATGTCCACCGCAGGGCGCCCCAGTGGCGCGCCTCCACGATGTTGGGAAGCCACGACCCGCGGCCTTGAGGCATGGCATCGACGACGTCCTGCTGAGCCTCCCAGGCCTGTGCCCACTGCCGCTCGGACATCGCGGTCAGCGGATGGGGTCGAGTCATTGCCCTTGTCTCCATCGGACTCGTGCGTGCGGGCAGAATCCGTCTTTCGCCGACGACTTCACCGTCGATGATCTGAGATTCCCCGCGCTCCCATGCCACGAACCTGTCCGTGGCATCGAGAACACTACCGGCGAGCCAGCTCACCACCACAACGTCGTCCACGAGCCCGACCGCGAGCAGAAGACCTTCGGGGACCAGGTCGATCGGCGACAGCACATAGAAGAGAGCGACGCCCATCAGCGCCAGCCGCCCGGCCCCCAGGCCGTCCCACTGCCCGGACATCACTGCGGTAGCCAACCGGGGCAACGCCGCCAGACGGGTTCCGAGACTCGGAGCGCCTTGCCTACTCGCTCCACGAAGCGCTCGCCACAACGCGACGAAGGCAGCCGTCCGTCTCACCCGCGCCACCGGAGGCCTCCTCGCGCTGTTGCTCCCGGATGACTCTATAACCTCGAGAAGTGCTCCCAACCCTGCTGACCCCGCGGTGGATCGCGCTGCATGTCGCGACAATCGCGGTGGTCGCGGGATTCGTGGCCCTCGGGTTGTGGCAGCTCGGCGTGTACGGGCACAGCGAGTCCCGCCAGGATCTGCGGGACCGGCCGGCCGTGTCGATATCCGACCTGGTCCAGCCTGGCGAGGAACTCGGGGCGGGAGCCGACCGGGCCGTCCTCGCGACCGGGCGCTACGTCGACGAAGGCCACCTCACGGTGCCGGCGCGGGTGCACGAAGGCGTTCTCGGCGACTACCTCGTCGCCGCCCTTCGGACCTCCGACGGGGGCATGCTCACCGTCCTGCGCGGCTGGGTGGACGACCGTGACGACCCGGTCGGCACCGCTCCGGATGGCGAGGTCACCGTCGCCGGACATCTGCTGTCGCCGGAGACGGCAGCCCACACCGCCCGGTCCGACGCGGATCTGTCGACCGGCGAGATCGGGTTCGTCGCTCCCGAGCCCGTCGCCGCCAAGACCGGTCTGCCCGAAGACCAGTTCTATCCCGGATATCTCCTCCTGGAGGACGAGCAGCCCCGACCTGCGGACTCGCCCGAGCTCCTCGATCTCGGCGTCGTCGATCCGATCGGCAACGTGAGTCCCTGGCAGAACCTGTCCTACTGGGCCCAGTGGTGGGTCTTCGCCGGGGCCGCCGCGGTGTTCTGGTTCTCGTTCGTCCGCGCCGCGGTCCGGCGCAGTTCGCGGGCCGACACCGAGGCCGCCAGGGACGAGGTCAGGAGTGCGTGACCAGTTCCGGGTGCTCGGCATGAACCTTGGCGACCACGCGGCGTTCGGCCACGAACGAGGCGAACGGGATGGTGCCGGCGAGCACGACCGGAACCGTCCACCGCCAGGACCATCGCTGCTGGATCGCCAGGTACAGCGAGACGAAGAAGTAGAGCATGTAGATCCAGCCGTGGACGATGGCGATGAACTCGAACCCCTCCACGCCGAAGCCGTACTTGAGCACGATCTCGACGGTGAAGACCAGCAGCACGACGCCGGTCGTATAGGCAAGGATCCGGTAGAGCGCCAAGGTGCGTGGACTCACCGCCCGAGCGTATCCACCGGCGACGTCCACACGACGCAGGGGTGACTATGCCGGGCGACCTTCCCGTGCGCGGCACGATCGTGATCCCCGCGGCCGAGTTGTCGTGGCGCTTCTCCCGCTCCGGTGGCCCGGGTGGGCAGTCGGTGAACACGTCCGACACCCGCGTCGAGCTCTCCTTTGACGTCGGACGGACGACGGCGCTCGGTCCGACGCTGCGTTCCCGGGCCCTGGACCGGCTCGCCGTCAGGCTGGTCGACGGGGTACTCACCGTCAGCGCCTCGGAGTACCGGTCTCAGCTGCGCAACCGCGAAGCGGCGGAACGGCGGCTGGTGGAGATCCTGACCGAGGCGATCGCGCCGCCGCCGCGCCGGCGTCGGCCCACCCAACCGTCCCGGGCGGCTCGTGCCCGCCGGCTGGAGCAGAAGAAGCGCAGGGCGGACATCAAGCGGCTGCGCCGCCGGCCACCGCACTGAGCGGGGCCTGGTCCGGTTCAGCTGCCGTCGCCCGGGCGCTCGTCGTCGCCGAGCTCGGCCAGGAAGCGCTCGAACTCGGCCCCGATCTCGTCGGCACTGGGCATCGTCGCCCGGTCGGCAAGCATGTTCCCGCGGGTCGTCCCGCCGACGTACGCGTCGAACTGTGTCTCGAGGGCACGGACCACACGCCCGACCTCCTCGGACTGGTCGACCTGCTCCTGGACCAGTCTGCGGATACGACCGGCGGCCTCGGACAGCGCGTCGGTGGGCAGCTGCAGGCCGGTGGCGGCGGAGATGGATCGCAGCAGCGCCAGGGAGGCGTCGGGGTAGTCGGACTCGGCCAGGTAGTGCGGGACGTGCGCGACGAAGCCCATGGCGTCCAGACCGGCCTCGCCCAGCCGCAGCTCGAGCAGCGCGGTGGCACTGGAGGGCAGGCGGATCTCACCCCGCCAGGGATTGACGAGGGTGACCAGCTCGGGGCGGGTGGCGTGCGCGGTGACGCCCAGGGGCCGGGTGTGCGGCACCGCCATCGGGATGCCGTGGACGCTGACGACCAGCCGGACGCCGAAGTGCCGGATCAGTCCGGTGACGGCGGCGACGAAACGCTCCCACTGGACGTCGGGCTCGGGCCCGGTCAGCAGGAGGAACGGCGTACCCGCTGTGTCGTGGGCGAGCCGGATCGCCAGCTCCGGAGCCGAGTAGCGCTCGAAGTGATCCTCGACGAAGAGCATCTCGGGGCGGCGGGCTCGGTAGTCGACGAGGAGATCCGTGTCGAAGCGTGCGACGACGCGATGGTCGAGGGTGGAGAGCAGGTGGTCGACCAGCCCTTTCCCGGCGCCGCCCGCGTCCATGAAGCCGTCGAGGGAGAGCACGAGCACCGGCGCGTCCGAGGTGGGGACGTCGCCGACGACCTCGTACATGCCCTTCGGGTCGAGCATCTCGAACACTCCCGTGCGATGGTCGGTCCTTCAGTCTCCATCACAACACCGCGATGGGCGAAGAACATCCCACGGTCATCAGCCGGCGGGGCCGACCGCGGTGCCCGCGAGCGGCTGCTGGTGCGGCAGCCCCAGCACGGCACAGACCAGGCCCAGGAAGGCGTCGGCGTCGCGGAGCAGGTCGTCGGACTCGCGGGCCGTGACAGCTCCGGGGATGCCCGCCTCGGCTGCGGCACGCTTACCGGCGCCGGCAGCGAAGAATGCTGCCCATTCGGCAAGCTCGGGAGCGACCGCGGTAAGGACGTTCCACACGTTGCGCGGCCCGCGGGCAGCCCTGCGCCGGGAGCCGGACACCCCACCCAGGTCGGCCCTGGCCCGCGCGGCCAGCACGGCTGCCCCTGCCCGCAGCGCGGCGAGGTGCGCTGCCACATAACGCTCCCCCGCTGTGGTCGCCGACGCGGCCTCGGCCAGGCAGCTGCGCGACTGGTCGAGCAGGTCGACCACGGCATGACCGGTGCGCGGTCGCGGAACGGGCTGGGCGGCCATGATCACTGGCACCATATGCACGAGCCGGCCTCCGCCGAATCGCGGACCGGACGCCCTGCGTCGTACGTCACTGCCATGGTCGCCTCCCCGACGCCTGCCGCGGCAGCCCTCCCGGGATGCGGGGGTCGAGGACCGCACCCGGCGAGGACCGCCCTCTGACGGGGAGGCGCGCCTCCCCGTCAGACCTTGACTCGAACATACGTTCGAATCGTGTCCCACGGTACACCCTCCGGCCGACAGCACGTCAACCGATCGACCATCGCGCCGGGGAGACTCGACCCGCGCCGCCGGTCTCGGCCGGCGCGAGGTGACGCCCTCCACAGGTAGATTCGGCACACGCATCCGGACCTCCGGTACGGCTGCGGAGGCGGAGGTGACCATGGACTCGATCGCCTATGCCATCTCGGGCGGTTGGGCGGCGGGGATCAGCGCCTACGCCACGGTGCTCGTCGTCGGCCTCGTCGGCCGGGCCGGGCTCGCGGACACGCCGGATGCCCTGCAGCGAACCGATGTCCTCGTGCTGGTCGGCGTCCTCACCGCGATCGAGTTCGTCGCCGACAAGGTGTCGTACATCGACAGCCTCTGGGACTCCGTGCACACGGTGGTCCGTCCTGTCGTCGCTGCCGTGCTCGGACTGCTCATCGCCGGTGACGCCTCGACACTCGAACAGGCGCTCACCGCCAGCCTGTCCGGCGGCCTGGCACTGCTCTCCCACGCCGGCAAGGCAGGCATCCGCCTCGCGGTCAACACCTCGCCGGAGCCGGCGTCGAACATCGGCGTCAGCGTCGCCGAGGACATCTCACTGGTCGGTGTCCTCCTGCTCGCCACCGAGTACCCCTGGCTGGCGGCAGGAATCGCGCTCGTCCTGCTGGCGGCCAGCCTCGGGCTGGCCATCTGGTTGCTCAAACGCATCCGTTGCGGGTGGCACCGGCTGCGCGACAGGTACTTCTCCGCCGTCAGTGAGTGAGTAACCCGGCGACACGTCGGGGCATCAGACATCGGCGACGGAGGAGCACGGATGGCTCGGGTCGTGGTCGTCGGCGCGGGCATCGGCGGTCTAGTCGCCGCCGCTCGACTCGCGGACTTCGGTCACGCGGTCACGGTGCTCGAGCAGGCCGCGTCCGTCGGCGGACAGGTCGGTGCGTACTCCCGGGACGGCTTCTCGTTCGACACGGGCCCGACGACGCTGACCCTCCCGGCGGTGTACCGGGACCTGTTCCGCGCGACAGGTCGGCCGCTCGAACGTGAGCTCGACCTGGTCGCCGTAGACCCGGCCTGGCACCTCCGGTTCGCCGACGGTGTCGAGCTCGACCTGCCCAACGCCAGCCGGGCCGGCACGCTGCGTGCGCTGGACCAGGCCTTCGGGTCGGGATCGGCAGCCCAGTGGGACGCGGTGCTTCGGCACGGGGAACGGATCTGGCGCGCCGTGCGCCGGCGCATCGTGGAGTCGGCCCGCTCGGACGGCCTCGGCCGGCGCCGGGCCCTCGGCGCCGGCCGGTCACTGCGAGCGTCGGCCGAGCGGTCCTTGGCCGACGCCAGGCTGCGGACCCTGCTCGAGGGCCATGCCGTCCACGCCGGGCTCGACCCGCGGCAGGCGTCCGACGTGCTCACGGTCGTCCCCTACGTGGAGCACACCTTCGGCACGTGGTACGTGCCCGGCGGGCTGCGCCGCCTGGTCGAGGCCGTGGCCGAGCGTGCCGCCACCCGCGGTGCGCGGATACGGACGTCCGCCGACGTGGTGCAGGTGCTCGTCACCCATGGTCGGGCGACAGGTGTGCGGCTGGAGGGCGGCGAGATCGTTCCCGCCGACCTCGTTGTGACCGATGTGCAGGCCGCCCAGGTGTACGCCGCACTGCTGGGCCCGTCCGTGGCGCGCCGGGAACGTCGCCGGTCCGCACGGTCCGTCCTCCCGCCCTCGTTCTTCACGATCTTGCTCGCGTTGCGCGGACGTACCCCGTCGTTGCGCCACCGGACGGTCCTGTTCCCCGACGACGTCGATGCCGAGTTGAATGCCGTGTTCGGGCAAGACGCGCGACCCGCGGACGACCCGACGATCTACGTGTCCGCCCACGACGACCCGGCGATGCGACCCGCCGCCGACACCGAGGCGTGGACGGTCCAGGTACGCGCACCCCGGCACGGACCGGGTCCGCGGGGCTCCGACGCCTTCGGCGCGGTCGACTGGACGGCCGACGGCCTGGCCGACCGGTACGCCGGCCGGGTGCTGGCGGCGCTCGCCGCGCGCGGGATGGACGTACGCGGGCGGGTGCTCTGGCGGGTCGTGCGAACGCCGCATGACCTGGAGCGCGAGACCCGCTCCCCAGGCGGATCAACCGTGGGGCCGAGCCTGGCCGAGCTGCAGGGGCCGGCGAGGCGTCCGGCCAACCGCTCCTCGGTACGTGGACTGTTCCTGGTGGGCGGGTCGACCCGACCGGGCGGTGGACTGGCGTTCGTGGGTCTGTCTGCTGCGGCCGTGGCCGACATGGTGGGGCGAGCCTGAGACTCAGGCCCAGGACCAGCGAACGACCACGGACACCGAGACCTCCTGCAGCCCGCCCTCCACCGCGAAGTCGGCCTCCGATGCGGCCAGGGCCATGCTGCGCGGGAGCGGGACCGCGCCGCCGCCGGTCTCCTCGACGGCCGAAACCTCGCCGAGCACGCGCCCGCCGAGCGCCGCGTACGTCTCGGCCTTCGCCCTGGCGTCGGCGAAGGCCGCTTCCCGGGCAGCGGCCAGCAGGCCGGACGGGTCGGAGTGGGAGAAGGTCAGGCCGGACAGCCGCGCGGTCTCGCCACCGCGGGCGAGCGCCTCCTGGACGACGGTCCCGGCTGCACCGACGTCGCGGACCGTCGCCGACAGGCCGAGCCGGGCGACGTAGCCCTGCGGGCGGCCGCCCGATCCGTGGTCGACGTGAACCGACGTGTCCGTCGTCCGTAGGTCGGTGGCCCGGACTCCGGCGGACGTCAGCGCCTCGCGCATGCTCGCCAGCCCGGCCGTGGCGTCGGCCAGGGCGGATTGGACCGCGACTGCGCTGGCCTCGGCCGCCAGGTCGATGCGGACGACGTCGGGCGGGGCACCGGCCCGACCGGTGCCGACGACCGTCACGCCGGCGATGTCAGCTCTGTCCGTCACGGTGCCGACTGTGCCCCATCCGGGATCGGCGCGCCGCTCGAACTGCCCGCGCCGGCACCCACCGGTTGCGCATCAGCCGCGCCCCGTCCGGGCAGGCCGAGAGCACGATAGATCTCGCTGGTGGCGGTCGACCGGTTCAGCGTGTAGAAGTGCAGGCCCGGCGCTCCCCCGGCGAGCAACTCCTCGCACAGCACCGTCGCGATCTCCACCCCGACCCGGCGGACCGCCTCGGGATCGTCCTCGACGGCGCGCAAGCGGCGCACCAGCGGCGCCGGGAGGCTGGCACCGGACAGCAGGGCGAAGCGTTCGATCTGCCTGACGTCGGTGACCGGCATGATGCCGGGCACCACCGGGATCGTGCAGCCGTACGCCTCGGCCCGCTGGACCATCGCGAAGTAGTCGTCGGCGCCGAAGAAGAACTGCGTCACCGCGAAGTCGGCACCTGCCGCTGCCTTGGCCGCCAGGATCCGCGCATCGTGGTCGAGCGAGGGCGACTCCGGGTGCCGGTCGGGGAACGCCGCGACACCGACACAGAAGTCCCCCAGCTGGCGCACGAGGCGGACGAGCTCGTCGGCGTGGTCGAGGCCGTTCGGATGTGCCTGCCACTCGGCGCCCGGGCCTCCCGGCGGGTCGCCGCGCAGAGCGAGGATGTTGCGGATCCCCGCATCGGCATAGGCGCCCACGACATGGCGCAACTCGGCGCGGGTCGAGCCCACGCAGGTCAGATGCCCCACGGCGGTCAGGGTGGTCTCCGCGCTGATCCGGCCCACCACTCGAACCGTCCGGTCCCGGGTACTTCCGCCGGCCCCGTACGTGACCGAGACGAACGTCGGCGCAAGGGACTCCAGCTCGCGGATCGCCTGCCACAACAGGGTCTCGCCCTGGTCGGTCTTCGGCGGGAAGAACTCGAAGGAGAACGAGCGGCCACCGGACGCGATCAGGTCGCGGATGGTTTTCGCGCCACCCGGCATCGTCGACGGCAGTCCCAGCGTCACCGCACCAGGCTACGGGCCGCCGGCGCCGTGGGCGACCCGGCGCTGGCACCGCGTGCGCGGCGCGCGCGTAGGGTTCGGCAGCGTGCCGGCCGCCGTCGACGATCCCGTCCGCACCCTGCGGTCACGCGTCCAGCGCGTTCTCGACGGGTTCCTGGACCGCCAGCGGGAGATCCTGCGGTCCGAGAGTGCTGACCTACTCCCCCTCGTCGACGCGACAGCCGACCTGCTGGCCGGCGGCAAGCGGCTGCGCCCGGCGTTCTGCTACTGGGGGTGGAGGGGTGCCGGCGCGCCCGACCAGCCGGCAGTCGTCTCGGCGTCCGCCTGCCTGGAGCTCTTCCACGCAGCGGCCCTCGTGCACGACGACCTGATGGACAGGTCGGACACCCGCCGCGGGATGCCGTCGGCGCACCGCCGCTTCGCCGCGCTGCACTCGGAAGCCGGCTGGCACGGAGACCCGGAGCGCTTCGGCAATGCCGCTGCTCTCCTGCTCGGGGACCTCTGCCTCGGGTGGAGTGACGAACTCCTGCACGCTTCCGGGCTTTCCGACCAGGCCATGCGACGCGGGCGCCCGGTGTTCGAGCGAATGCGGACCGAGCTCATGGGCGGCCAGTACCTCGACATGCTCGAGCAGGCGACGGGCGGACTGTGGCTTGCCGGCCAGGCCGAGCGGGCCCAGCTCGTGATCCGCTACAAGAGCGCGAAGTACTCCGTCGAGCATCCTTTGCTGCTCGGCGGGACGCTGGCCGGCGCGAGCCCACGGGTGCTGACGGCGTACTCCGACTACGGGCTGGCGCTCGGGGAGGCCTTCCAGCTGCGTGACGACGTGCTCGGCGTCTTCGGCGACCCGGTCCAGACCGGGAAGCCCGCCGGCGACGACCTGCGCGAGGGCAAGCGGACGCTGCTGGTCGCCTACGCCCACGAACGCGCCTCACCCAGCCAGGCATCCGAGGTCGAGGCGTTGCTCGGCGACCGCGAGCTCGACGGCGCCGGCATCGACAGACTCCGCGAGATCATCGTGTCCACCGATGCGCTGGCGCGGGTGGAGCGCCTGGTGGCCGACCTGGTGGATCGCGCGACAGCGGCGCTCGACGCCGCCGACATCGCGGCCGAGGCGCGAACGGCGCTCAGGGCGCTGATCACTGCCGCCACCGTCCGCTCCGGCTGACGTCGACGCCACCCCGACTCCGTTCCCGCCGATCCGCGGCGTTCGTGTCGGTTTTTCGACCCCCTGGCGGCGGTCCGTACACTCCCCTCGTGGACACGCATGTCTACGACGCGCCGGTGGGCCGTTTCCTCGATGGCCGCTACCGCGTCGAGGCGACGCTCGCGCGTGGCGGCATGGCGACCGTCTACCGTGCGCTCGACACCCGGCTGGACCGGGTCGTCGCCCTCAAGGTCATGCATCCGGAGCTTGCCGTCGACGACGAGTTCGTCGCGCGGTTCATCGGCGAGGCGCGCTCCGCGGCACAGCTGGCCCATCCCGCCGTCGTGGCCGTCTTCGACCAGGGCGAGGACGACGGCGCGGTGTTCCTGGCGATGGAGTACGTCGGGGGCCGCACGCTGCGCCAGGTCCTGCGCGACCGTGGCCGACTGGCACCGGACCACGCGCTCGATCTGATCGAGCCGGTGCTCGCCGCCCTCGGCGCAGCGCACGCGGCCGGAATCGTCCACCGTGACGTCAAGCCCGAGAACGTGCTGGTCGGCGACGACGGCCGGGTCAAGGTGGCTGACTTCGGCCTGGCCCGTGCTCTCAGCGACGCCTCGACGGCGACCCGTGGTCTGCTGCTCGGCACCGTCAACTACATCTCTCCCGAGCAGGCGCTCGGCGAAGGAGCGACACCACGCTCCGACGTCTACTCCGCCGGCGTGATGCTCTACGAGATGCTGACCGGCGTGGCACCGCACACGGGGGCCACCGACTTCGTCGTGGTCCGCAGCCACATCGAGAACGACGTCCCCGCACCGTCCTCGGTCCAGCCCGGCGTGCCGCGCTCCGTCGACGGACTGGTCAGGCGCGCGACCGCGCGCGATCCGATGCAGCGCTTCGGCGATGCCGCCGAGTTCACCGATGCCGTCCGCAGCGCCCGGGGCCCGGCTGTGCCCGGACTCGAGCCGCGCGACGTCGCGGGTGTGACGGTCGCCGAGGCATTGACGGCGGCTGCCGCGCCTGCTGACACGGCCCGCCGGACCAACCATACGACGGTCATCCCACCGGCTCCTGGGCCCGTTCGGAGGCCGGCCGGACGCGAGGCGGGCCACGCGGCCGGCCGCCGACAGGCAAAGCCGCGCAGGCCGTGGCGCGGGCCCCTGGCGTTCACGCTGGTCCTGCTGCTCGCACTCGCCGCCGCTGTGGCGGCGTGGTGGTACGGAACCGGTCGCTACACGGCGACTCCGTCTCTTCTCAACGTCACCGTGGCCGAAGCGCGCGTCATCGCCGAAGCCGAGGGGCTGACGGTCGTCGAGGCAGGCGAGCAGTACTCCGAGGTGGTGGCGGCGGGCCTGGTGGCAACGACCGAGCCGGGCCCGGGCGAGCGGATCCTGCGAGACGACCCGATCGAGCTGACGATCTCCCTGGGGCCCGAACGGTACGAGGTGCCAGAGCTTGTCGGCCTGACCCGGGAGGAAGCCGAGCAGGCGCTCGCCGATGCACACGTCGGGCTCGGAGAGGTCGACGAGGCGTTCGACGAGGAGGTACCGAAGAACGTCGTGATCTCGCAGGGCGTCGACGCAGCCGAGCTCGTCCGCCGCGACGCGACGGTCTCGATCACCGTCAGCAAGGGACGTGAGGCCATCGCGATCGAGGACTTCACCGGCCGGCCGGCGGCCGAAGCCGAGCAGGCCCTGTCCGATGCCGGCTTCGAGGTCTCGGTGCAGCAGACGTTCGACGACGAGGTTCCGGCCGGCGTGGTGATTCGGCAGGAACCGTCCAGTGGCACCGGCTATCGCGGCGACCAGGTCCAGCTCGAGGTCTCCACGGGTTCGAGGGACGGCAAGATCGAGGTGCCGTCCGTCGTGGGCATGCACGTGGACCAGGCGCGGCAGGTGCTCGAGGAGCTCGGCTTCCGCGTGCAGGTGAGGGGCGGCATCTTCGGAGGTCGGCAGGTGCAGAGCCAGAACCCCGAGGCCGGCCAGGTCCGCGAACGCGGCACCGTCGTCCGGCTCAACCTCTCCTGGTTTTGACCGCCTCGCCGGCCGCGCTCGGGACGCACCTGTCGCTGCACGGCGATCTCGCCGGTGTTCCCGCGCGAGCGGCCGCGATGGGCGCACAGGCAGTGCAACTCTTTCTCGGCAACCCGCGCGGCTGGGCGACGCCGGCCGGCCTGCCGGCCGCTGACGCCGCCTTCCGCGAGGCGGCCGCCGACCGTGGTCTGCTCGTGCTGGTGCACTCCGCCTATCTGGTCAACCTCGCCTCCCCGACCGCCCTGACCTATGAACGTTCGGTCACCAGCGTCGCGCACGCGCTCGCGCGCGGGACGGCCGTCGGTGCGGTCGGCGTCGTCGTCCACACCGGCTCCTACGTGACCGACGGTGGGCGCGATACGGCGATGCGGCAGGTTCGGCAGGCCCTGCTGCCGATGCTCGACGTGCTTCCCGACGCCGCTCCGGACCTCCTGTTGGAGCCGACCGCGGGGCAGGGCAGATCGCTGGCCGCCCGGGTCGACGACCTCGAGGCGTACCTGGACGCGCTCGACCGGCACCCGAGGGTGCGGATCTGCCTGGACACCTGCCATGCCTTCGTGGCCGGCCACGACCTGGCGGCCGGCGGCATGACCGTGATGCTGGACCACCTGGTCACGGTCACCGGTGCCGGCCGGCTGGCCGCCGTCCACGCGAACGACTCCGCACACGGCTGCGGCTCCTTCCGGGACCGGCACGAGCGCATCGGCCGGGGCCGCATCGGCCTCGAGCCCTTCCGTGACCTGCTCGCACATCCGGCCGTCACCGGGCTTCCTGTCGTTCTGGAGACGCCGGGTGGATCGGTTGCCCACGCCGAGGACATCGGCCTGCTCGACAGCCTTCGCCCATGAGCACGGGCGAGTCGCCGCGGACGTCGGCGCTGGCGACGCTGGCGCTGCTCTCGGTGACGGCGACGTGGGGGTCCACGTTCTTCCTCATCAAGGATCTGCTCGACAGGGTGCCGGTGGCCGACTTCCTGGCCGTGCGCTTCACCGTCGCGGCGGCGGCGCTGTTCCTGGTCGCGCCACGGGCGGTCGGCCGACTCTCGCCGCTTGCCCGCCGCCGCGGCGTGGTGCTCGGGCTCGTGTACGGCGCAGCCCAGCTGCTGCAGACCGCCGGGCTCGGCCAGACCTCCGCCTCCGTGTCGGGCTTCGTGACCGGGATGTACGTCGTCATGACACCGCTGTTCGCGGCGCTGCTGTTCCGGACCCGGGTCGACCGCACGGCATGGATCGCCGTCGGGCTGGCCACGGGCGGGCTGGCATTGCTGTCCCTGCAGGGGCTGGTGTTCGGCCTCGGTGAGTCGCTGACGCTCGCCGCCGCGGCGCTGTACGCCCTGCACATCGTCGGTCTCGGCGCATGGTCTGCGCCGGCGGATGCACTGGGGCTCTCGGTGCTGCAGATCGCCGTCATCGCGGCCGTCTGCTGGGCAGGGGCCATCCCGGGCGGAGTCGTGCTGCCGGCGAGTGGACCCGACTGGGCCTCGATGCTCTACATGGCGCTGGTCGCGGGCGCGTTCGCCCTCCTCGCGCAGACCTGGGCGCAGGCACACATGTCCGCGACGCGCGCCGCCGTCGTCATGACCATGGAGCCGGTGTTCGCGGCGGGCTTCGCGGTCGCCTTCGGAGGCGAGAGCCTGACCGTACGGATGGTGGCCGGCGGCGCCCTGGTCGTGGCGGCGATGTACCTGAGCGAGCTCGGCCCGCGCCACGGCCGGGACGCGGAGGTGACCCACCTGGTCACCTGAGCGGGTTGTCGCATCGGGAGCCCGACGTGCGGGTCTTCGCCGCTACGCCCGGGGCGGTATCTGCTGGACGGCCCAGCCGTTGCCGTCGGGATCGCTGAAGAAGACGAACGAGCCCCACGGGAACTCCTGGACGTCGCTGACATCCACGCCGCGCTCGAGGAGTTCCGCGCGCGCGGCATGGATGTCCGAGACCACCAGCTGCATGCCCTTGACCGAGCCCGGCGGTGCATCCACGATGCCGGTCCCGAGCGCGATCGAACACGCTGATCCGGGAGGCGTGAGCTGAACGAACCGAACCTCATCGCTGACCCGGTGGTCGTGGTCGGCGTTGAAGCCGGCCCGCTCGGTGTAGAAGGTCTTCGCCCTGTCCACATCGGAGACGGGAACCGCCACCAGTTCGAGCTTCCAATCCATGACGCGCCTTCCGTTCGGCTGATCGTGACGGTCGACGGCCCGAGGGGCCGGCGGCGAGACGACGCTATCGACAGCGACCGACATCCCGAGAGATCCACAGTGGCACGAGGCGGTGCCGCAGGGAAAAAGAAAGTTGACACGACATACATGTCGTGTAATCTATCTTCCCACCATCAACCGACTCAGAAGGCACTGACGATGATGATCCAGCGCGACCCGATCTCTCGGATATCCGTCCTCAGCACCGGCACGGTACAGATCCGACCCGAACACGTCGGCCCGACCCGGAAGAACACCTACCTGTGGCTGGCGACGTCCCAGCAGTGGACCGAGCCGAGGCCCATCAACACGTACGTCATCGAGCATCGCAACGGGCTGGTGCTCTTCGACACCGGCCAGGACCGCAGGTCGGTCACAGACCCGGGCTACTTCCCGGGCGGGCTCACCGGCGTCATCTACGACCGTCTGGCCCGCTTCGACATAGGCCCGGACCAGACCTTGACCGGACAGCTGGCCACGCTCGGCCACCGGATCGACGACGTCCACACCGCCGTCCTCTCGCACCTCCACCAGGACCACATCGGCGGCCTGCCCGAACTCGGCCACGCCACCATCGTGGTCAGCGCGGACGAGTGGTCGTCCATGCAGCGGCCGCTGGCCGCCCCCCGCGGCTTCCTCCGCGCGCACATCGACCTGGCCGGGCTGCGCTGGAACCGGATACACCCCGAACCGCTGAGCGAGGCCGATCTCGCACCGTTCACGTCCGGGCACGACCTGTTCGGCGACGGCAGCCTCGTCCTGCTGCCCACACCGGGGCACACGCCCGGATCGGTGTCCCTGATGGTCCGTCGACCCGATCACGCGCCCCTGCTGATGGTCGGTGACCTGACCTACGACGCGGATCTGCTCGCCGCCGGGCACGTGCCCGGGGCAGGCAGCAAGAGGCGGATGCGGGACGCCGTCGCCGCAGTGAACGCGCTGCGCCGGCGCCGGCCGGACCTGACCGTGCTGGCGGCACACGACCCGACCGCGACCGACCGGCTGGCCACCTCGCTCTCCGCCGACGTGGCGCAGCCATGAGAGTCGCGGAGGAGCTCCGCTACCTCATCCTGGCGATCCAGCGCGAGGGCAACCGGCTGCTGGCCTCGGAGCTACGGCCGCTGGGCGTGACCCCTTCGCAGGCCGAGGTACTGCGCGTGCTCGGTGACCACGGACCGCTGACCCTCACCGCGCTCGGCGAGCTCCTGGTCTGCGAGACCGGCAACAGCCCGAGCCGCCTGGTCGACCGCCTCGTCGCCCAGGACCTGGTCCGGCGGGACATCGACCCGGAAGACAGGCGGTACGTCACGCTGAGCCTCACGACAGACGGTGAGGGCCTCAGTCGCCGCATCTGCGCGGTGGAGGAACTCCTCTACTCGACGATCGACGAGCTCGTCGCCGACCACGATGTCGACGAGACCCTCGGCACGCTGCGCGCGCTCGCCGCGGCGTTCCCGGCCGGCCGTGCGGTGGCACGCCGCCGTGACGCCGCCGGCACCCAGCAACGGGCGAGGACGACATGATGAGGGCCCAGCACGCCACGTCGGCCATTCCCGCGACTCCGGCCGACGTACGCCGCCTGCTCCTGGATCCCCTCGCCCTGCCGTCGTGGAACCCGGCCTTCCAGTCGATCGACGGCCCCACGCGACCTGCGGCTGGAACCCGGTACGCGATCCGCGTGCGCCCCGGCCTCACCGGATCGCTGGAGTACACGCGGATCGGTCACGATCGCATCGACATCGCCTGGCACGTCCCCGGGTTCTACGAGACGGGCTCATGGACGATCGAGCCGTCCGGCGGGGGAACGCTCGCCCATCACCGGTTCCAGCACACCGGCCCGCTGGCGTCGGCTCTGCATCACGCGTACCGGGGAGTCGCTGCACTCCGTGTGGAGCGTCTTGCCCGCGCGCTCGACCCGGCCGGGTAGCTGGGCCGGATCTCCTCCAATTCATCGCTGAGGACCGCGGATACGAAGATCTACGTCAACGTGTCCGCGATACCCAGAGACCGGTGATCGACCCAGCCGCGGATGTCGTACGTGTCACCATCGACCCGTGGTCGATGCCATGAGATACGACACGACCGTCACGGCCGACCGCCGGCGCCGCGTGATCGTTCCCATCCCGTTCGAGCCCGACGACGTGTGGGGGCCCAAGGCGATTCACCATGTCGCGGGGACGGTCAATGGCATGCGCGTGCGGGCGGTGGTCGAGCCCTTGGGCGACGGCCACGGCATCGTGCTCGGCGCTGCCTGGCGCCGCGATTGCGGCATCGCGCCCGGCGACGAGGTTGCCGTCGTGCTTGTACCGGAGGGACCCCAGCGCGCCGACCTGTCACCCGACGTCGCGGCGGCCCTGGACGCAGAGCCTGCGGCGGGGGCGTTCTTCGACTCGATCGCGCAGTTCTACCGTAACGCGTACCTCCGCTGGATCGACGCCACCAAGCGGAGCCCGGCCAACCGGGCTGCCCGGATCGCGGAGATGGTCGAGCTGCTGAAGGCAGGTACCAAGGAACGTCCGCGCGGGTGAGCCGGTTCAGCGGGACTGGCTGCGCCTGAACAGGGACATCGATGCGACGAAGGCCGTCACGGCGATGGCTCCGAACCAGGCGACCGCCGTCCAGCCGCTGCGGCCGACCGGCGTACCCATGAGCAGCGCGCGGATCGTCTCGACCATCGGCGTGACCGGCTGGTTGTCCGCGAACCCGTGCCGGACCGCTGGCATGGTGTCGGGCGGGACGAAGGCGCTGCTCACGTAAGGCAGGAAGAGGACGAAGAAGGTGAACGCACTGGCCGCCTCGACACTCTTCGCGACCAGGCCGACCACGACCGAAACCCAGGAGATCGCCAGCACGAACAGCAGCACCATCGCCAGCGCGCCCAGGTAGCCCAGGGCGCTCGCCTCGGGCCGGAAACCGACGAGGACGGCCACGTCGATGATGACCACAGTCGAGAACACGTTCCTCGCCATGCTGGCCACGACGTGCCCGGTCAGGACCGCGGAACCGACGATGGGAAGCGACCGGAAGCGGTCGACCACCCCGGTCTGCATATCGGCGCTCACACTCACCGCCGTCGTCGAGGCGCCGCAGCCGGCGCAGAGCAAGATGATCCCCGGAACGACGTAGGTGACGTACTCGGTGCCGGTGTCGATCGCGCCGCCGAACACGTAGACGAACAGCAGCATCAGCATGACGGGAAGCATCACGGAGATCAGCAACGACTCGAGGTCGCGCACGTTGTGGCGGATCGGTGAGCTCGAGGAACACGTCGTCGAACGAGGGCCGGGTAAGCTCCATCGACTCGCCGCCGTCCAACGGCGACCTGCTCCGTCGGGTGATCGATCCGGCGCGATTCCCCGCCGTGCACGCCTCGGTCGCCGCCGGTGCGTGGGACGAACCGCCGGAGTACACCGACGAGGACGCCAAATTCGGCCTGCACCGTGTGCTCGACGGCGTGGAGGTGCTCGTGAAGCGTCGGGCCCGCGAGACCGCCGCACAGTGAACCGGCTCGGCACCTGCGGCCCGGATTCGATGCAGTGACGTGCTCGCACAAACCGTCTCTGCCCGCGGACAGTCGGCCGGTGCGTTGAGCTCCTGATACAGCGGAGGGCGGAAGCGGGATCATCTCGTCGCGGGGGCGGTACGAAGGAAAGCCCACGCGGGTGAAGCGTTGGACGTCGTGCGTACCCTCACAAGCGGTGGGAGGTGCTCCGTGATTCCGACAATGATGGTGTTCGGTCTTGTCATCGGCCGGTGTGGCGGCTCGCCCGGCCATGACTGACGACGCCTGCACCCATCTCGACCAGGTCGACACGGCGGCACGGCCTTCAGCCGAGGGTTGCGAGGACTGCCTCCGGGAGGGACAACGGTGGATTCACCTGCGGATGTGCCGGATCTGTGGCCATATCGGCTGCTGCGACTCGTCGCCGGCGAGGCACGCGACTGCGCACAACGCCGGCACCGGCCACCCCGTGGTGTCCTCCTTCGAACCGGGCGAGGACTGGTGGTGGTGTTACCGCGACACGGTGTCGTTCACCGTCGATGATCTGCCGAACTTCTCCCACGCTTGACACGTACGCGTCCGGATTCGATGCGGTGACGTGTTCGTAACGAACCGTCTTGGCCTGCGGACAGTCGGCTGGTCCGTCGGCTGCCGAGACTACTGTCGATTCTCCGAAGGCAAGGGGATCCCGGTGGTCGTGGTCATGGAGCCGAGCGCGAACGGCGCGCAGGTCGACGCCGTCGTGGCGAGGGTCCGGGAGGCCGGCGGCGACGCGTTCGTCAGCCGCGGCGTCAGCCGCACCATCATCGGCCTGGTCGGCGACGTCGACGAGTTCCGGGCCCTCAACCTGCGGCGCATGGCGGGCGTCGCCGACGTGATCAGGGTGTCCACGCCGTACAAGCTGGTCAGCCTGCCCAACCACCCCGAGCGGAGCACGGTCGTCGTCGGCGGGGCCGAGCGGGGGGTTCCCATCGGCCCGGGCACCTTCACACTCGTCGCCGGCCCGTGCGCGGTCGAATCCGCCCAGCAGACCTTCGAGGCGGCCGAGATGGCCAAGGCGGCCGGCGCCACGTTGCTGCGCGGCGGCGCATTCAAGCCGCGCACGTCGCCGTACGCCTTCCAGGGCCTGGGCGAGCAGGGCCTGCGCATCCTGGCGGAGGTGCGCGAAGCGACCGGCCTGCCCGTCGTCACCGAGGTCCTCGACGCGCACGACGTTCCCCTCGTGGCCTCCTACGCGGACATGCTCCAGGTCGGTACGCGCAACATGCACAACTACGCGTTGCTGCAGGCAGTCGGGCGGGCTCGGCTGCCGGTGCTGCTCAAGCGCGGCATGCAGGCCACCATCGAGGAGTGGCTGATGGCCGCCGAGTACGTCGCGCAGCGTGGCAACCTCGACATCGTGTTGTGCGAGCGTGGCATCCGCACCTTCGAGACGGCCACCCGCAACACCCTCGACATCGCAGCCGTGCCGGTGGTCCAGCAACTGTCGCACCTGCCGGTCATGGTCGACCCGTCTCACTCGGGTGGACGGCGCGACCTGGTGCTACCACTCGCCCGCGCTGCCATCGCCGTCGGTGCGGACGGCATCCTGGTCGACGTCCACCCCGCGCCCGAGGAGGCGCTGGTCGACGGCGCGCAGGCTCTGGTCGGTGCCGACCTGCGCGAGCTCGCGTCGGCGGTCCGCCGGATGCCTCTGCTGGTGGGGCGGCAGCCCGCGCAGCGCCTCGCGCCCGTGCGCTGACCTGCCGCTGGAGACGGATCAGCCGACCTGCTCGACGTCGCGCGGTTCCTTCGCCACCACGGCGGGCGTCGGCCGCTCGACCTCGCGCTCGCCCAGGTGTGCGCGGATCGAGTACGCGAGTGCAACCACCCACACCGCCGCGATCACCACGTAGACGACGCTGCGAACGCCGCCCGGGGCATAGACCCAGTCGCTCCTCAGGATGGTCCGGGTGTTCGTCAGGATGATCACGCCGCCGACGGCCGCGCCGAGGATCCGCGGCGGGACGTATCGCACCAGCCAGGCGGCGATCGGCGCGGCGATCACTCCGCCGAGCAGCAGCACCGCGACCCACGAGAAGTCGATGCTCTCCGAGCCCAGCCCCACCAGGAACCCGATGCTGGCCGCGACCGCGACGATGAACTCGCTGGTGTCGATCGAACCGATCACCGTGCGTGGCTCGAGCCGTCCGCTCGCCAGCAGCGCCGGAGTGCCGACCGGGCCCCAGCCGCCGCCACCGGTGGCGTCGACGAACCCCGCCAGCAGGCCGAGCGGACCGAGAAACCTCCGACGCACCGGCTTGCCCAGGTTGCGCCTCGGCATCCCACGCAGCGTGAACAGGGCGAGGATGTAGAGACCGAGAGCAAGCAGGATGCCGGACATGATCGGCGCGGCGACGTCGGTCGACAACGTCGACAGGACGGTCGCACCGGTGAAGGCTCCGATCGCACCCGGGATCGCGATCCGGCGGACCACCGTCCAGTCGACGTTGCCGAACCGCCAGTGCGAAAGCCCGGAGGCCAGCGTCGTCCCGATCTCCGCGAGGTGAACGGTGGCCGACGCCGCCGCCGGGTTGGTGCCGATGGCCAGCAACAGCGTGGTCGACGTGACGCCGTACGCCATGCCGAGGCTGCCGTCGACGAGTTGCGCCGCCAGCCCGACCAGACCGAGCAGAACGAGGGTCGGCATCGAATCCCCCTGTCCTATTCTCCGGTAGGTTGGTAGGAATAGTGGGGGAAACCAGGGGGCGCGTCAAGCCCCTCGCGAACCGAGCAGCCGGGAGAGCGTCTCCCCCGCCTTTCGGCAGTCGTCCGCGGTGACGTCGAGGTGCGTGATCAGTCGGACCAGCCGGGGCCCGACAGCATTCACGAGTACGCCCTCCTCGCGCGAACGCCGGACCAGCTCACCGGAGTCCACGGGCAGCCCGGACAGGTCGAGCATGACGACGTTCGTCTCGACGTCGGCCGGGTCGACGGCACCGGAGTCCGCGAGGATGTCGGCCAGCACGCGCGCGTTCTCGTGGTCGTCGGCCAACCTGTCGACGTGGTGGTCCAGGGCGTACAGCCCGGCGGCGGCGAGCACGCCGGCCTGCCGCCAACCCCCGCCCATCCGCTTGCGCCACTGCCGCGCCTGCGCGATCGCGTCCGCCGGACCGACCAGCACCGACCCGACCGGCGCTCCCATGCCCTTCGACAGGCAGACCGACACCGTGTCGAACAGGCTCCCGTAGGTGTCGAGTGCGACGCCCGTGGCGACATGGGCGTTCCACAACCTCGCCCCGTCCAGGTGCAGCCGTACCCCCGCGCCGTCGACCAGCGAGCGGAGGTCGCGCAGGTCTGCCAGGGGCTGCACACTGCCGCCGGCGAAGTTGTGGGTGTTCTCGACCGTGACGGCGGCCGTGGAGACGAGGTAGGGGCCGGCGGCAGGCGAGAGCATGCGGGCCACGGCGTCGAGGTCGACGTGACCACGTGGGTGTGACCACGTCCGGGTCGTGACCCCGGACCAGACCGCGTGTGCGCCGAGTTCGGCCCGGACGACGTGCGCCTGGGCCTCGCAGAGCAGTTCCTGACCCGGGCCGACGTGGGTGCGCACACCGAGCAGGTTGGCCATGGAACCCGTGACGGTGAACAGGCCCGCCTCGTGGCCGAGCAGGCCCGCAACCCTCTCCTCCAGCGCCCGGACGGTCGGGTCCTCGCCGTAGACGTCGTCGCCGGTCTCGGCGATGGCCATCGCGGCGAGCATCGCCCGGGTCGGGCGGGTCACGGTGTCGCTGCGCAGGTCGATCTCCACGCCACGAACTCTAGAGACTACGGCGCGCCCGACCGCCCACCACGCGCCTCCAGCAGCTCGGCCACCAGGAAGGCGAGCTCCAACGACTGGGTGCGGTTGAGGCGGGGATCGCAGACGGTCTCGTACCGGTCCCCCAGCCCGTCCTCGGCGATCGGGTCGCCGCCGCCGACACACTCGGTGACATCGTCACCGGTCAGTTCCACATGGATGCCGCCCGGCACCGTGCCCAGCGCCCGGTGCACCTCGAAGAAGCCGCGGACCTCGTCGATGACGTCGTCGAACCGACGCGTCTTGTGCCCGCTGGGCGCCTCGTAGGTGTTGCCGTGCATGGGGTCGCAGACCCAGGAGACGACCAACCCGCTCGCCGTGGCCTTCTCGACGAGGGATGGCAGCACATCGCGGACACGCCCCGCCCCCATCCGCGTCACCAGCGTCAACCGACCCGGCTCGCGCTCGGGATCCAGCCGCTCGCCGATCGCCAGGACGTCCTCGGGCGAGCAGGACGGGCCCAGCTTCACCGCCACCGGGTTCCTGATCCGGGCGGCGAACTCCAGATGTGCGCCGCCGAGCTGGCGGGTGCGTTCGCCTACCCAGAGCAGGTGCCCGGACACCGCGTACGGCAACCCGGTACGCGAGTCGATCCGAGTGAGGGCCCGCTCGTAGTCGAGGAGGAGCGCCTCGTGGCTCGCGTAGAGCTCCACGGTGTGCAGCTGCTCGGGATCGGCGCCGATTGCTCGCATGAACGACAGTGCCTTCTCGATCTCACCGGCCAACCGCTCATACCGCAGCCCGGCCGGCGAGGTCCGGACGAAGTCGGTGTTCCACGCGTGCACCTGGCGGAGGTCTGCGTACCCACCGCCGACGAAGGCCCGGGTCAGATTCAGCGTCGCGGCAGCCGCGTTATAGGCACGGACCATCCGGGCGGGATCGGGCACGCGGGCACGCGCCGAGAACTCGAAGCCGTTGACGATGTCCCCGCGGTAGGCGGGCAACGTGACGTCGCCGCGAGTCTCCGTGGAACGCGACCGCGGCTTGGCGTACTGGCCGGCGATCCGTCCGACCTTCACCACCGGAACGCTCGCGGCGTAGGTGAGCACCACGGCCATCTGCAGGAGCGTCTTGAGCTTGTTGCGCACGTTGCCGGCGGTCACACCGGTGAAGGTCTCGGCGCAGTCGCCGCCCTGGAGCAGGAAGGCCTCGCCGCGCGAGACCGCGGCCAGCCGCTGCCGCAGCAGATCGCACTCGCCGGCGAACACCAGCGGCGGCATGGCACACAGCTGGTCGACCGCAGAGCCCACGGCGACGGCGTCGGGCCATACCGGCTGCTGGGCGGCCGGCAGCGCGCCGACGGTGGCACGCAGCTCGGTGAACAACGCAGCGTCGCTGGTCGCAGTCACCGGCCAAGAGTAGGCCCGGCGGTGCGTTGACGCGCCTCCGCTCCGTGCACCCGGCCCGCCTGCCCGGCGCGGGTGGGACGCCGGCCGGGTGCTCGGTAAGGTGGCCGGGCCGACGAACGACGCCGCGCGCGTCTTCCCGTGATGTGCGAGAGGTCAACGTCATGACAGTGCGCAAGGTCGCGATGCTCACGGCCGGAGGCCTGGCACCCTGCCTCTCCTCCGCCGTCGGTGGGCTGATCGAGAGGTACACCGACGCCGCTCCCGAGGTCGAGTTGATCGGGTACACGGACGGATATGCCGGCCTACTGGCCGGGCGGTCGGTTCACGTCACACCCGAGGTGCGCGAGCGGGCGCACCTCCTGCACCGCTTCGGCGGCAGCCCGCTCGGCAACAGCCGGGTCAAGCTGACCAACGTCGCGGATCTGGTCGAACGTGGCCTGGTGGAGGAGGGCCACGATCCGCTGGCAGTCGCCGCCGACCGGCTCACCCAGGACGGGGTCGACGTCCTGCACACCATCGGGGGCGACGACACCAACACGATGGCCGCAGAACTCGCCGCCTACCTCGACCAGCACGGTTACGCGCTGACCGTGGTCGGCCTGCCGAAAACGGTCGACAACGACATCGTGCCGGTCAAGCAGAGCCTGGGGGCGTGGACCGCGGCCGAGCAGGGCGCCCTGTTCGCCCGCAACATCGTGGCCGAGCACTCGTCCAACCCGCGGATGCTCGTCGTCCACGAGGTCATGGGCCGGCACTGCGGGTGGCTCACCGCCGCCACGGCTCGGGTGTACCGCGCATGGCTGTCCGACCAGGAGTGGATCCCGCAGATCGGCCTCGACCCTCGGCACTGGGACGTCCACGGCGTCTACGTTCCCGAGGTCCATCTCGACATCGAGGCCGAGGCCGACCGGCTGCGCGGCGTCATGGACGAGATCGGCTGCGTCAACCTCTTCCTGTCCGAAGGCGCCGGTGTCGAGTCGGTCGTCGCCGAGCTCGAGGAGGCCGGCGAGGAGGTGCCCCGCGACCCGTTCGGCCACGTCCAGCTGGACAAGGTCAACCCGGGTGCGTGGTTCAGCGAGCAGCTCGCCGGACGGCTCGGCGCCGAGAAGGTCATGGTGCAGAAGAGCGGGTACTTCAGCCGCTCCGCCGCACCCAATGCCGACGACCTGGGACTGATCCACACCTGTACCGAATTCGCGGTCCAGTGCGCGCTGAGCGGTGAGGCGGGAGTCGTCGGGCAGGACGAAGAACAGGGCGGAGCGCTGCGAGCGATCGAGTTCGACCGCATCAAGGGCGGCAAACGGTTCGACCCGGCAGTGCGGTGGTACGCCGACATGCTCGCCGAGATCGCCCAGCCCGCCGGCTGACCATCGGGTCCCCGTTGATCACGTTCACCATGCTCGTGGACGGTTCACCAGGCTCCTGGGCCTGGTGAACCGTCCGTGCGGGTGGTGAACGTGATCAACGGACGGCAGACGGGCGAAGCCGGGACGCCGCGGATCGCGCCTAGTCGTCCTGTTGAACGTCGGGCGGAAGCGTCTTGCGTTTCTTCGCCGCGGCGATCTCGGCCTTCGCGCGCTGCGCGTAGGTGTCGACGTACTCCTGGCCGGACAGGTCCATCAGCGCGTACATGATCTCGTCGGTGACAGATCGCAGGACGTAGCGGTCCTCCTCCATGCCCTCGTAACGGCTGAAGTCCAACGGCTTACCGAACCGCAGCCCGGGTCTCATGATCCGCGGGATCAGCCTTCCGGGCGGCTGCATCTTCTCCGTGTCGATCATCGCGACCGGAATGACGGGGACCTTGGCCTCCAGCGCCATGCGCGCCACGCCGGTCTTGCCGCGGTAGAGCCGGCCGTCGGGTGAGCGGGTTCCCTCCGGGTAGATGCCGAGCAGGTCCCCCCGGCCGAGGATCTTGAGCCCCGCTCCGATCGCGGCCTCGCTGGCCTTGCCGCCCGCCCGGTCGACCGGCACCTGGCCGATGCCACGGAAGAAGACCCGAGTGAGCCACCCCTTGATGCCCCGGCCGGTGAAGTAGTCGCTCTTGGCCAGGAACGTCACCCGGCGCGGCACGACGAGAGGCATGAACAAGGAGTCCGAGAAGGACAGGTGATTGCTCGCGACGATGGCCGGCCCGGTTGCCGGCACGTGCTCGAGCCCCTCGGCCCACGGTCGGTACACGACCCGCAGGATCGGGCCCAGGATCACCCGTTTGAGGAACCAGTAGAACACGGCCGAACACTACTCGACCA
>DASRTE010000193.1:0-7868 GCA_035656095.1 Jiangellaceae bacterium
CGGCGGCCTCCACCCGCGGCGGGACCGGGCCGGCACTCAGTCCCAACGCGCTTTCCCCTCGTGCAGATGCAACGCCACCGCCTGCTCGGTCACCGTCGCCCGCAGCCGCTCGACCTCGACCTGCGCTGCCTCCAACGCCGCCTGCTCCCGGCTCACCCCAGGCCGCCCCGGCACCGCCGCGGCCAACGCATCCAAGGCGCCCTGCTTGGCCACCCGGCACACGCTCACCACCGTGGAACGGTCCACCCCGTAACGCTCGGCTGCCTCGCGCTGAGTGGCCTGCCCAGTCAGCACCGACACATAGATCTCGTACTTCTCGCTCGGCGACAACCGCCGCCGTCTCCGCTTCCCAGTCACCACCGCAGTGGACATCCGCGCCAGCCTCCAACCGGCTCAGGCACGCCATCCCCAGTGGAGTATTTCTCGACCCGAACGACCGGGCTAAGTCAGACGCAGAACAAGGGCAAGGTCGGGCGGGTCGCCTCCTGGCGCGCGCTCCCGGGCAGGACCATGCGCCTCACCGCCGCCACCGCGACCAGCCGCGAAGACATCGAGTCAGTCGAGGTGCGAACGGCGGACGGCTCGCCCGTGCTGACGCTGGTCGGGGAAGCCGGCCCTCCCGGACGCCGGCCGACGCGCCAGGGGGTTCAGCCCGGCTCAGCGAGGTGCCGAAGACGTGGGCGAGGGCGAGGCGCCATAGGCAATGAGGAACCGGTCCCGGAAGGCATCCATCGGCCAGACCGGCGTGTCGGCGTCGGGCCGCAGCCCGACCGGCCAGCCCCAATCCGCCGCCCTATCCGTGACGGCCGGGTCGGCGGCGATGATGCTCACCGGCACGTCGTGGCTCGCACCTTCACCTGAGACGATGCTGGCCGGCTGGTGGTCACCGAGGACCACGAGCACCAGATCCCGGTCGTGGAAATGCTGCACGAATGAGGTCAGGGCGTTGAGCGAGTAGGCGACGGACTCGGCGTAGGCGGCCTTCACCGGGTCGGGGTCCCGCCAGACGTCCTGAGGCGACGCGCCCTCGGCCGGCATCGGGTCGAAGACCGAGCCGTCGCCGACCCGGCTCCAGTCGACGAGCCGGGGCAGCGGCGCCCAGGGGGCGTGGCTGGAGACCAGGTCGATCTCGGCCATGACCGGAGCTCGGTTCGGCTTCTCGAGCTCCAGGCGCTGCAGCGCGGTCAGGGCGTACTGGTCGGGCATCGAGGCCCAGCTGAACCGTGGCCCGGCATATCCCATCTTCCGGCGGTCGTAGACCTGGTCGAAGTGGTAGTACGTCCTCCCCGCTGGCCAGTCCTCGGAGTTGGCCGGTACGTCGGCGACGGTTCGCCAGCCGGCGCGACCGAACGCGTCGGCGAGGGTGAGCCGGTCGAGGGTGAGGAGGTGGTCGTACCGCCGCTGGTTGTCCACCCACAGCCCGGACTGCAGGGTGATGTGGGCCAGCCAGCTGAGGCCGCCGAAGGTTGGCGAGGTGAGGAAGCCGCTGCGGGCGGAGAAGCCGGCCCGGTGCAGCCGCCGGTCCCCGGCGTCGAGTGCCGACTCGACGACCGGGAGGTCGAGCGCGGTGCGTCCGTAGCTCTCGACGAAGACCAGGAGCACGTCCTTGCCCCTCAGGCCGCTGAGCAGGTCGTCAGGTGTGGTGTTGCGGAAGGGATCCTGCTCGAGTTCCCGCGCGAAGTCCCGCTGGTCGCGGAGGTCGTCACCGACCTGCTTGGCGTGGGTGTAGGCGAGCCTCGCCGAATCGGTCGAGGCGATCGGTCCTACCGGACCCAGCTGGGCACCGAACAGCGCCGAAACCATCGCGACCGCGGCCAGCAGGACGACGACCCGGGTCGACGGCCGACGGTGTCTGGCCACGAGCCGGGTCAGCCGCACCGCCGACAGCGGCAGCAAGACGAACAAGGTGAGGGAGAGCAGACCGGCTCCGATGAGGACGACGAGGGCGCCCGCACGGCCGATCGAGTCGCCGAGCAGCCCCAGCACGGAGCCGGCGTACACCGTGTCATAGACGGGGTGGAGCGGGCGGTCAAAAGCCGAGTAGAACCCCAGGTCGAGCAGTCGCAGGATCGTCAGCAATCCGAGTCCGACACCGCCCAACAGCGCGACGATCCGCGCGACCCTCGGTGGCAGCACCAGGACGACGACGACGAAGAGCAGGCCCTCAAGCGGGATCCGGAGGAAGGTGGCCGGCGATACGTCGCCGGCCCGCTCCGGCACGAGGAGCGCAGCCCAGACCAGGAGCATGGCCAGCGCCGAAGTCACGGCGGCACGCGCGCCGGGCCGCCCTCCGGCGAGGCGCCACAGCCCCCAGACGTGACGGCCGAACGACTCGGCCAGCAGGCCCAGCGCGACGAGCAACATGACCGTGGTCACGGCATCGGGCAGGATGCCGGCCGACGCGACGGTCAGCGCGACGCCCTCGATCGCGGCGACCACCCTGGCCCACTGGCGGGGCGGCAGTGAACCGCGCAGCCATGGCAGCACCCGACCGGCGGCCACGAACACGTAGCGGGCCAAACCGATCGCGAGCACCCACCAGCCCGTCTCTCGTGCGGCGTACGCGCTCAGGACCAGGATCAGGAACGCGTCGACCTCCATGTCGAAGCGCGCCCCGAACGCCGAGGCGGTGTCGGTACGCCGAGCGACCCGGCCGTCGACCCCGTCGAGCACCAGTGCCACCGTCGACAGCGCCACCAGGATCACCACAGCCGCCTGGCCGCCGAACGAGTCCAACGTGAGCGCCGCGACCCCACAGGCGAGGACCGCGCGAGCCAGCGTGACCCGGTCCGCCGGCCCCAGCCTCACCTGGCCGTGACGCGCCAGCGCGCGGGCGAGCAGGACGGCAAGGCCGGCTCCGCAGCCGACGCCGGCCACCCACCCGGAGGCGTCGAGGCCGGTGGTCGCCGCGAGGACACCGAGCAGCGCGAGCAGGCAGACGAAGCCGGCGAGCGGGCCGGCCGGGACCAGTCTGCGCACTCGAATCTGAACCAGACGCACCGTGCCTCCGTATCTCGGGGTACGACAGACACGGGAAAGGCGACGCTCCGGTTCATCCGGGCGGGAGGAGGGTCGGGTGCCCTCGTTATGAGCGAAGTCCACGTCGTGGTCCCGGACGGGATCGACGATCCGCTGCTGCCGAGCGGCGGCAACGTCTACGACCGCAGGGCCTGTCGCGGGCTTGGCGCGCTCGGCTGGTCGGTCCGCGAGCACGCCGTGCCCGGCCGGTGGCCCGACGCGCCAGCCCGCGCGGCCGTGGCTGCGACACTGGCCCGGATGCCGCACGGCACACTGGTACTGATCGACGGCTTGATCGCGTCGGTGGTGCCGGAGGTGCTGCAGCCGGAGGCCGACCGGCTCCGCCTCGTCGTACTCCTGCACATGCCGCGGGACGAGCCGCGCGAGGTCGCCGCGCTGTCAGCGGCGTCCGTGATCGTGGCCACGAGCCAGTGGACCCGGCGGTGGCTGAGCGACCACTACGCGCTGCCTGAGGATCGCCTGCACGTCGTGCCGCCCGGCGTCGACGTCGCCGAAACGGCGCCGGGCACCTCGTCCGGACGGCGGCTGCTCTGCGTCGGAGCCGTCACCCCGGTAAAGGGCCACGACCTCCTGCTCGACGCACTAGCCACGGTCGACGACCCGTGGCGATGCGTCTGCGTCGGCGCGCTGGACCTCGACGTGGAGTTCGTAGCGATGCTGCGCCGACAGGCAGAAGACAAGGGGCTCGGCGATCGTTTGTGCTTCACCGGCCCGCTCACGGAGGCCGAGCTCAATCGCGCCTACGCGGAGGCGGACGCTCTGGTGCTGGCCTCACGCGCGGAGACCTACGGCCTGGTCATCACCGAGGCGCTTGCCCGCGGGCTGCCAGTGGTCGCCAGGGAGGTCGGCGGCGTGCCTGAGGCCCTCGGCCGCGCGGCCGACGGCAGCCAGCCCGGCCTGCTGGTCCCGCCGGGTGACCCGCGGCCTCTCGCGCAGGCGTTGTGTCGCTGGCTCGGTGACCCCCGAGAACGCAAGCGGCTCCGGGCGGCGGCCCAGTCCCGGCGGCTGACGCTCTCCGACTGGGCGCAGACCTCGCGCGAGCTGTCGGCCGTGCTCACGCAAGTCGCCGGGTGACCGGATGAACCAGCAGTGGGTGACCCCCGTATGACTGGTGAGGGGCACATCCAGAAGATCGGAGGCTCCGCCATCAGCCGAAGCATCTGGACCTGGGCGCGCCTGGCGGGCGGCGCCGCGATCCTCGCCGTCCTCGTCTGGCGGGTGGGCGTGGGCCCGTTCGTGGGCTGGCTCAGACTGACAACCGGGTGGGCGCTCGCCGCCGCAGTGGCGATCACGTCGCTGACGACGTTGTGCTGCGCGTGGCGGTGGAGGCTGGTCGCGGCCGGGCTCGGTGTCGATGTGCCACTGCGGACAGCGGTGGGCGCCTACTACCGGTCCCAGTTCCTCAATGCCACATTGCCCGGCGGGGTGCTGGGTGATGTGCACCGGGGCGTGCGCCACGGGCGTGCCGTCGGTGATCTGGGGCGGAGCCTGCGATCGGTCGCGTGGGAGCGTGCGTCGGGGCAGGCGGTACAGACGGTGCTAACAGTGGCCGTCCTGCTCCTGCTGGCCCGGCCCGCAGGCTCTCAACGTCTTGCGGTCGCCTGCGTGGTCACGGCTGTCGTCGGCGTCGCGCTGGTCGTCGTACTCGTGCACCTGAACCCAGGGCGCCTCCCGGCACGTATCGCGCGCGCCATCACCACCGACCTCCGCGTAGCGGTCCTCCCGAGGCGGGCTTGGCCCGGCATCGTGGTCGCCTCCACCGTCGCCCTGCTGGGCCACGTCGCGGTCTTCCAGGTCGCGGTGCAGGCGACCGGGACGGACGTGCCTGCAGGTCGGCTGCTGCCACTGGCCCTGGTCGTGCTGCTTGCTTCGGCGGTGCCGACGAATATCGCAGGCTGGGGCCCGCGCGAGGCCGCGGCCGCCTGGGCGTTCGGCGCGGTCGGGCTGAGCGAGGCGGAGGGCGTCACCGTCGCCGCGGCGTATGGCGTGCTCGCGCTCGTCGCCACCCTGCCCGGAGCCATCGTGCTGGTGGCCGCGCGACGGCGCGCTCGGGACGGTGCGATCGACCTGACCAACTCGCAGCGGGAGCGAGTAGCGGGCGTCGCCAATGCCTGAACACCCCTGCACACTGCTCATCTGCGGGATGTCGATCGACGGCTACCTCGACACCGCCACCGACGAACGTCTGGTCCTGTCCAACGATGCCGACCTCGATCGGGTCGACGCCCGTGCGCGCAGACAGCGAAGCGATCCTTGTGGGCGCCGCCACCGTCCGCAACGACAACTTGCGGCTGGACGGGCGCGACTATATGGTCGCGCCCAGTTGCTGAGTGCCCTGGGCCTGGACCGGGTCACCCTGCTGGCCAACAACCCGGACAAGGCGGCCCAGCTGGAGCGGCTCGGAGTGACCGTCGTGGCGCGGATGCCGACCGCGGTGGACATCAACGCGACCAACGCTCGCTACCTGGCCACGAAGGCCCGACGAGGCGCACACACGCTCGACCTTCCACGCGCCGAACGGCTCGACGCCGAGGCGTAAGGCGCGGACTGCCAGGCGAGTTCCGAGCGTCATCTCGGCCGCGCCAGCAGATCCTCGTGGTGCACCGTGACCGACAGCCGGCCAGCGGCTGCCTCGGCCAATCGTCGCCTTGCGTACGACGGAGCGCCGAGCTCCGGTCGCTGCTCGCAGGCCGCGGCCAGCCAGCCGGTGAACCACCCAGCCGCCAGAACGGCCTGATCGGGGCCGAGCCGCCATGGGCTTGGGCGGGTCAGGACGTCGACGCCCAGCCGGGTGAAACCGTCCACCGCGGCGCCGACCGCATCGGGACCGAGCAACCTTCCAGCGGCGGTTGTGCGTCGCTGGTGGGCATTGAACGCGTCTGCGACGCATTGGTCGAACGGCTCGATGGGCGTGATTTCGACGCGACCAGTGACGCTGAGGGCGATCAGCACGGGGCAGTTCGCCCAAGCACAGATGGCGACAAGTCGTTCGAGCTCCTCCACGGTCATCATGTCCAGCAGGGCAGAGGCAGTGATGAGGGCTGCGCCCGCCAGCTCCCCGGGTTCCAGCCGGGTGATGTCGCACCGACGTGTCTCGATGGTGACCGGAGCGCCGTCGGAGGCCTCGCCCGGCGGATCCGCGGCGGCCAGGGTGAGCAGCTCGGCGTCACGGTCGTACATGACCCAGTGTTGCGGTCCGGTCAGCTGCACGGCGAGCCAACGGGCCATCGACCCGGCACCGCAACCGAGGTCGTGAATGGCCGTCCTGCCGTCGGTCGGCAGGACGGACCGGACCTCTTCAATGAGCTCGGGTGCGCGGGCTGCCGCGTCGGCCGGCTCGCGCAACCTCAGCCACTCGGAGCTGGCCCGGACCTGTCCGGTCGTCATGCCTCACCTCCAATGAACCCGACACCAGCAACCAACGTCGAACTGTCTGTACCTATAGACACGCCCACGTCTTGGCCATCAACAGCATTCGCACGGGAAGCCATTAGCAGGATGAGCGCGCTCTTTTCCACCGGGGCCCTGCAGCGGGCCCGGCTGTCGGCGTACAGCCCTGGTGAGTTCGTCGGTCAGGAAAGCTTCATGCGCGCAAGCGCAATCCTGTCCTTGGCCGTTGGGGCCGGTGTCGCTCCCGGGGTCTTCGTGCTGGACCTGTGCTGCGGAGTGGCCGGTCCAGGACGATTGATCACTCGGGAACTGGGATGCACCTATGTGGGAGTGGACTCGTCCGCCAGGGCAGTTGACATCGCGCGCAAGCGCGCCGGCGACCTTGGGTGTCGTTTCGAGGTCGCTCAGATCCCTCCGGTGCCTCCTGGCTCTTTTGACGTGGTGCTTCTGCTGGAAACCATGCTCGCCTTCCCGGACAAGGAGGTCCTGCTACGCGAGATCTCCTCGGCGCTGAAGTTAGGCGGATGCTTCGCTTTCACCATGGAGGAGGGTGAACCCCTGACGACGGCGGAACGAGCAAGCATGCCCGACGCCGACACGGTATGGCTCATTCCCCTACCGGACATGCTCTCCTGCCTGGAGCGGGTCGGCCTGCGGGTTCGCCGGCGAGACGAGTGCACTGAGTCCCACCGTGCCGTGGTCGACTCGTTGATCAATGCGTTCGCCGCCAATGCGTCGGACATCGCCGCGCAATTCGGACGCAGCGCCCTTGACGAGTTGCTGGCCGCGCATCAGCTCTGGAGCGAGTGGCTGCGGGAAGGACGAGTGCGGAAGTTCGCCTTCATCGCCGAGAAGACACAGGCGCCATGAGGGAGATGGTCGGGAACGACAGGCGACTCGCACCTCGTCCCCCGATGTCGCACGCAGTCAAGGGTCTCGGGGCCGCCGAGGTGACCATGCTGGTCCGCGGCTCGAGATTGCTCGAGCGGATGGAACCGTTCGCTGGTGAGCTCGTGGCTGCCGGTCTGGCGGAAGCCGGGTCGACATCCGCACCGGGACCAGCGTTGCCGAGGTGTCCCGGAAAAGTGACCACGCTCCGGCCAGCATCACGCTTTCTGACGGGATGAGCATCGAGGCGGACGAACTGCTCGTGGCGGCCAGTCGGACCCTCAACACCGACGACATCGGCCTCCACACCGTCGGGCTGGATCCAGAAAGCCGGTCCCCGTCGATGACAGCCTGCGCGCCCAGCGCGTCGAGAGGGCTGGCTGTACGCCGTCGGCGACGCCAACGGGCGCAACCTGCTCACGCACATGGGCAAGGACCAAGGGCGGGTCTGCGGCGGCGTCATCGTCGCGCGTGCCCGTGGTCGGGCCGAAGACGAACCGCACTGCGGGCTGGCTCGGACGCCGTCGGCGCCCCGCAGGTCGTCTTCACCG
>DASRTE010000194.1:0-10345 GCA_035656095.1 Jiangellaceae bacterium
GCCGCGCAGATCACAGCGGCTCCGGGGTGGCCCTGGCGATGATCGCCCCGACGTCGAAGCCGGCCGGCAGGGCGCCGAACGTCCCCTCCGGCCGGTCCAGCCGGGTCGCGCAGAACAGGTCGGCGACCGGGGCGGGTGCGAACCGGGCGAGCAGCGAACCCTGCAGGAGCAGCGCCATCCGAGTCGCCAACCGCCGGGCCAGGTGGGTCGACCCGACCGGGTCTCGCGCCACGTCGCGCAGCGCGGCGTCGGTGTCGTCCAGGCACGCGTCCAGCCGTCGGTCGGCCCCCTTCGCGGCCTCGACCTCGGCATGCCACGCGGCCACGGCGTCTGGCTCGCGGGCGAGCACGCGCATGAGGTCGAGCGCCTGGATGTTCCCCGCGCCTTCCCAGATCGAGTTGAGCGGTGCCTCCCGGTACAGCCGCGGCATGCCGCTCTCCTCGACGTAGCCGTTGCCCCCGAGGCACTCGAGTGCCTCGGCGACCAGGGCGGGCGTCCGCTTGCAGACCCAGTACTTCGCCACCGGCAGGCCGACGCGGCGCAGTGCCCGCTCCTGCGGATCGTCCACACCGTCGACCGACGCGGCCAGCCGCATGGCCAGCGCCGTCGCAGCCTCGGACTCGACCGCGAGATCGGCCAGCACCACCTGCATGAGCGGGGCGTCGGCCAGCAGTCCCCCGAACGCCGACCGGTGCGCGGCGTGCCAGGTGGCCTCGGCCACCGCGCGGCGCATCAGCGCGGCCGATCCGAGCACGCAGTCCAACCGGGTGGCCGCGACCATCTCGATGATCGTCGCGACGCCGCGCCCCTCCTCGCCCAGGCGCACGCCCAGCGTTCCATCGAACTCGACCTCGGCGGACGCGTTGGCACGGTTGCCCAGCTTGTCCTTCAGCCGCTGGAGGCGGAACGCGTTCCGGGTGCCGTCGTCGAGCATCCGGGGGACGACGAAACAGGTCAGCCCGCCCGGTGCCTGCGCGAGGACGAGAAACACGTCGTTCATCGGCGCCGAGCAGAACCACTTGTGACCGTTCAGCGTGTACCAACCACCGTCGCCGGTCGGCTCGGCGGCGGTCGTGTTCGCCCGGACGTCCGATCCGCCCTGCTTCTCGGTCATCGCCATACCGGCGAGACAGCCGCGCTTCTCCGCCGGCGGGCGGATGCCGGGGTCGTACTCCGGCGAGGTCAGCCGCGGCTCCCAGGCGGCCGCGGTCCCCGCGTCGGTGCGCAGCGCCGGCACCGCCGCGTACGTCATCGAGACGGGGCAGAGGTGGGCGGCCTCGACCTGGCTCCAGACGAGGAAACCGGCCGCGCGTGTGACGTGTGCGGCCGGCTCCGTCGACGACCAGGGCGCGGCGTGCAGCCCGAACGCCACGGCCGTCGTCATCATGGCGTGCCAGGACGGGTGGAAGGTCACCTCGTCGATGCGGTTCCCGTAGCGGTCGTGTGTCCGCAGCACGGGGGAATGCGTGTCGGCCTCGACGGCGAGTCCCTGGGCCTCGGGCGATCCCGCCAGCATGCCGAGGTCGTGCAGGCGGGGCAGAGCATCATTCGCACCGTGCCGTCGGACGGCTTCGACCAGGGCGTGGTCGTCGGCGAAGGCGTCGCGGTCCACCAGGGGTGGCGGCTGGTTGCTCACCGCGTGCGTCACGGCCTCACGGTACGCGCGCGGGAAACCCATTCGCGACGCCAGGGCTGTGCCGGTTACCCTGGGTGGTCCCGACGCCGGCTTCGGCGTCCGCGGCTACGAGAAGGAGGTGGGGCAGTGATGAACCCGTTCGTCGTGTCCGCATGCCAGCCCGCCTCCGGGTTCCTTCAGCACTGACCGTCGCCGCCACGCGGCCGGGACCCGGATCCTCCCGAGAGGTCCCACCCGTGTCCCAGTTCCACTCCATGTCCCTCGCCGACCTCGGCTGGGACGCCTCCTTCGCCTCGGCATTCGCGCCGTTCTCCGATGACCACCTCCCTGCCCGCGTGAGCCGGGTGGACCGCGGTGGCGCGGACCTGGTCAGCGCCGACGGTCCGCTGCGTGCGTCGCTCGGTCGCGACATCCTCGCCTCCCTCGCGACCCACCGCACCGCCGCGCCGACCGTCGGCGACTGGGTCGCCCTGCGCCACTGGCCGGACGACCGCACGACGATCGAGGCGGTGCTCGAGCGCCGCACCTGCGTGGTCCGCGACAGCGCCGACACCACGTCCAACGCCCAGGCGCTGGCCGCCAACGTGGACCTCGTGGTCGTGGTCGAGCATCTCGACCCCGAGCCCGAGATCGGCCGGATCGAACGGCTGCTGGTGCTGGCCTGGGGGAGCGGGGCGCAGCCACTGGTCCTGCTCACCAAGGCCGACCTGGTGCCTGACCCGGACGGCATGCGAGCCGAGGTCGCCGCCGCCGCTCCCGGTGTCGACGTGGTGGCGGTCAGCGCCACCACGGGCGAGGGGATGGACGCCGTACGGTCGTACCTCGCGCCCGGGCGGACGCTCGTGCTGCTCGGACCGTCGGGGGCGGGGAAGTCGACGCTGGCCAACCTGCTCGCGGGCGCCGAGGTGATGCCGACTGCGCGCACGCGCGAGGTCGACGGGAAGGGCCGGCACACCACGTCCCACCGTGAGCTGGTCGTGCTGCCGGGCACCGGCGTCGTCCTCGACACGCCCGGCCTGCGGGCGGTCGGCCTGGTCGCCGACCAGGACGCGGTGGCCACCGCCTTCCCCGAGATCGAGGAGCTGGCCGCGGCCTGCCGCTTCCGCGACTGCGCGCACCTGACCGAGCCGGGATGTGCGGTGCTCGCCGCCGTCGACGATGGTGAGCTGGACGAACGCCGCCTGGCGAGCTGGCGCAAGCTGGGCCGGGAGGCGGCGTTCCAGGCCCGCCGGGCCGACGCCCGGCTGCGGGCCCAGGAGGTCGCCATCTGGAAGCAGCGGCACATGGAACTGCGCCGTCACTACAAGAACAACCGGGGGAAGAACAGTCCGGGGGTGCGCTGACGCGGGCGATGCACGGTGCATCTACCCGTGCAGCGTCTGATGCAGAATTGATGCACACCTGCCGTGACGACGGCGGCCGCAGGGAGCAGACTGGGCCTATGACATCTCGCTCCGCCGTAAGACCGTCGGTCTTCCCGGCAAGCCCGTTCAACGTCGCTCCTCCGCCTCCGCCGCCCGTCGCGCCCCTCGCGATCGACGATCGGCTGACGCACGACCGGCACGGCCTCGGCCGTGTGATCGGCTTCGAGGGCGACGGCATGGTGCTGGTGGACTTCGGAGCCCATGTGCGCCGGGTCGCCTACCCCAACGCCAAGGTCACCAAGCTCTAGTCGGCCCGCCCGCGGACCATGCAGGGGTTCCGCGGCCGGTAGCACCCTTCCCCGAAACGCGGCGGCGTTCCGATCCGCCACTCCGCAGGTGGGTCGCGTCTGCCTTCGGCCCTGGTGACTCGATATCGAGGCTGGAGCCAGGTGGCGGAGTTACTGTCGGGGCGTGAGCAATCTCGATCTGGCACCGGACGAGACGGTCTGCGCCGGCCCGGCAGATGGCGCTGCCGGGCCCGTGCACGAACTGCTCGTCGGCCGCGAGGTCATGCTCGGACCGCGGGGGATGGAGGTCACCCGGACGCTCCCGCACCGAGACCGCCGCATGATCGGCGCGTGGTGCTTCGTCGACGCCTACGGTCCCGAGAACGTCGTCGGTGGAGCGGGGATGCAGGTGCCGCCGCACCCGCACACCGGCCTGCAGACCGTGAGCTGGCTCGTCGGCGGCGACGTCCTGCATCGCGACAGCCTCGGCAACCGCCAGCTGGTCCGGCCGGGTCAGCTCAACCTCATGACCGCCGGTCGTGCCATCTCGCACTCGGAGGAGTCGCCGGCCGACCGTCCCCCGATCCTGCACGGCGTCCAGTTGTGGGTCGCCCTACCGGATCGCGACCGGGGCGTCGACCCGCATTTCGAGCATCACGCCGACCTGCCGGTGCTCTCCGACGACGGCGTGTCGACGACGGTGATCATGGGCGAGCTCGACGGGACCAGCTCAGCGGCGCAGCTCTACAGCCCGCTGGTCGGCGCGGAGGTCACCCTCGCTGCCGACGTCGCTACGACGCTGCCGCTCCGGCCCGACTTCGAGTACGGCGCACTGGTGCTCTCCGGGGGCGTCGACGTCGACGGTGTCGCGCTCGACGGCGGCCCGTTGCTCTACCTCGGTAGCGGCCGATCGGGGCTGACACTCAGCACCGGGCACCCGAGCCGGCTGCTGCTGATCGGTGGCGAACCGTTCGACGAGCAGATCGTGATGTGGTGGAACTTCGTCGGCCGCGACCACGACGAGATCGTGCGGTTCCGCGAGGAGTGGGAGTCGGGCACGCAGTTCGGGACGGTCGTCGGATACGCCGGCAACCGGCTGCCGGCTCCGCCGCTGCCCAACAGCCGGCTCCGGCCGCGCGGTCGCATGCCGTAGGGCGGCGCCTCAGGTCGACGCCTCGACCAGGGTGCAGAGCGCGTTGACGCCACGTAGCTGCTCGAGGCTGGTAACCGGAGACGACAGCAGGGCCGGGCTGCCGACGAGGACCGCGAGCGAGCGTGCCCGTGACACCGCGACGTTGAGCCGGTTGCGGTTGGCCACGAAGTGGACGCCCCGCGGTGCGTCGGCCGCCGACGAGGTGGTGAGCGACACGATGACCACCGGCGCCTGCTGCCCCTGGAACTTGTCCACGGTGCCGACCAGGGCGCGTCCCCGCAGGCGTGCCAGCAGACGTGCCACCTGCGCGTTGTACGGGGCGACGACGAGGATGTCGTCGGGGCCGAGGGTGTGCGTGGTGCCGGTCGTGTCGGTCCACGGCCGCCCGGCCAACCGGTCGACGAGCTCGGCGACGACGCCGATCTCCTCCGCGGACTCCACCGACCGGCCGGTATGCCGCACCGGCCGCCAGCGCAGGCCCGCTCCGGCCAGCTCGTCCTCGCCGCCGACGACCTGGTTCTCGAGTCCCGCGTGCGGGCGCAGGCGGCCCTCGTAGGACAGCGCGGAGACCGGCGTGCAGACGGCGGGGTGCATCCGCCGGGTGGTCTCGAGGAACAGGCCGCGGTCGGGTGGCACGGTGTCGTGCTCGCCGAGGGCATGCTCGAGTGCGGAGACGCCGGTGCCGTCGGGATGGATGCCGTGGGCGGGCTGGGGGAGCTGCTGCGGGTCGCCCAGCAGGATCAACCCGTCCGCGGCCACTCCCGCCGAGACGGCGTTGGCGAGCGAGAGCTGGCCGGCCTCGTCGACCACGAGGACGTCGACGTGGACCCCGTCGCGGGCGAACAGCCACGACGTGCCGGCCACGACGTTGGCGGTGCCGAGCGCGAGGGCGGTCTCGACCTCGGTGTTGCTGGACGTCACCGTGACCCGGTCGTGCGTGCTGGCGTCGTCGTCGGCCTTCTGGACGGCTCGCACCAGGCGGCCGCTCCGGTCGTCGAGGGTCATGACGGCGTCGAGCAGGTGGGTGATGACGCGGTGGCTGAGCGCGCTGATGCCGACCGTCCGGCCGGACCGGACCAGCTCGAGGATCGCGTGCGCCCCGGCGTAGGTCTTGCCCGAGCCGGGCGGCCCCTGGACGGGGAGGGCGCCGCGCAAGTGCCGTGCGACCCGGTAGAGGGCCCTGACGCCGTCCTCTCCATCGTGCCGCAGCGCGACGCCGTCCGGCAGCCGCGGCGGCAGGCCGAGCAGCAGGTCGCGGACGCCGCGGTACGGACCGTCGGCCTCCAGCCCGTGGTCGACCACCCACCGTCCGACGCGCAGCAACGCCGCGGCGGGCACCCGGGCGTCGACTGGCGACGGCGGGAGGAGCCCGGCCGGGTGTGGGCTCACGTTGACGAGGGCGCGCTTGAGCTCGACCCAGCCCTGCTCGAGGTCGAGACCGACGAGCTCGCTGCTGCCGGCGCCGCCGGGCCGGGCGTGGTCGACCCGGTCGCCCAGCCGGATCCGGCACTCCTGCGGAGGCACCCGATAGCGCCAGACGCCTGAGCGCTTCTCCTGCCTGACGAGTACGGGATCGCACAGACCGCCGAGGGTGGCGGGGTCGTCCACGAGCTCGTCGAGTGTGAGCTTGCGGACCCGGAAGTACTCCCACCACTCGGCCCGGTTCTCGCGGCGGTGCCACTGCAGCAGATTCGCCAGCAGCGCCCGGGTGTGCTGGTCGGCGGTGCGCGCCGTGGGATCGTCCGGCACACCTGCTGTCAGAGCCGCCTCGGCGGCGACGAACTCGGGGTCGGGCTCGCGGTAGTGCTCGGCCGGCTGCACGACGGAGCCGTCGGGCCGGGGCACGTCGTGTCCGGCGGCGCGCACCTCGTCGCGGCGCGCCTCCAGCCACTCGCGGAGGCGGCGGGTGCTGATGCAGTCGTCGCGGTTGTAGGCGCCGATCGCGTCGAGGATGGACTGCTCGCCCTGCTGCCGCCAGCGTTCGTACTCGACGATGCTCGACCCGGCGTCCTTCACTTGCGCGCCCGCGCGCGCCGCGGGGCTGTAGAGCTGCTCGAGCGACTTGATCGAGTACGACTCCACGCCGATGCGTAGCCCCTGGCGGACGACGGCGTAGAGGTCGACCAGCCGCTCGCCGCGGAGCAGTGCATCGACCTCGTCGAGGCGGGTGCCGTACCGCTGGGAGAGGCGCTTGAGGACGGTCGGCTCGTAGGACGCGTAGTGGTAGACGTGCATGCCCGGATGGCGTTCCCAGGTGGCCATGAGGTGGTCGACCGCCTGCTCGAAGGCCCGGCGCTCGGCCGCCGGGTCGTGCGCCCACCAGGCCGTGAACTCATCGCCCATGTCGGTGACGCCCCAGAGGTACTCGATGCCCTCGTCGCCGTAGAACGGGTCCCCCTCGAGGTCGAGGAAGAGGTCGCCCGCGTCGGGCTCGGGCAGCAGGGTGAGGCCGCGGCCGGCTTCCACCGGCAGGACCGGCTCGTGCGGCGGGACCGGCAGGGCGCGCGCCGCGACCTGCAGGCGGGCCTGCGCCGCGAGCTTCCTGCGGGCGGCGTCGCCGACGGCACCGACGCCGGAAAGGTCTGCCTCCGTCGCGGCGCCGAGGCGTGTGACCGTGCCGATCCCGGCTTCGCGGAACTGCTCGCGCTGGCTGCGCCGCATCTGCGGGACGAGCACGAGGTCGTCGTCGGCCCGCCACCGCTGCCGGCACTGCTGGGCCCACGGGCAGATGTCGCAGTGGGGGACGCGGACCGGGTACGTCGTGGGTGCGTCGTCGAGCCAGTGCTCGAAGTCGCGGACGGTCCGGCGGGTGTACGCGGCGACGTCGACGTGGGGGACGCTGACGTGCTCGCCGCTGCCGAGGATGACGGTGAGGCTCTCGGGTGGCGCGCTCTGCAGCGTCTCGAGCCGGCCGGCGTAGACGCCCATCTGCAGCAGGGCGCCGACCTTGAGGTGGCGGGCGAGCTTGGTGTCGGCGACGTCGTAGGACCAGTCGCCCAGCCCGCTGGGGCGCTGATCGTTGCGGATCAGGAAGTCGGCGTGGCCGCGCCAGCGGCCGTCGAAGAACGTGGCCTGGTAGACGACGTCGGCGCCGCGCTTCATGGCGTCCAGCGTCAGCTGCTCGGCGGCCGGGAGGTCGTCGGTGCGGGGGATCTCGACGACGTCGAGCCGGTTGCGCATCTCGTCGACCACCGACCGCTCGTGAGCGTCGCCGAGAGTACGGATGAGGGCGGCGCCGGCATCGTCGCCGTCCGGCGGAGGGCGAAGGCCGAACGCGACCTCACGCTCCAGCGTCGTCAGGTGCGGACAGGCGAGGTGCCCGACCAGGTCCGTCGGGCTCAGCACCATGCGTCCGTCGACGACGTACACCCGGCCACCCCCTCGTTCCGACCCCGATCATGCCGTGCGCCTGGGACACATCTGCTGCCGACGCGAGGACGGCGGCGCCATGACTATTGACGGCGGCGCAAACTGCGCCATGCTTGGGTTCGCGCCGTACGAACGGCAGTAGTACTACCGGGAGGTATGATGAGGCGAAGCGTATTGGGCGCGCTGACGGGAGCGGCGCTGCTGGTGGCGACCCCAGTGGCAGTGGCGCATCCCGACCATCCTGATGCCGGGGGCCGGGAGATGTTCCCCGGCGAGGGGGTCGTCCACGGCGACCAGCACGGCCAGAGCGAGGGACACCTGCCGCCGGTCAGCGAGGGTGTCGACCTGATCGGCAAGGCCGAGGTCACCAACCCCTCGGGGGCCGGCAACGACGGCCGGGTCGCCGATGTCTCGGCGTACGGCAACCACGCGTTCCTGACCGCGTTCCGGGATCCGACGTGCACACAGACAGGAGCCCACGTCATCGACATCTCGGACCCGGCCGACCCGTTCGAGGTGGCCAGTGCGTTCATGCCGACGGGAGAGGGCAACTACGCCGGTGAGGGCTCCGATGTCATCGAGATGGACAACGAGTTCTTCCAGGGTGTCCTGTTCATGCACCAGAACGAGACCTGCCCTGGAGCGCCGGCTCCGACGGCGCCGAACACCCGGGGCGGCATCAACATCTGGGACGTGACGGACGCGACGCAGCCGGAACTGCTGGTTGCGCACGCCGGCGACTACACCAACCCTGCGGGTGGGATGGACGACCAGGCCAACCAGACGCACAGCCAGTTCGCGTGGACCAACCATGAGACCGGTCGCACGTATGTCGTGCTGGTGGACGACGAGGAACTGACCGACGTCGACATCCTCGACGTCACCGACCCGCGCAGCCCGGTGCTGGTCAACGACACGTTGGACCTCGCCGAGCCGCCGTTCAACGTCGCGCAGGACTCTCCGCCCAACCTGACCTCGGTCTTCTCCCACGACATGTCGGTGAAGCGGGTCGGCTCGCGGTACGTGATGAACATGAGCTACTGGGACGGCGGCTACGTGCTACTCGACGTGACCGACCCGGCACCGGGGAACGTCACTCTGATCGCCGAGTCGGACTACGCGCAACTCGACGAGGAGCGGCTGGCCCGCGGGCACGAGATCTCGCCGGAGGGCAACGGTCACCAGTCCGAGCTGTCGCCGGACGACCGGTTCCTGGTGGCGACCGACGAGGACTTCAACCCGTTCCGGGTCGTCGCCACGATCACGTCTGGCCCGTATGCGGGCACCGGGTACACGGCAACGTCGGCCTCGGACACACCACCCGTCGACGCGGACACCAGCATCTCGGGCACGCCGACGTTCGTCGGCCTGGCCTGCACCGCCAGCCCGCCACCGCCGGGTGACGGGGTCGCGCTGGTGGAGCGCGGCGTGTGTACTTTCCAGGAGAAGTTGGACAACATCGTCGCCGCGGGTTACGACGCGGGCATCGTGCTCAACGCGGTGCGGCCGGATTGCATGGGTCAGGTCACGATGTTGGCGGCGGGCGACATCCCGTTCGTGTTCGTCAACCGGCTGGCCGGGCTGCAGCTCCTCCAGGTTCCCGGCGTGATAGCGGACAACGCGTGCACGACGAACTCGCCTGCCGCCGGCTCGCCGGTCGCGTCCACCACGATCGAGGCGGTGTTCGACGGCTGGGGCTACATCCGGCTGTTCCGCACGCAGATCCCCGGTGACGTGGGCGAGCCCGGCTCGATCCGGCAGATCGACACGTTCGCGATCCCCGAGTCCCAGGACCCGGCCTTCGCGACCGGGTTCGGCGACCTGTCGGTGCACGAGGTGGCGATCGACCCCAACCCGGGCAGGAAGCTGGCCTACGTCAGCCACTACTCCGGCGGGTTCCGCATCCTCGAGTACGGCAACGACGGCCTGGAAGAGGTCGGCGCCTTCATCGACGAGGGCGGCAACAACTTCTGGGGCGTCGAGGTCCACAACATCGGCAAGGAGCAGTACGTCCTGGCCAGCGACCGGGACTTCGGCCTCTACATCTTCCAGCCTGAGCTGTAGGCGCCGAAGGGAGACGGGGCCTTGGCCGGGGAAACCCCTTGTCCCCCCGGCCAAGGCCTCCTTCGTTCGCCTGCGGACCGATACGATCGCGTGTCGTGGTGCGACGTCTCGGCGAGCTCGAATCGGCCGTCATGGACCGGCTCTGGACATGGGACCGGCCGACGTCGGTGCGCGACGTCTTCGAAGACCTTCATCGGAACCGCTCGGTGGCGTACACCACCGTGATGACGGTCATGGACAATCTCCATAAGAAGGGCGTGCTCAGTCGCGAGCTGTCCGGCCGGGCGTACATCTACCGCCCGGCGAGAACCCGCGAGGAGTACGTCGGCGACCTGTTGGAAGACGCGCTCGGCGAGTCCAGCGACCGGACCGCAGCCCTGCTCGGCTTCGTCGAGCGGCTGAGCCCGGACGAGATCACGAAACTGCGTGACGCACTCGAATGACCACCATCCTGTTGTTCGGCTACGCGGCG
>DASRTE010000195.1:0-13160 GCA_035656095.1 Jiangellaceae bacterium
CAACGCGACCAAGCAGATCGTCATCACCTCCGACCGGCCACCCAAGCAACTCTCCGCGCTCGAGGATCGGCTGCGGAACAGGTTCGAGTGGGGCCTGATCTGCGACGTCCAACCACCCGACCTCGAGACGCGTATCGCGATCTTGTCCAAGAAGGCCGACCAGGACCACCTCAACGTCCCGCCGGACGTCCTCGAGTACATCGCCAGCCGGATCGCGACCAACATCCGCGAGCTCGAGGGAGCGCTCATCAGGGTCACCGCGTTCGCCAGCCTGAACCGCCAGCCCGTCGACCTCGCTCTTGCCGAGGTCGTCCTGCGCGACCTGGTCCCCACCGACGCCGGTCCGGAGATCACTGGCGCGACCATCATGGCGCAGACGGCCGCCTACTTCGGACTCACCATCGAGGACCTGCAGGGTTCCAGCCGCAGCCGGGTTCTGGTGACCGCTCGTCAGATCGCGATGTACCTGTGCCGCGAGCTCACCGAGTTGTCGCTGCCGAAGATCGGTCAACAGTTCGGGGGCCGCGACCACACGACGGTGATGCACGCCGAGCGCAAGATCCGCCACCTGATGTCCGAACGGCGCAGTGTCTTCAACCAGGTGACGGAGCTGACCAACCGGATCAAGCAGCAGGCACGACAGTCGTGATCCACTTCACACAGCCTGTGGAAAACTCTGTGGACACGGCGGCTGGAGCGGGGGACCCGGGTGGGACGACGGCAGGCGAGCGGTGGACACGGCTCCTGCGTCCACCCACCGGCAACCATCGAATCCACAGTGCTCGGGAACGGTCACAATGCTCCCGACCTGGGCAGATGCACTGTATCCACACTGTCCACGGGTGCTATGACGATGACGTGACGACAACTCTCATCTCCGAGAACGGACATCTACCCTTCCAGGGAAATGTGGACGATGCCGCCGACCGGCCGGATGTCATTGCCGCGTGGAAGTATGTGCCCCGACCTGCGGTGAACGACTCGAGACATCGACGGCAAGACGGGCAGTGCCCGTATGGAGGACGGTGACGCGGTGAAGTTCCGGCTCGAACGCGATGTACTCGCCGACGCGGTCGCCTGGACCGCCCGCACGCTGCCCAACCGTCCCACCGTGCCGGTACTCGCCGGCTTGCGGATCGACGCCGCCGATGGTGCCGTGACGTTCTCGTCGTTCGACTACGAGGTGTCCGGACGCGTGACGGTCGGGGCGGAGGTGGCCGACCCGGGTACCGTCCTCGTCTCCGGTCGCCTCCTGGCCGACATCGGCCGTTCGTTGCCCGACCGTCCGGTCGACCTGACCTCCGACGGCACCAAGGTCGTGATCACCTGCGGTAGCGCACGCTTCACGCTGCAGACGCTCCCCGTCGAGGAGTATCCCGAGCTGCCCGAACTGCCCGAGTCGTCCGGAACCGTCGGCGGAGCGCTGCTGGCGGAGGCGGTGAGTCAGGTCGCCGTCGCCGCCGGACGTGACGACATGCTGCCGACGCTGACCGGCATCCGGATCGAGATCGAGGGTGAGACGGTCACGCTTGCGGCGACCGATCGCTACCGCCTCGCCGTGCGCGAGCTGACCTGGCGGCCGCTTCGCCCAGAGGTCTCGGCGATCGCGCTCGTTCCGGCGCGCACCCTCGTCGACACCGCCAAGACGCTGGGCACCGAAGGTGAGGTCAGCGTTGCCCTCGCCGGCTCGGCGAACGACAGCCTGATCGGCTTCGCGGCCGGCGGCCGACGCACCACGAGCAGGCTCATCGACGGCGAGTGGGTGCCCAACTACCGGCGCCTGTTCCCGGCCGAGACCGCCACGGTCGCGCGAGTCCAGATGGTCGACCTCATCGAGGCGGTCAAGCGAGTCGCGCTGGTCGCCGAACGCAACACTCCCATCCGGCTGAGCTTCGAGGACGGCCAGGTCGTGCTGGAGGCGGGTAGCGGCGAAGACGCCCAGGCTTCCGAGGCCTTGCCGAGCTCGGTCGACGGTCCGGCCATCGCCACCGGTTTCAACCCGGGGTACCTCCTCGACGGTCTCCAGGCCGTGGACGCTCCGTTCGCCCACCTCTCGTTCACCGAACCACTCAAGCCGGCTGTGATCCAGGGAGCCGAGAACGCCGACGCCGACCCGATTCCCGGCTACCGGTATCTGGCGATGCCGATCAGGCTGTCCAGCTGAAACCCCGAGGCGCCGACGGAAGGGAACCCATGGAACTCGGCCTGGTCGGCCTCGGTCGCATGGGCGGCAACATGCGCGAACGGCTACGACGCGCTGGACATACCGTGATCGGGTACGCCCGCAGCCCTCAGGGGCGCGACGCCGATTCGCTCGCGGCGATGGTCGAGCAGCTCCAGCCGCCGCGGGCAGTCTGGCTGATGATCCCGGCCGGTGGCCCGACTCGTTCGACAGTTGCCGAGCTCGCCGGTCTTATGGCTGCCGGCGACGTCGTGGTCGACGGTGGCAACTCACGCTGGACCGACGACCATGCCAACGCGTCGCATCTCGCCGCGCGGGACATCAGCTACGTCGACTGCGGAGTGTCGGGTGGGGTGTGGGGGCTCGAGAACGGCTACGGCCTGATGGCCGGCGGTGCCGATGCCGACATCGAGCGGCTGCTGCCGGTATTCGACGCCCTCCGTCCGGAGGGGCCGCGCGACGAGGGATTCGTTCACGCCGGCCCGGTCGGAGCCGGACACTTCGCCAAAATGGTGCATAACGGGATAGAATATGGACTCATGCAGGCCTATGCCGAGGGGTACGAACTGCTGGCCACCACCGACGTGGTGACCAACGTCCCCGGCGTCCTCAAGGCCTGGTCACGAGGCACCGTGGTCCGTTCGTGGCTGCTCGACCTGCTGGTGAAGTCGCTGGAGGAGGACCCCGACCTGGGCGCCATCCAGGGCTACGTCGAGGATTCCGGTGAGGGCCGCTGGACCGTCGAGGCGGCGATCACCCACGCCGTCCCCGCTCCGGTCATCTCGGCCGCGCTGTTCGCGCGATTCGCCTCCCGTCAGGACGAGTCCCCGGCGATGAAGGCCGTGGCCGCCTTGCGCAACCAGTTCGGTGGTCATGCGATGAGGGCGGCCGAGGTCGCCGAGGCCGGCCCGACGTCCGGTACCGGCGACACCAGGGACTGACCCGGTCCGGAGCGCGATGTACCTCTCCCATCTGTCGCTGTCCGACTACCGGTCCTATGCGGCGGCCGACCTGCCGCTCGAGGCCGGGGTGACCGCGTTGGTGGGCCCGAACGGTCAAGGTAAGACCAACCTGGCCGAGGCGATCGGCTACCTCGCGACGCTGGGCAGCCACCGCGTTGCCCATGACGCTCCGCTGGTCCGGCTCGGCGCCGGGCGCGCCGTCGTGCGGGGGACCGTCGTGCAGGCCGGTCGCTCGACGCTGATCGAGGTCGAGATCACACCCGGCCGGGCGAACCGGGCGCGGGTGAACCGATCCCCCGTGCACCGGCCACGCGACGTGCTCGGACTCCTGCGCACTGTGCACTTCGCACCCGAGGACCTGGCGCTGGTGAAGGGTGAGCCGTCCGACCGGCGCCGGTTCCTCGACGACCTCCTGGTGACCCGCACCCCCCGCATCGCGGGCGTACGAGCCGACTACGAACGCGTGCTCAAGCAGCGCAACGCCCTGCTGAGGACCGCCGGCGCGGCCGTCCGGGCCAGCCGGAGCGGCGGCGGTGTTGCCGATCTGCGCACGCTCGACGTCTGGGACTCCCACCTTGCCCGGGCCGGCGCCGAACTGCTCGCGGCGCGCCTCGAGTTGGTCGATGGGCTCCGGCCACTGGTCGCCAAGGCGTACGACGCCGTCGCCGAGGGCATCGCCAAGGGTGACGCGCGCCTCGACTACAAGTCGTCGCTCGGGCCCGAGGTTGCGCTCACCCCCGACCGCGAGGTTCTGGCCGCCGCCCTGCTCGAGACCACCGGTCGGGTCCGTCGCGACGAGATCGAGCGTGGCATCTCCCTGGTCGGGCCGCACCGCGACGACCTCGTGCTCGGGCTGGGGCCCATGCCGGCCAAGGGCTACGCGAGTCAGGGTGAGGCCTGGTCGTTCGCCTTGGCGCTGCGGCTGGCGTCCTTCGAGATGTTGCGGGCACTCGGTGACGACCCGGTGCTCGTGCTGGACGATGTGTTCGCCGAGCTCGACACCGGCCGTCGCGACCGGTTGGCTCGGCTGGTGGGCGAGGCGGAGCAGGTGCTGGTCACGGCCGCCGTCGCCGCCGACGTGCCGGACGTTCTCAGCGGTGCGAGGGTCGACGTGATGGGCGGCGAGCTGCGGAGGGTTCGGTGAGCGGAGACTCGGGGTCGGGGTCGGTGGGGTCGGGGTCGGTGGGGTCGGAGGGCGAGGACCGAGACGTCGGGCTCGATGGCGGAAAAAGCGTGCCATCGAGCCCTCTGAGAGTGTCTCGGTCCTCGCCCTCCACCCCCACCTCGCTGCCTTCAGTTGCCCGCCCTTCGGCCGACCCCGCGCCTGCTGGTCCTGACTCCTCCGGTGGGGTGGGGGGGTGGGATCCGGACGGGACCGAGTTGGCGTCGGCGTTTCTCGATCGGGTTCGGGCCGGCGGGCGGCCGGCTGCGCGGAGTGCGTCGGGCTCGGGCCGCGGGTCGCGACGGAAGCGGGCACCGGGGGCCGGATGGAGCGGGCCTTCCGGCGATGAACGTGATCCGCAGCCGCTGGGCCGTGCGGTCGACAGACTGGTCGGCGAACACGGCTGGGGTCAGGACCTCGCCGTCCACGGCGCGGTGGCGCGCTGGGACCAGGTCGTCGGGCCGGATGTCGCGGCCCATGTCCGCCCCGAGCGGTACTCCGCGAGCGAGCTCACCGTCCGCGCCGACTCCACGGCGTGGGCCACCCAGGTCAAGCTGCTCGCGCCGAACCTGGTCCGCCGGCTGAACGAGGAGATCGGCGATGGCACAGTCACGCGGGTGACCGTCCTCGGTCCGCACACGCCGACCTGGCGGAAGGGCCCGCGCACCGTCCCGGGCCGAGGTCCCCGCGACACCTATGGCTGAGCCATGACCGGGGCCGTGTCAATCGTCGTGCATGGCACACTGAACGTGCGCTGTCGCGCCCGAGTTATACCAGTATGTGGAGCATCCTGGCGTGCCATCGGGATCAGATTCCGATGAATACACCCCAGTAGGTGACGACGAACATCAGCATGATCGTCCCCATCACCGCACCGACAGAGGCGACGACTTCCACGCCGTTCATCCGCGCCCCCTCAACCTGGTCGGCTGGTCCCAGAACCGCAACCGCGGCCCCTCCGTCGACCCGCACACTCGCCAACACCATCAAGGTCCCCGCGGCGGTGACCCATACTGCTGCCCAGGCGCCGTACGTCAGGACCGGGTTGGTCTGGCCGTTCAGCGCGAGGTGGGACAGACCGACGAAGAACGCCACCAGCGACAGCAGGCTGGCGACGCCCAGCGTGCGCAGCCAGCGCAGCCTCCGCCGGCGAGCGGGCGAGAGCCGGGGTGCCTGCGAACCCCACCGAAGGCGGCCGACACCGGATGCGGCCGGGCCGGCGAGATAGCCGGCAACGGCGAGGCAGAGGACTGCCGCATGCACCGGCGCGGTGTCGAACCATCGAGTGGGCTGCACTTCTGCTGCGGAGAGTGTCTGGACCGGCTGTCCGCCGGCGACGCGCGGACCCGGCAGCGACTGGCGGGCCGCAGTGGCGGAGATCCAGCTGGCGACGGTGTCCAGGTACCCAGGTGCGAAATCCCCGTCGATCTTGATGCCGTGCTGGGCTTCGTTGAAGTAACGGACCACGACATCGGTGTTCCCGTGGGCTGCAGCGCTGTCGATGGCGAGTTGCGGCGCCTGGATGAGTGGTACAGCCGTGTCCGCCGTCCCGTAGACGAAGAGCATGGGTTGGTCCAGGCGCCCCAACCAGGGCAGGACCTCGAATTCGGCGTAGTCGAGCAGGCTGGGGACGCTCATGGCCATGCTGATCCCCTTGGGGACAGCGCGACGGGCAGGCTCCGGAGCCTCGATACCGTCCAGCGCCATCCTGGTGGCATAGGCGGCCTGCTGCGCCGGGGACACGACGGGAGCGGATATGAGAACGACGAACGAGGTCCGAGGGTCCTTCGCTGCGGCAACCGGTGCGATCCACGTGCCCTCACTCTCCGCGAACAGACCGATCGAGTCGGGGTCGACGTCCGCGCGGGTTCGCAGGAGTCTGACACCGGCCAGCGCGTCGTCGGCCATGCCGACGTAGTCCCGGTGCCAGGTTGAGTAGTCGGCCGTCCGCTTGTCGAAGACGAGGACCACGATCCCGGACCGGGCGAAATGCTCAGCCTGGCGCTCGAACCCTTCCCAGGTGTCGGTGCCGGCGCCGTGCACGAAGACGACTGCTGGATACCTGCCTGCCTCGGCGGGTGACAGGACCATCCCGTCGAGATCCTGCGCCTGGGTCCGGACCTGAACCGCCTCGCGACGTATCCCGCCTTCGCTCGTCGACACAGGAATGGCGGGCGACGCCGCCACGGAGGCGAAGTCATCCGAGGCTGTGTAGCCACCGGATTGCCAGTGTGAGTCGAGGGCATTGCCGAACGTGCCGAGGCTCAGGCACGCCACCACCGTCACGCTCGTCAGACGCCACACGCTGTCCGAGCGTATTGGCGGTGCAGTCCGATAGCGTCACCAGGCACGCCGTCGGCGGGGCCGGAAGAACCTTTCGGGCTCATCCCAGGGTAGGGGGACTCACCTCTGACGATTTCTCGGGTCAGAACGGCCGCAGAGGTCCTCTCAATGCACGTCCACCGGCCTCGCCAGGGTAGACTTGACCTACCATCCAGGCCGCTCCGGCCGCCTGCGGGCTCCAGACGTCCGTGGCAGGTCGTGGGGCGGCCTGTTCCCTGGCAGGAGGTCGTCAACTCGTGACGCAGTCGGACACCACGGCAGCGCCCAGCACATCGTACGACGCCAGCGACATCACCGTTCTCGAAGGCCTCGAAGCCGTCCGCAAGCGCCCGAGCATGTACATCGGCTCGACGGGAGAGCGCGGCCTGCACCACCTGGTGTACGAGGTCGTCGACAATGCCGTCGACGAGGCGCTGCAGGGCTACTGCGACTCGATCGAGGTCACGCTGCTGCCCGGCGGCGGCGTGCGTGTCGTCGACGACGGGCGCGGCATCCCCGTCGACGAGCATCAGGCCGAGAAGCGCCCGGCCGTGGAGGTCGTGCTCACCATGCTCCACGCCGGCGGAAAGTTCGGCGGCGGCGGGTACAAGGTGTCCGGGGGCTTGCACGGCGTGGGTGTCTCCGTCGTCAACGCGCTGTCCACCCGTCTGGACGTCGAGGTCCACCGCGACGGCTCCCGGTGGACCCAGTCGTACTCCCTCGGCGCACCCGACCGCCCGTTACAGCGGCACGAGCCCAGTGACCGGACCGGCACCACGGTCACGTTCTGGGCCAGCGAGGACATCTTCGAGACGACCGACTACGACTTCGAGACGCTCTCGACCCGGTTCCGCGAGATGGCTTTCCTCAACAAGGGCCTGACCATCGTGCTGCGCGACGAGCGTCCCGAGAAGATCGACGTCGGTGCCGATGAGGACGTGGAGAGCACCGAAACCTCTGCACCGCGCGAGGTCCGCTACCGGTACGACGGCGGCCTGGTCGACTACGTCACCCACCTCAACCGCGGCAAGGACCCGGTTCACCGCAGCATGGTCGCCTTCGAGGCCGAGTCCAACGGCGAGACCAGCCAGGCGATGAGCCTCGAGGTCGCGATGCAGTGGAACGCGGCGTTCACCGAGTCGGTGCACACGTTCGCCAACACCATCAACACCCATGAGGGCGGCACCCACGAGGAGGGCTTCCGTGCCTCCCTGACCTGGTTGGTCAACAAGTTCGCCCGCGACTGGGGCGTGCTGAAGGAGAAGGACGTCAACCTCACCGGCGACGACGTCCGCGAAGGCCTCACGGCCATCATCAGCATCAAGATCGCCGAGCCCCAGTTCGAGGGTCAGACCAAGACCAAGCTCGGCAACACGGAGGCCAAGACCTTCGTCCAGCGTGTCGTCAACGAGCAGCTCGGCGCCTGGTTCGAGCAGAACCCGGCCGATGGCAAGCTCGTGGCCCGCAAGGCGCAGAGCGCCGCGATCGCCCGGGTCGCTGCACGCAAGGCACGTGACGCAGCCCGCAGCCGCAAGGGTCTGCTCGGTGGCGGCGGGCTGCCGGGCAAGCTGGCCGACTGCCAGTCGACCGATCCGGAAGAGTGCGAGCTGTTCATCGTCGAGGGCGACTCCGCCGGCGGCCCGGCCAAGCAGGGCCGTGACCCGAGGGTGCAGGCGATCCTGCCGATCCGGGGAAAGATCCTGAACGTCGAGAAGGCGCGCATCGATCGGATCCTGCAGAACCAGGAGGTCCAGGCGATCGTCAGCGCCCTCGGCACCGGGGTCCAGGAGGAGTTCGACCTCAACCGGCTGCGGTACCACAAGATCGTCCTGATGGCCGACGCCGATGTCGACGGCCAGCACATCCGGACGTTGCTGTTGACGCTCCTGTTCCGGTTCATGCGCCCCGTCGTCGAGCACGGCCACGTCTTCCTCGCCCAGCCGCCGCTCTACAAGCTCAAGTGGATCGGCCGCGACGTCCAGCCCGAGTACGCCTACTCCGACCGCGAACGGGATGCCCTTCGCGAGGCCGGGCTGTCCCTGGGCAAGCGACTGCCCAAGGACGACCCGATCCAGCGCTACAAGGGTCTCGGCGAGATGAACGACGACGAGTTGTGGGACACCACCATGGATCCCTCACAGCGGATCCTGCTCCAGGTCACGCTCGAGGACGCCGCCCAGGCCGACGACATCTTCACCACGCTGATGGGCGAGGACGTCGAGAGCCGCCGCCAGTTCATCCAGCGCAACGCCCGCGACGTCCGCTTCCTCGACATCTAGGACCACTTCCGTGACCGACGACATCAGCATTCCTACCGACGCCGTGCCCCCGGGTGGGCGGATCGAGCCCGTCGACCTCCAGGTCGAGATGCAGCGCTCGTACCTCGACTACGCAATGAGCGTGATTGTTGGAAGAGCGTTACCAGATGTGCGTGACGGCCTCAAGCCCGTGCACAGGCGAGTCATCTACGCGATGTTCGACGGCGGCTACCGACCCGACCGGCCCTTCTCCAAGTGCTCGCGGGTGGTCGGCGACGTCATGGGCAACTACCACCCGCACGGCGACACCGCGATCTACGACACCCTCGTGCGGCTCGGCCAGTGGTGGTCGATGCGGTACCGACTGGTCCAGGGCCAGGGCAACTTCGGTTCCCGGGGCGACGACAAGCAGGCGGCGCCGCGTTACACCGAGTGCAAGATGGCGCCGCTGGCCATGGAGATGGTCCGCGACATCGACGAGGACACCGTCGACTTCTCGCCCAACTACGACAACAGGGGTTCCGAGCCCGACGTCCTCCCGGCCCGGTTCCCCAACCTGCTGGTCAACGGCTCCGGCGGCATCGCCGTCGGCATGGCGACCAACATCCCGCCGCACAACCTGCGCGAGGTCGCCGCCGGTGTCGACTGGTATCTCCAGCATCCCGATGCCGGCAGCGAGGAACTGCTCGCCGCCCTGCTCGAGCGGGTGAAGGGCCCCGACTTCCCGACCAGCGGGCTGATCGTCGGCACGTCCGGCATCGATCAGGCGTACCGCACCGGCCGCGGTTCGGTCACCATGCGTGCCGTCGTCGATGTCGAGGAGGACTCCCGCGGCCGCACCTGCCTGGTCATCTCCGAACTGCCCTACCAGGTCAACCCGGACGCCCTCATCCGCAAGATCGCCGAACTGGCCGACTCCGGCCGGGTGCCTGGCATCGCCGACCTCAAGGACGACTCCTCCTCGCGTACCGGAATGCGCATCGTCGTCGTGCTCAAGCGTGATGCCGTCGCCGCCGTGGTCCGAAACAACCTCTACAAGCACACCCAGCTCCAGGACACGTTCGGCTGCAACATGGTGGCGCTGGTCGACGGCGTGCCGCGCACCCTGCCTCTCGACGCGTTCGTGCGCCACTGGGTCACCCACCAGGTCGACGTGATCGTGCGTCGCACGCGCTACCGGCTGCGCAAGGCCGAGGAGCGTGCCCACATCCTGCGCGGCTACCTCAAGGCCCTCGACGCGCTCGACGAGGTGATCGCACTCATCCGGGCCAGCGCGACCGTCGACGACGCCCGTGTCGCGCTGATCGACTTCCTCGGCGTCGACACGCTGCAGGCCGACGCGATCCTGGAGATGCAGCTGCGCCGGCTGGCTGCTCTGGAGCGCCAGAAGATCCTCGACGAGTACGAGGAACGGATGCGCGAGATCGCCGAGTACAACGACATCCTCGCCTCACCGGCCCGGCAGCGGCAGATCATCCGCGACGAACTGGCCGAGATCGTCGACCGGTACGGGGACGAGCGCCGCACCCGGATCGTCGCCGCCGAGGGCGACCTGACCGCCGAGGATCTCATCGCCGAGGAGCCGGTCGTCGTCACGATCACCCGCGGCGGCTACGCCAAGCGCACCCGGGTCGACCTCTACCGCTCACAGAAGCGCGGCGGCAAGGGCGTGCGCGGTGCCCAACTGCGCGAGGACGACGTCGTCGAGCAGTTCTTCGTCACCACGACCCACCACTGGATCCTGTTTTTCACCAACCGGGGCCGGGTCTACCGGGCCAAGGCGTACGAGCTGCCCGAGCTCGCGCGCGACGCGAAGGGTCAGCACGTCGCCAACCTGCTGGCGTTCCAGCCGGACGAGAAGATCGCCAAGGTGCTGGCGCTGCGCGACTACGAGCAGTCGCCGTATCTCGTCCTGGCTACCAAGCACGGACTGGTGAAGAAGACCCGCCTGACCGAGTACGACTCCAACCGGATCGGCGGCGTCATCGCCGTGGCCTTCCGCAGTGACCACGACGAGTTGATCGGTGCCGAGCTGGTCTCGCCCACCGACGACGTCCTGCTGGTCTCCCGCAAGGCGCAGGCGATCCGGTTCACCGCAACCGATGAACAGCTGCGCCCAATGGGCCGTGCCACCGGTGGGGTGGTGGGCATGAAGTTCCGGCCCGGCGACGAGGTGCTGTCCATGTCCGTGGTCCGCGACGGCACCGAGTCGTACGTCTTCACCGTCACCGACGGCGGCTTCGCCAAGCGCACTGCGGTCGAGGACTATCGGGTCCAGGGACGTGGCGGGCTGGGCATCAAGGCCATGAAGATCAACGAAGGTCGTGGCTCGCTCGTGGGTGCTCTGGTGGTCACCGTGGCCGACGAAGTCTTGGCGATCAGGGCTTCCGGAGGGGTGACACGGAGCCCAGTACGTGACGTACCGGCCAAGGGACGTGACACGATGGGGGTGAAGTACGTCGCTCTCGGCGCGGGGGACGCCGTCGTTGCGATCGCTCGCAACGCCGAGGACGATGCGGTGACGGACTCCGCCACGGCGGAACCGACCCCGGGCTCGGAAGGTGATAGCTCGTGACGACCAACGGCGGGACCGGACGCCCCCCGTCGGCTCCCGACGTGCGCGACGACGACGCATCCACGGCAGTCGACTCCCCGATCGTCGATCCCGCGAACAACGGGTCGCGTGAGGCACCCGGCCACGATTCGGCGCAGGGCGGGCCATACGACCGCCTCGGTCGGGGGAGTCACGCGGCCAGTCCCACCACCAAGGCGTCGACGGCATACGAGGTCGCCGCGGCGCTGCGGGCGCAGGCGTCCAGGGCAGCGCAGGCCACCCGCGAGGCGGGCCGTCGCGTCCAGGACGCGCTGAACACCCAGGCCGATCCTGGGCAGGCCGTGGCCAACGGGCCCGCCAGCCGTCCGGCGCAGCCACCACCCACCGCGGCGGTATCCGGTGCGGCCGCCGCCGGGCTCCCCTCCAGCCCACCGACTCCGACCGACGACCGTCCCCCGGCTCCCCCCGCCGGCGCGGCCGCCGCGATGGCCGCCACGGCACCCGTCCGGGCCCGCCACGAGGCCGCCGCTCCTAGCGATGTCACGAGAGCGCCCGAACGTAGACCGGTCGAGCCGCCGACCTTCGATTCCGACGGATCCAGCCCAGCTCCCCCTGCTCCCGGGCATGGTGCCGACTCCGTTGCCACGCCGGTCGCGCCTGAGTCCCCACCGGCTCCCGTTGTTGCACCAGTCGTTGTGCCCCCTGTCGGTCCGGCCGCGCCGGATCACTCCGAAACCTTCGCGACCCAGGTCAGCGTGGCCGCCCGGCCGGAGACGGCCTACGCGCCGCCGTCGGCACGTCGCACGCCGACGACTGCGACCCGCCGTAGCGGTCGGGTCCGCAAGGCCCGGTTGCGGCTGCTGCGGATCGACCCGTGGTCGGTGATGAAGACCGCCTTCCTGCTGTCCGTCGCGATCGGCATCACACTGTTCGTGGCCGTGGCTGTGCTGTGGTCCGTGCTGGATGCCGCGGGTGTGTTCTCCGCCGTCGGCGACCTCATCCGCGACCTGACGTCGTCGGAGACCGGCACCGGCTTCGAACTCGAGAACTACACGGCGCTGTCGCGGGTGCTCGGCTTCACCACGCTGATCGCCGTGGTCGATGTCGTGCTGGTGACCGCGCTGGCCACGCTCGGCGCGTTCCTCTACAACCTGTCCGCGAGCCTGCTCGGCGGCCTCGAGCTCACCCTCGCCGAGGACGACTGATCGGTTTGGGACGGCGCCCGGCGGTGAGGTAATCTGCTGCGGCGCCGTCGGTGCGCCCCGGGCCTATAGCTCAGTCGGTTAGAGCGCTTCCCTGATAAGGAAGAGGTCAGTGGTTCAAGTCCACTTAGGCCCACCCATTATCTGCCCTGGTCAGCGCGGTACTGGCTGTGGTTGGCTGCGGTCTCGGCGTTGTTGATCTCGAAAGTCAGCAGATAGTCACCAGGCGCCGCCAGCGCTCGCCTGATCGTGTCGTAGCAGTCGGTCGGCGCGTGGGTGTAGAGGTTCAGGGTGGTCGAGGGCTGCGCGTGTCCCTGACTCAGGAGCCCATGGTGCACGTCAGCATGGCGACTAGCGCCGGTAAGTCCGGCCAGCCAAACGAGGACTTCGCCGGCGCTGTTCCCGGCGCTGCTGTGCTGCTGGACGGCGCCGGCATCCCGGGAACCGAGTCGATCTGCTCCCACGGTGTCGCCTGGTATACGCACCGTCTCGGCGGCGCGCTGCTCGGCCGGCTATCG